>DASRII010000256.1:0-58690 GCA_035650075.1 Micromonosporaceae bacterium | reverse complement strand
CGGCGGCTGCTCGATCTGCGTACCGTGCCGATCGTCAACGAGAACGACACCGTGGCCACCGAGGAGATCCGGTTCGGCGACAACGACCGGCTGGCCGCGCTCGTGGCCGCGCTCGTCCACGCCGACTTGCTCGTTCTACTGTCCGATGTGGACGCTCTGTACACCGGCAACCCAACCAAGCCGGGTGCCCAGCGAATCGACGAGGTCCGCGGCGACGGCGATCTCGCGGGGGTCACCATCGGGAAGCCCGGCAGCCTCGGTACCGGCGGCATGGTGACCAAGGTCGAGGCCGCGCGCATCGCCACCGGGGCTGGTATCCCGGTGGTACTGACCGCCGCACCGCTCGCCGAGGAGGCCCTGGCCGGTGCGGAAGTCGGCACGCTGTTCCACCGGGTACGGGCACGGCCGGCGGCGCGCCTCTTCTGGCTGGCGCACGCCACCTCCCCGCGTGGCCGGCTGCACCTGGACGCGGGCGCCGTCCGCGCGATCGTGGCCAGACGGGCGTCCCTGCTCCCGGCCGGCATCGTCGCCGTGGACGGGCGGTTCACCGCTGGAGATCCGGTGGACCTCGTCGACGCGGGCGGTCACGCCGTCGCCCGGGGATTGGTGAACTACGACGCGACCGAACTGCCCGGGCTGCTCGGACGGTCTACTGTGGAGCTTGCCGCTTCGCTCGGTCGGCAGTACGAGCGTGAGGTCGTCCACCGGGACGACATGGTGATTCTGGAGGCAGGGGCATGACGGTCATGGACAGTGCCCGCCGCGCGCGGGAGGCGTCGGTGGCGCTCGCGGTCGCCACCCGTACGGCCAAGGACGCCGCGCTGGTGGCGATGGCCGAGGCACTCGTCAGCCGCACGAGCGAGATCCTCACCGCGAACGACGTCGACGTCGCGGCTGCCCAGGCGGCCGGTACGAGCGCCGCGCTCGTCGACCGGCTCGCGTTGAACACACAGCGGGTGGCCGGCATGGCCGACGGCCTGCGGCAGGTGGCCGCGCTACCCGACCCGGTCGGCGAGGTGGTACGCGGCAACACTTTGCCGAATGGCTTGGAGCTGCGCCAGATCCGCGTCCCGTTCGGCGTGGTCGGCATCATCTACGAGTCGCGTCCCAACGTGACCGCCGACGCCGCCGGACTGTGCCTCAAGTCCGGCAACGCGGTACTGCTGCGCGGCTCGTCCAGCGCGGCGCGGTCCAACGAGGCGATCGTCGCGATCCTCCGCCAGGCGGCGGCCGGGACCGGCCTGCCGGAAGACGCTATACAACTCGTGGACTCCTCCTCCCGGGACTCGGTCAAGGAGCTGATGCGCGCACGAGGGCTCGTCGATGTGCTCATTCCCCGGGGCGGCGCGTCGCTCATCAAGTCGGTCGTGGAGGAGTCGACGGTACCGGTCATCGAGACCGGAGTCGGCAACTGCCACGTCTACGTCGACGCCGACGCCGACCTCGACCAGGCACTGTCCATTGTGCTCAATGCGAAGGTGCAGCGGCCGTCGGTCTGCAATGCGGCCGAGTCGCTGCTGGTGCACGAGTCGGTCGCCGCCGAGTTCCTTCCCCGAGCGCTGGCCGCCCTCACCGAGGCCGGCGTGACCGTGCACGGCGACGACGCCGTTCGTGAACACGCCGCACAGGTGCTGCCGGCGACCGAGGAGGACTACGCCGCCGAGTACCTGTCGCTGGACATGTCGGCGGCCGTCGTACCGTCGCTGCAGGCCGCGGTGGCGCACATCCGCCGCTACGGCACCGGGCACAGCGAGGCGATCGTCACCCGGTCGCAGACGGCCGCCCGCGAGTTCGTGTCCACAGTGGACGCCGCCGCGGTACTCGTCAACGCCTCCACCCGCTTCGTCGACGGTGGCGAGTTCGGCTTCGGCGCCGAGATCGGCATCTCGACGCAGAAGTTGCACGCCCGCGGCCCGATGGGCCTACCCGAACTGACCTCCACGAAATACGTGGTCACCGGGGACGGCCACATAAGGAACTAGCGGCAGGCGCGGATCGCCGTCAGCGTGACGTGGACGTCGAACTGTTCGCCGTCATCGCTCGGCCAACCACCGTCGGAGCGCTGGGTTTCGGCCAGCCGGCGCCGGGCGGCCACGAGCAGCCAGTCGTCGCCGGATACGCCGACCCGGCGCAGGGACGCGGCCAACCAGGCGGTGTCCGCCGACGACATCTCGGGCAACCGGTCGCCGAGGATGATCTGCATCTGGGCGGCCTCGTAGAACATCTCCTGCCGGTACAGCACGGCGGCGCCGAGCCAACCGGTCACCAGGAACGACGGCCAACTGCCGTCGCTGTTCAGGCTGGCGGCGATCGCCTGCGCGGCCTTGGCTACCCCGCCCGAATGCAGGCCACCGGCCCGGGCGTCCAGCGGCCCGTTGGCGCGAGCCTGCAGCCCGCTCACGGTCAACCAGAAGGCGGCGCTCGCGGTCAGGTACAGCCGGGCCTCGGGGTCCCCCGGCTTCGCCCAGAGCGGTGCGACGTCGGCGAGGAACGGGTCCTCCTCCCAGGTGCCGTCCGGCGCCTGCCTTGCCGCGAGCCAGTCGATCGCCCGCCGGGCGGCCGGCCGGTTGATCGAGCCGAGGTCGTCCAGTTCGGCGAGGCGGAAGCAGGTGGCGTCCACCGAGGCGACATGATCGGCCCAGAATGCCGGCCAACCGCCCGAGACCGTCTGCCCGTACTCGGCATCGGTCAGCACCGACTCGTCCGGCATGATGCCCGCCCGAAGCCACGACAGCCGCGCACGATCCACCGGATCGCCCTTGGCGACCACGAACCCCATCGCGGCGTCGATGTCGACCACGGGCCGTAACGCTAGCGGCCCGAGAAAGATCAGTACAGCGGCAACGACGGATCGATCTGCTTCACCCAGGCGACCACGCCACCGTGGACGTGTACCGCGTCGCGGAACCCGGCCGCCTTCAACGCCGCCAGCGCCTCCGCGGATCGCACTCCGGTCTTGCAGTGCAGCACGATCTGGCGATCCTGAGGCAGCGACGCGAGTGCCTCGCCGGACAGGATGTCGCCCTTGGGAATCAGTACCGAGCCCGGGATGCGTACGATCTCGTACTCCGCCGGCTCCCGCACGTCGACGAGCAGGAAGTCCTTGCCCGCGGTCCGCCAGTCGGCCAGCTCGGTCACGGTGATCGTGGAGTCCGCCGCCGCCTCGGCCGCCTCGGCCGAGATCGTGCCGCAGAAGTCGTCGTAGTCGATCAGCTCGGTCACTGTCGGGTTCTCCCCGCAGACCGCGCACGCGGGATCCTTGTGCACCTTGATGGTCCGGTACGACATCTCCAGCGCGTCGTACACCATGAGCCGGCCCACCAGCGGCTCCCCGATGCCGGTGAGCAGCTTGATGGCCTCGGTCACCTGGATCGAGCCGATCGAGGCGCACAGCACACCCAGCACCCCGCCCTCGGCGCAGGACGGCACCATGCCGGGCGGCGGCGGCTCGGGATACAGGCACCGGTAGCACGGGCCCTGCGCGGCCCAGAACACCGACGCCTGGCCGTCGAAGCGGTAGATGGAGCCCCACACGTACGGCTTGCCGAGCAGCACGCACGCGTCGTTGACCAGGTACCGCGTGGCGAAGTTGTCGGTGCCGTCGACGATCAGGTCGTACTGGCCGAAGATGTCGAAGACGTTGTCCCGGTCCAGCGCGGTGTTGTGGATCACCACGTTGACCAGCGGGTTGATCTCGCGGATCGACGCGGCGGCCGACTCGGCCTTGGACCGGCCGATGTCGGAGACACCGTGGATCACCTGGCGCTGCAGGTTGGACTCGTCGACGGTGTCGAAGTCCACGATGCCGAGCGTGCCGACACCGGCCGCGGCGAGGTACATCAGCGCGGGCGAGCCGAGCCCGCCGGCGCCCACACACAGCACGCGCGCGTTCTTCAGCCGCTTCTGCCCGGCGGTCGCGACGTCCGGGATGATCAGGTGGCGGGAATAGCGGCGGATCTCCTCGACCGACAGGTCAGCGGCGGGCTCCACCAGCGGTGGCAACGACACGGGTCTACTCCTCGACGAAAGAGGCAACCCCGCTATTGTTGCGCGCCGCCGAGCTCACCCACCATGACAGAGACCACGCTCACGCTGCCGGCGCGCCGGAATAGCGACGCCCGTCGACGTACGGCCACCCGTTCGCCACGCACCCCTTCAGCCCCAGCGTCTGCTGCTGCATCACCGGTGCCGGCCGCCCTGGACCGGGACACGCCTCGTGGCCGTAGCCGAGCTGATGGCCGACCTCGTGGTTCAGCGCGTAGGCCCGGTAGACCGCGAGCGAGGCGCCGTAGCCGGGTACCGCGAGCGTCCACCGCGCCAGGTTGATGATCACCTGACCGGGCAGCCGGCAGGACGTGTACCCGTTCGTATCGAGCCCGCCGGCCGCGCACATCCGCGTCGACGTGGCCGGCGTGGCCAGGTAGATCGTGAACTCGGCGCTGGCGTTGCGCGGTACCCGCTGGAACCGCAGCTGCCCGCTCGCGATCCAGCTCCGCGGGTCGCCGAGCACCGCGTCGGCCGCCGCCGCGAACTCCGCCGCGGCTGCCGCGGTACCGTCCTCCACCGCTATCCGGAACCGGCGCAGTGCTCCCGCCGTACCCAGGACCGAGCCCTGGCCATCCGCGTAGCGGAACGTGCCCGACCCCCTCGTGGTCGGCGGCGTCGGGCTGGGTTGTGCTCTGGTGGGCGCGGACTGCGGCAGCAGCGTCGCGGGCGGCGGCACCCGCAGCGCGATCCCCGCGGCGGCCGGCCGCGTCGGGCGCGGCGCGCTTCCCCGAGCCAGATCCACTCCGACGAGTACGGCGGCCGCCAGCACCAGCGCCAGGACGGCACTACGGCGTCGGCGCAGCCGCGCCCGGGCTCTGGCGCGCCCACGCGGGATGCTGACGGGGGCCATCACACGAGACATTGCCCGGACAGACTAACTACGCTGTGCTGACTATGGCGCCTGGACCTTCCGGTCGGCGCAGATCCAGCCCAAGAAACTACGCGGTGCTGACTCTGGCGCCTGGACCTTCGGTCGGCGCAGATCCAGCCCAAGAACCTATGCAGACGGCCCCCGGTAGCGTCGGCCGTTCAGATACGGCCACGGATTCACCGTGCACCCCTTCAGGCCGAGCGTCTGCTGCTGCATCACCGGCGCCAACTGGCCTGCCCCGGGACAGCGCTCGTGGCCGTTACCCAGCTCGTGGCCGACTTCGTGGTTGACGACGTACCGCCGGTAGAGGTCCAGCGGGACCTGCTTGCTGACCATCTCGGACGTGGAGCTCATCCAGCGGTTGAGGTTGATGATGACCTTGCCCGTCGCCCGGCACGAGCTGTACGGCGCACCGCCGATCCGGATGTTCACTCCGCCGGCGAGGCACAGCCGGTATGCCGTCTCGCCGGTCGCCAGGTAGATCGTGAACTGGTAGTTCGCGCCGTTCGGCACCCGCTGGAAGCGGACCTGCCTCCCGCCGATCCAGCTCCGCGGATCGCCGAGCGCGGCGTCCACGAAGTCGGCGAACGACGCGATATCGGTGCCGTAGCCCAGCGACTCGACGCCGGACTCGATGGCGATGCGGAAACGCCGCAACGTGCCCGCGGTGCCGAGCACCGGGCCTTGCGTCATGGCGTATCCCCACGTGCCCGGGCCGGACTTCGGGTAGCTGATCGGCACGGCGTACAGCGGGGTCGGGCTGGCACTCGGCGTGGGGCTGGGCGTCGGCTCAGCGCTCGGTGTCGGTGACGGCGCTTCCGACGAAGGCGCCGCCGAGACCGGACGCGCCGCCGGCGCGGTGATCCCGCGGCGCACCAGCTCCGCACCGACCGCGACGAGCGGGATCAGCAGGATCGCAAAGATGATTCGGGTACGCCGATGGCGCTGGCGGCGCCGCGCGCGTTGCTGGTCGTCGCGAGAGCGGCGCGGTGCGGGCACCTGGTATGCGGGAGACGAGCGACGGGTGCTGGGCATCGGGCCTTAGCCTGCCACGGCACCCCTTTACTTCGCGACGCGGCGGGTGCGGTTGGCCTCGTCCAGGAGTCCGAGAACGGCTTCGGCTACCGACAGTGGTACTTCCATCTGCGCCACGTGGCCGACACCGTCGAGCATGAGCAGCCAACTGTCCGGGACCGCCCGGGCGACCTGTTCGGCAACCCGTACGTCCACGAGCCGGTCCTCGCGTCCACCGATCACGAGGGTCGGAGCCTTGACCGCACGGGCGAGGCGCCATAGCGAGTTGCTGCCGGGCAGGTACGCCCGCAGGAAGCTGCCCACGATGCCGCGCAGGGTCCGCACGTACGCGTCGGCGTAGTGCGGCACCGTGTACCGCAGCTTCGCCTCCTCGACGGCCTCCTCCAGCCGTTGCGGATGCAGCCGGGTGGTGTCGGCGAAGCAAGCCTCGAGCACCATGCGGGCCAGCTCGCTCGGCGGTATCTGCGCCAGCCGGCGTGACGCCAGCCAATCGGCCCGCGGCAGCGCCAGCAGCGGCAGCAGCCGGCCCTGCACCGAGCGGCGCGGGTCCAGGAACGGCATGGCCGGCGAGATGAGCGTGAGCGTTCGTACGAGATCCGGCCGCGTCGCGGCTACCCGCACCGAGATCGACCCGCCCAGCGAATTGCCGAACAGATGTACCGGACCGCGGTATGCGTACTCGATCCACCTGATGATCCGGTCGGCGAACGCGGCCACGGAGTAGCTGCGCGCCGGGTCGCTGTGCCCGAAGCCCGGTAGGTCGACCGCCTGTCCGTCGAGCCGGTGGGCGAGCAGGTCCGCTAGATCCGTCCAGTTTTGGGATGATCCGCCGAGCCCATGTACGTACAGGGCTGGTTGCGCCCCCAGTGTGGTTGCTGGCGTATCCCGTACATAGGTCACCGCACCGTCGAGCAGGACTCCACGACCGGGCCACGGAGGTACGAGCTGGTTGGGAGCTGCGACGACGTCGACGACTGCGTCCCTCATCTAACAATTGTGCCCAGCGCGGACTGTCGTTATGTCAACAATGCCTCGATCCGACGGTTGACCGCGGAGAGCGTAGCCCGCACGATCGCCTGCCTCGGATCGCCCGCGACCAGCGCGGATCCGGCCAACTGCTCCACCCAGCCGCCGCAGACAAGCAGGATCACAACAACAGCAACCTCGCAGGTGCCGAAGGGGACAACCGACGCATGCTCGACAAAACACCGCCCTTTGCTCGCCCCGGTGCTCTCGGCGACCAGCAGTAGGTCGATCGCGTTCGCCGCCGCCACCGCGGCCAGGCGCAACACGTACCCGTCGACCGCCGGTCCCTTCGCCTCGCCGACCGCCCGCCGCTCGGCGACCCCGAGCCGGACCTCGACCGTCGAGTCGAGCCCGAACGTCGAGACCTGAACGTGGTCGAGCAGGATCCGCACCCCTTCCCCGGTGCGGGGCAACGGCGGGACGGCGGTGGACTCGGTGCGCGGCTCCACCGTGGCGCGACCCCTGGCGGTCGACCGCTCGAAGTCGGCTTGCGGCTGCGGACGCGGACTGTCGTAGCCGGTCGCCGGGCGCCGGCGGCCCTGGTACACGCCGTCGGCGAGCCGGACCGGAATGCGGTCCTGAGTGCCCGTACGGCTGCCCAGTGCGGCGGCGAGCCCGAGGCGTTCCTTGAGCAGCCGGGCCACCTCGCGGCTGACCAGACCGGCGTCGGCGCCATCGGCCAGGTCCAGCCGGAGGCTGTGTACGCCGCCCGGGTTGGTACGCAGTTCGGCGTCGCGGACCCCGTACACCCCCCGCACCGCGGCGAGCACCGCCCCCACGTCGAGGCTCTCCCGGCGCACGGGACGGTCGGTGGGCTCCTCGTGTCGCAGGTACGTGGCGATGCGCGCCAGTTCGCCCGCCTCGGCCCGCTCCTCGACATCCTCAGTGACCGGTTCGGGCAGCGTGGGTACGTCCGGCTCGGCCGGTACCCGTTGCGGCAACGCGTCCGCCCACGGCGCCGGCTCGGCGTCAGCGTCCTCGCTGTGCTGGACCACCGCGCTGTGCTGGAAGCCGTTGACCCGGCTGTACGCCGGCAGGCCACCGGGTGGCGTGGCGGCGTACGCGTCCGGCTCGCCGAATGGTGGCCCAGACACCGGAGGGATCGTCGGCAGCGGCTGTGCTGCGGCCGGCACGTGTTCCGAGGCGTGTTGCGGCGCCACGTGTTCCGGCGCGTGTTGCGGCGGCACGTGTTGTGGCGGCAGCGGCGGTACCGCGTACTGCTGCGGCACATGCGGCGGCGCGGACACCTGGCTGGGCGCGACCTGGCTAGGACTCGGTGACACCGGGCTCGGCGCCCACGGTTCGGGATCGGCGATCGGCGGCGGTGGTGGGGGCGCGAGCGGTGCCAACAGATCGGCGTAGCGGTGCCCGTACGCCTCCAGACTCGGCTCCGGCCGTTGGGGAGCGACGGTGCGCCACCCGGACAGCGGTGATCCGGGGACCGCCGGCTCGGCGGGCGGTTCCAGGGCTGCTCCGGCGTTGGACCAGGAGCCGGTCGACTCGGCTTCGTTACGCCGAGGAAGCGGGCTACGGAACGATCCGGGCGCGTCGTCCGGCACGGCAGACCCGGCGTTCGCATACGCCCAGCCGCGCAGGCGGGGTTCGTTGCGATCGCCCGAGCCGTTGCCGTTGGCACCCGGCGGTGGCCCGTCGGGTTGCCCTGTTTCGTCCACCGTGCGCTCCTCGGTCGTCCATGGGAAGGCTACCGTGTGCAGGAGACGCCGATAAGTTGCAACCGCGGGGGAATATTCTCCCTACCAGGAGGTGGGAATGTCTTCGGCGGCGAACTCGGCCTCTCACGACGAGCCCAGCTCGGTGCGTCTGACGCCGCACCGGGACCCGGACCGGTCGTCATCGGGCCGGCCGACGCGGCTACCGCGGTCGGCCCGGCGCAAGCAGCTGCTCGCCGCCGCACAGGACGTGTTCGTCGCCCACGGCTACCACGCCGCCGCGATGGATGACATCGCCGAGCGCGCCGGTGTCTCCAAACCAGTGCTGTACCAACACTTCCCGGGCAAGCTCGAGCTCTACCTCGCATTGCTCGACACCCATTGCGACGCACTGGTCGAGAAGGTACGCGCGGAAATGGCCGCCACCACCGACAACAAGGAGCGCGTGCGTGGCGCGACGCGAGCATATTTCGACTTCGTCGACCACGAGAGCGAGGCGTTCCGGCTCGTGTTCGAGTCGGATCTGCGCAACGAACCCGCGGTACGGGAACGGGTCGCCCGGGTCGAGCGCGGCTGCATCGAGGCGATCAGTGAAACCATCATGGCGGACACCGGGGTGAGCCCGGCAATGGCCGAGCTGCTCGCCTCCGGGCTGGTCGGTGCCGCCGAGGCGGCGGCCCGGTTCTGGCTGGAGGGCGGCCGCAAGGTGGCCAAGTCGGAAGCCGAGGGGTTGGTCGCGGCACTCAACTGGCGCGGCATCGCCGGCTTCCCGCTGCACGGCGCCGAGCCCGACGTCGGCTAGCCTGGCACGCGGCAGGTTCTGGCCACATCCTCGAGGAGGTTCGGTGGAGGTCAAGATCGGCATTCAGTTCGCGCCGCGCGAACTGGTGCTCGACAGCGCTCAAACGCCAGCCGAGGTCGCCGACGCGGTGACCGATGCGCTCGCCTCCGACTCCCGCATCCTCTCGCTGGTCGACGAGCGTGGCCGGCGGGTGATCGTACCGGTCGACAAGCTCGCCTACGTCGAGATCGCCGAGTCGCCCCGCCCTGTGGGCTTCACCGCCAGTTAGTTGTTCAAGCCGAGCGCGGCCATCCGCGTCGTGTGGGCGGTCGTCAACCGCTTGAGCAGAGCCTGTACGCCAGCTTGGTCGCCGGTGCCCTCCACGATCAGCATGGCCAGCGCCGGCCGGTCCACGGCGACCCGCTGAGCCTGCGAGAGCCCCTCGCCGACCAATCGCCGGGCCCACATCGACAGCCGGTTGGCCACGGCCGGGTCCGCCTCGATCGCGCGCTTGATCTCGGCGCAGGCGAAGTCGTCGTACCGCGTGTCGTGCAGCACGTCGAGCACCAGTTGCCGGTCCGGCGCGCTGAGAAACGCCGCCACCTCGCGGAAGAAGTCGTCGGCAATGCCGTCACCGACATACGCCTTGGTCAGCGCCTCGAGCCAGTCCCGCGGCTCGGTCTGGTCGTGGAACTCGTGCAGCGGCGTGACGAAGGGCCCCATCGCTACCTCGGGATCCACGCCGAGCTCGGTGAGGCGCGCCGAGAGCCGCGCGTAGTTGGCGATCTCCACGCCGGCCATGCTGGACAGCGCGGCGCGCCGCTGCAGATCCGGCGCGAGCCGGGCGTCGTTGGCCATCCGATCGAACGCGAGCAGCTCGCCGTAGGCCAGCATGCCCAGCAGGTCGATGACGGCTCGTGTGGACACGCCCGCAGGTTACCGGAAGTGCGAACCTTCCCACTCGATTCGCCGTGCCGCCCGTCGTCTGAGTACCATGGTCGAGTTACCGCGGGCGCTCATCGCATTTGTGGCGCGCCCGCGATGCGTGCGGCCCGTGATCGTGCACCATGATCGCGTGCGGCCCACGCCACAGACCATGGGCGCCCTCAGGATGCGAAGCGGGGCGCAGACGAGAGGGCACCCCTGAAGTACATGAGTACCTTTGCAGAACTCGGCGCACGCGCGGAAACCGTGGCAGCGCTCACCACAGCCGGAATCACTCACGCATTCGCCATCCAGGAATACGCACTTCCCATCGGGCTCCGCGGAGCCGACCTGATCGGCCAGGCACCGACCGGTACCGGAAAGACGCTCGGGTTCGGCGTGCCGCTCATCGACCGCGTACTCGCGCCGGCCGAAGGTGGCGACGGACGCCCACAGGCGCTCGTAGTTGTCCCCACCCGCGAGCTCGGCCTGCAGGTCGCCAAGGATCTGGCGCTCGCCGGCCGGACCCGCGGCATCCGCGTGCTGCCGATCTACGGCGGCGTCGCCTACGAGCCTCAGGTCGACACGCTGCGTACCGGCGTGGAGATCCTGGTCGGTACCCCCGGCCGGCTGCTCGACCTGGCCAAGGGCAAGCATCTCAAGCTCGACCGGATCCGCGCGCTCGTGCTCGACGAGGCCGACCGCATGCTGGACCTCGGCTTCCTCGACGACGTCGAGAAGATCCTGGCGATGCTGCCGGAGGACCGGCAGACCATGCTCTTCTCGGCCACGATGCCGGATCCGATCGTGGCGCTGGCGCGCCGGTTCATGCGCCAGCCGATTACGGTCCGTGCCGGCCATTCCGCCGACGCCGACGCCGCGGCACTGACCCGCCAGGTGATTTACCGCACACACTCGCTGAACAAGGCCGAGCTGGTCGCGCGGATTCTCCAGGCCGAGGGCCGGACCCTCACGATGATCTTCACGCGTACCAAACGCGCCGCCGACCGCCTCGCCGAGGACCTCGACTTCCGCGGGTTCGCGGTGGCCGCGGTGCACGGCGACCTCGGCCAGAGCGCGCGCGAGCGCGCCCTGCGCGCGTTCCGCAACGGCAAGGTCGACGTGCTCGTGGCCACCGATGTCGCAGCCCGCGGTCTGGACGTCAGCGGCGTCAGCCACGTCATCAACTACGACTGCCCGGAGGACGTCGACGCCTACGTGCACCGCATCGGGCGCACCGGCCGCGCCGGCGCCACCGGCATAGCGGTCACGTTCGTCGACTGGGATGACATGCCCCGCTGGGTGCTCATCGACAAGTCGCTCGAGCTGGGCACGCCGTCGCCGCCGGAGACGTACCACACGTCCCCCCATCTCTACTCCGACCTCGGCATCCCGACCGACGTCGGCAGCACGCTGCCGAGCGCGCAGCGCTCACGCGCCGGTCTCGCCGCCGAGGTCGAGGAGGACCTGGGTGGCGGCCGCCGCCGAGCTCCGGGCCGCGGCGCACCGCGCGCCCATCGCCGGTCCCGCTCGTCGGGCGGGGGTACGCCGGAAGCCCCGTCCCCGGCCGACCCCGAAGCCGCGCCCCGCGCCTCCCGCCAGCGTCGCCGCCGCCGGCTCAGCGAGCCGGAGTCCACTGTGGACGCCGCAGTCGAGCCGACCGCGCCGAAATCCCGCCGGCGACGCCGCAACAACCGCGGTCAAACCGGTAGCCCAGTAGCCGAATGAGCTTGATCTCCCGTTAGATGGGAGATAAAGTTCAGTTATGCGGAGCGAAGCGCCGCCGTTACTTCCGATCTTCAGGTCCCAGCACCAGGCGGACCTGCTCACGGTCCTGTTGCTCCACCCGGATCGGGATTACACCGTTGCCGAGCTGGCCCGGGCGCTCGATGTCCCGTTGTCCACCCTGCATCGGGAGGCTCAGCGCCTCATCGAGGCGGAGCTGATCGTCACCCGGGTGGTGGGACGAGCGCGGCTGCTGCGAGCCAATACGGACAACCGCCTGATCGGACCGCTCACCCAGCTTCTGATCGTTACCTTCGGACCCCATACCGTCATCGGTGACGAATTCGCCGACATCGATGGCGTCGAGAGTCTGGTCATTTACGGCTCGTGGGCCGCGCGCTATCTCGGCGAACCAGGGCCGCCCCCTCGAGACGTCGACGTCCTGGTGATCGGGTGGCCGGATCGCTCCGAAGTCTTCGAGGCCGCCGAGAGGGCCCAAGAGCGGCTCGGCCTCCCGGTCAACCCGAAGATATTCAGCCCTGAGCGATGGACTGAGGGTCGGGACGCGTTGGCTCGCCAGATTCGCTCGGCGCCGATCGTGCCATTGCGGGCAGCATGAACGGCTGGCAGAAGGGCTCCGAGTCCATCGAGCGCATGCTGGCCGCGGGCGAATTGCAGAGCATCGACGGAAGTGCTGCCGACGGTCAGCCCTGGCTCGACAAGGCGAAGCGCACGCTTCGTACCGCAGGTGTCGTCGCGAATGACGACCCGGAGAGTGCCTGCACGCTTGCGTACGACGCCGCTCGTCGCGTGCACCGCAGTGCTTGCGCAGCAGGGACTCAGGCCGACGACCAGAGGTGGGCACCTGGCCGTGGACGAGGCCGCGCGCGCTCAATTCGGCGATGTGTTCCGGCGGCTGCCGACGCGATCACCTATGCCGATGAGATAGTGGCTACCGCGGAGAAGCTCCTGCCACATCTCGGCTTCTTCCGATCTCCGACGACGGGGAGGGGTTCATGACCACCTCGGTGGTACTCGATTAGCGATACGGCGACGCTCGTCGCGCTGACCCGGCGGTACTCGTTCGGGGATGTGGCCGCGCTCGCTGGCGGTGACGCACGGATCGCGCAGCTGTGTGTGTTCGGGCAGCGCCTGCTCGACCTCGATGCCGAGGACTTCGGTACCGACGCCGTACCCGATGCGCTTCGCGAACGAGCCGTGGCCTGCCGGATGCCGCAGGCCGCCACCGAGCCGGACCGTGGTGCGCTCGGCTCGCTGCGGCCGGCGTACTCGTTGCTCCTCGAAGTCATCGATGCCCGCTGGCGCCGGCGGGAGATGGCCGCGCTGGTCGCGACCGTCCACATCACCAGCGAGTACGCCCCGTTGCTCGCTTGGGAGCCGGTGCTCGGCCACGCCGGTGATCCGGCCTTGCTGGCAATGGCGGTCGGCGGCCGGGCCAGCCGGTGGGGTCACCTCGACGCCGATCCGCACGAGTGCCCGCACAGCAAGGCGGACCGGTCCGCGGCCAAGCACGTCCTGCACGTCGCCCACGAGCCGCCCACTGGCTGGCAGTCCTATTTGGACCGTCAGCACAGCAATACGGCGCATGCCCTCGCGATCTGCGCCGCAGAGTGTCCCCATCCGTGCTCGGTCGTCACCAGACTGTCCACAGAGGACTTACAAAGGGTGACCGCCGGCTGCCGGCTCGCACTGGCGTACGCCGACAGCGCGATCGTCCGGTTACGCCACTCAGCGCCGGTGGGGCACGGGTTCGGCGTACCGTCCGCGGACGAGGTGACCGAAGCATGGCGGCGTACCCGGGAAGGGTTGACCCGCCTCGACCGCGCCGTGCTGGCGGAGGACGGGTTCCCGTTGCCCGGCCTCCCCGGCCTGTTCAGCGCGCTCGCCCGGCGGCCCGTCGCGGCCGGCACGCTGCTCGCGGACACCGCTGACGCGATCGTCGCCGCGCTGGATGGCTGACCCGCGACTACCCTTGCGGACAAGGGAGGGATGGCATGTTCGACCCACGCAGAGTCCGCCGTCAGATCGAGGAAGCTCGACGAGCCGCCAGCGGTCGCCGCTGGCCTGCCACGTTCGCCGACCGGCTCACCGCACCGCTACCCAGAGCCAGGGACGTGTTACGGATGATGCGCCAGTGGCCCCCGCGCGCCCAGTTGCTGGCGGACGCCGACCAAGTACCGGTGCACCGCCAGGCGGAGCTGCCGCGGGTGGGCCTCGACCAGACCGCGGTGACCTGGGTTGGCCACGCGACGTACGTGGTACAGATCGGTAGTCTGATCGTCCTCACCGACCCGGTCTGGTCGCGCAGGATTCCCGGCGTCTCGGCGCGGTACACGCCTGTGGGCCTGGATTGGGACGCATTGCCCCGCGTCGATGCCGTCGTCATCAGCCACAACCACTACGACCACCTGGACGCCCCGACGATCCGGCGGTTGCCGCGCGGGACCCCGTTGCTGGTACCGGGTGGGCTCGGCTGGTGGTTCCGCCGCCGCGGGTTCCGCGACGTGACGGAACTGGACTGGTACGAATCGACAGCCATCGAGGATGTGCGGTTCGAGTTCGTACCGGCGCACCACTGGAGCCGCCGTACGCTGACCGACTCCTGCCGCAGCCTCTGGGGCGGTTGGATGTTTACCGCGCCCGACGGCACGAAGGTGTATTTCGCCGGCGACACCGGGTACGGCCACTTCTTCGACGAGATCGGCCGGCGTCACCCGGGCATCGACCTCGCTCTGCTGCCGGTCGGTGCGTACGAACCGAACTGGTTCATGAAGCCCGTACACATGAGCCCGCCGGAGGCCGTGCGAGCATGCGCGGACCTCGGCGCGCGCCGGATGGCCACGATGCACTGGGGCACGTTCCTGCTCTCCGCGGAACCGTTGCTGGCGCCCGTGATCCGGGCCCGCGAGGCGTGGGAGGAGGCGGGCCGTGCCCGGGAGGATCTCTGGGACCTTGCCATTGGCGAGACCAGGATCCTTCCATGATCACAGTGTACGGCGATCTCGCGTGCCCCTTCGCGACCCTGACTCTGTACGGCTTGCGCGCCGCACGGCAGCGACTGGGCCTGGATGTGGCGTTCGACATCCGACCCTTTCCGTTGGAACTAATCAACGAGCGGCCGCATCGGCGGTCGCTCGTCGAGGCCGAGAAGGCCACCCTGCTCGCCGTCGAGCCGGCGCTCGGCTGGCGGCCGTGGCCGTTCGACGAGTGCGCCGGGTGGCCGGTCACCACCCTGCTCCCACTCGCCGCGGTCATGGCAGCGCGGCGACCGGCCGTCGGCGGTCTCGCCGCCAGCGATGCGCTCGATGCCGCTTTGCGCCGGGCGTTCTACGTCGAGGGCCGGTGCATCGCGCTGCTGCACGTGGTCCTCGAGACGGCCCGCGGGTGCCCGGAGGTGAACGCCGACACGCTCGCCGAGGAACTGCGCGCCGGCGTGGGACTGTCCGATGTGGTCGATGCCGCCGCGCCGGACCGGGTGGCCCGCGCCAGCCCGCACATCTTCGGGCCGCGTGGCCGCGAGTGGGTCAACCCCGGCATCGAACTGGACCAGGACACCGATGCCCCCACGGTCACCGACTACGATCCGGGGGTGTACGAACAGATCCTGCTGGCGGCCGCCTGATGTCCGAATCACTCGACGACGCGCTCGGCGAGGTCCGCCGGCTGGTGCTCGCGCCGGACCGGCTGATCCGCGCGATAGCCGCCGGCCGCCGTCGCGGGCAGACTCCTTCGGTGGTACGAGCGGACCTGCGGCCCGTGGCGCTCGAGGCGGGTAAGGCGCTGCAGGTGGTCACGTCCGACGGCACGCGGCCGGTGACCCGCAACGTGCCCTGGGGAGCCGAGGCGGACGACGCGGTCGACGCGCTGCTGGCCGAGCCGTTCGGCAACTGGCACGTCGAGACGGTGGACGCCACCGTGCAGGTACGCGTCACCAAGAAGGGCGCCGCACAGGTGCACCGGGCCGGTGCGGTAGCCGCCGCCGCATCGGGCTCGCACGACCGGCAGAAGGAATGGCTGCTGGACCCGGGCGACCCGCTGTTCGACGTCATCGGGGGCAGCGCGGCAAAGCGCCGCCAGGTGGACGCGTTCCTGCGCGCGCTCGACGCGACGCTCAGCGGCGAGCCGTGGTCAGCGCCGCTCCGGGTGGTCGACCTCGGTTGCGGCAACGCGTACCTGACGTTCGCCGCGTACCGCCACCTGTCCCGTCGCGGTCCGGTCCGGCTCGTCGGCGTGGACGTGCGGGCCGACCAGCGTGAACGGAACACGGCGCTGGCGGCCGAGCTCGGCTGGCAGGACGACGTGCGGTTCGTGGCCGGTACGATCCTCGAAGCCTCCAACGTGGACGGTGCCGATGTCGTACTGGCCCTGCACGCGTGCGACACGGCTACCGACGAGGCGCTGGCCCGGGCGATCCGGTGGCGGGCACCGTACGTGCTCGCGGCACCCTGCTGCCACCACGACATCGCCGCCCAGCTGCGGTCCGCGCCCACCCCGCCGCCGTGGCAGATGGTCACCCGGTACGGCATCCTGCGCGAGCGGTTCGCCGACGTGCTCACCGATGCGCTGCGGGCGGCGCTGCTGCGGCGGTACGGCTACCGGGTGGACGTGGTGGAGTTCGTGGACTCGGTGCACACGCCACGCAACCTGTTGCTGCGCGCCCGGTACACCGCGGCGACGCCGACGCCGGAACAGCGGGCGGAGTACGACGAACTCGTTCAGACCTGGGACGTGACGCCGCGCCTCGCCGAGCTGCTAGCGGACGACTAGCGTGTACTCCGCGGTGTGTACCTTGCCGGCGACCTGGAAGTCGAAGAACATCCGGTAGCGCCCGGCGCTCGGGGCGGCGAGCCAGAACTTCACGGCCCCGCCGAGCAACTGGTCCTCCGGGTGCACGTGCACGTAGCCCAGGTCGCCCTCGCGCAGCACCACGAGGTGGCCGTACGCGCCGAGGTACCGCTCGACCTGTGCGGGCACCCGGAACACCAGCGCCTGCGCGGTACCGATGGCCGGCGTACCTTCGAACGTGACCGTCATACCGTCCACAGTGGAGGACCGATCCGGCTCCGGCAGCGCCTTCGGCTGGTACGCCCCGGCGGCTGTCAGGTCCACACCCAAGGTGACCGCCGTGGTTCCGGCCGTGCCGACCGCCGCGAAGTCGGCGTACGCCCGCCAGACCCCGGGCTCGGGCAACCGCAGGTCCACACTCCAGGTGCCGTCCTGCGCCATCGTCGGGTGCAGGTGCTGGTAGCCGGTGAGGTCCCGGCGGACCACCACGAGGTGCATCAGCTTGTCGTGCGCGACCGCGAACGTCGTCACCGGCGCGCGATTCTGCCCGTAGACGCGGAACCGGAACGTCTTCGGCGTACCGGCGACGAACGGAGCGGTGTCGGCCGAGAGCGTGTACCCGCCGGCCGCCACGGCCAGCCCACCGACGTCGGTGGACGTGCTGACCGTCGTACCCCCGTGGCTGTGCCCGTGTGCGTCGGTGGGCGCGCCACCCATCGGCATGCCCGCGGCGGACGTCGTGCCGACCGGACCGACCGCGCGACCCACCAGGAAGCCGGCGACGAGCGCGACCACCAGTCCTACCGCGAACCCCACCAACCGCGACGGCGGCTGGCTGGCCGTCCGTTTAGGACCGGACGAGCCGCGCGATGGCATCCGACGCCTCCTTGACCTTGGCGGTGGGGTCGCCGTCGCGGGCCGCCTCGACGACGCAGTGGGCGAGGTGCCCTTCCAGCAGGCCGACCGCGACCGCCTGCAGCGCGCGCGTCGCCGCGGAGATCTGAGTAAGGACATCGATACAGTACGCGTCCTCTTCGACCATCCGGTGAACCCCCCGCACCTGTCCCTCGATGCGGCGGAGGCGGCCGAGGAGCGCCTGCTTGTCAGCGGCGTACCAGTACTGGGCGGTCGAGGCATCGTCGGTGGTCACGTTGCAACGATACCCCCCTGGAGTATTGCCGCAACGACGAGCCGGAGAGGTTCGTTGTACCCGGCGTGCCGTTACCGAGTTTGCGCCGGTTTGTCGCGCTAGGTGCCATAGCGGTCGCCGTGAGCGCGATGCCGAGTCCGGCCCCCGCCGACCCGCCGCCGGCCGAGCTGGAGCGGCAGATCCGGGCCGCGTCGGAGCAGCTCGAGGTCGTGGTCGAGGAGTACAACTCGCTGCGCGAGGACCTGCGGATCACCGTGGCTCAGACCGGCGTGCTCGCACGCCAGATCGCCCCGCTGGAGCGCCGGGTCGAGGACCTGCGCGACCGGGTGGGCCTGATCGCGGCGACCGCGTACCGGTCCGGTGGCATGGACAGCGCCAATGTCCTGCTGACCGCGGCCGCCGGCCACGATCTCGTACGCCGGCTCGACGCCCTCGACCTGCTCGCCCGGCGGCGGCACCGGGAGATCGCCGCGCTGGGCGCCGCACGCGACCGGTACGTCACCGCCCGGCGCACGCTCGACGCGCTCGTGGAGCAGGCCCGCTCGCAGGAGACCGAGCTGGCGACCCGGCGTACCGCGATCGAGAGGCAGCTCGCATCGCTGCGCGAGATGCGGCTGCGGGCGTACGGCGCTGGCGAGCGGGCCGCGCTGCGCGCCGTGCGACCCGGCTACGTACCGGTCATCCCGAGCGGCCGGGCCGGCGACGTGGTCCGGTTCGCGCTGGCTCAACTCGGCCGGCCGTACCGCTGGGCCGCCGACGGGCCGGACGGCTACGACTGCTCCGGGTTGGTGGTCGCCGCGTGGCGGTCGGCCGGCGTCACCCTGCCGCACAGTTCGAGCCGGCAGTTCGCGACGGTACGGCGGATCACGCGGAGCGAACTGCGCCCCGCGGATCTCGTCTTCTACTACGACGACGTCCACCACGTGGGCATCTACCTCGGCGAGGGACTGATGATCCACGCGCCAGAGCCGGGCGCCACCGTCCGCATCGATCCCGTCGACCACGCACCGATCCACGGGTACGGCCGGCCTAGGTAACCGTCGCGAGAACCAGCGGGAAGACCGCGGGTGCACCGGCCAGGCGCAGCTCCCGGGCCACGAGCGTCGCGGTCCAGCCACTGTCCACATAGTCGTCCACAAGCAGCACCGGGCCGGCCAGCGCGGGCAGGACGGGTGGCGTGAACGCTCCGTACAGAGCGAGCACGCGCTGCGCGCTGTTGGCCCGCCCGTCCTGGTGTTCGGCCACCCCGACCGTGCCCAGCAACGGCAGCCGGCCCACCGTGGCGATCCGATCGGCCAGGCTGGCCACGAGCCGCGGCCGGCTCCGGGAGGCGACGGCCACGACGCCCACCGGGCGGGCCGACCACGGGTTCTCACCGCGCGCCCATTCCCGCAGCACGTCGACGACCGCGGCGAAGACGTCGTCGGGCACCGGACCGTCCGCTCCGGAGACGAGCGACCGTAGCCGCGACCCCCAGCCCAGATCGGACAGCCGGCCCACCGCGCGACCCGGCTCGGCCTGCTCGCCGGCGGGCACCTTGCCGGACAGCGGTACGCCTGCCGCCGGCAGACCCGTCGGCCACATGCGGCGCGGTGCGACGTGCACTCCGGGGCGACCGAGGAAGGCGCGCGCGGCGGCCAGCGCGTCCGGTGACACGTCCAGCGACAGGGAAACGCCGGCGCAGCGGTCGCACCGTCCACAGGGGACTGCGTGTGGGTCGTCGAGCGCCCGGCGCAGGAACTCCATGCGGCAGCCGGTGGTGTCGGCGTACTCCCGCATCGCCTCCTGCTCGGCGGCCCGGGCGTCCGCGATGCGCCGGTGCCGCTCGCGGTCGTAGACCCACGGTTCGCCGGTGGCCGTCCAGCCGCCGCGGACCCGCCGCACCGCGCCGTCCACGTCGAGCACCTTGAGCATCAGCTCCAGCCGGGCTCGGCGCAGCTCGACCATCGGCTCTAGCGCCTGTGTCGACAGTGGATGGTCCGTTGTGGACAGTACGTCGAGAACCTGGCGTACCTGGTCCTCGGGCGGGAACGCGAGCGTCGCGAAGTACCGCCAGATCGCGGCGTCCTCCGGGCCCGGCAGCAGCACCACCTCGGCGCTGTCCACCGCCCGGCCGGCGCGGCCGACCTGCTGGTAGTACGCGATCGGGGACGGCGGCGCTCCTATGTGGACGACGAAGCCGAGGTCGGGCTTGTCGAAGCCCATTCCCAACGCCGAGGTGGCCACCAGCGCCTTCAGCTTGTTGTCGAGCAGGTCCCGTTCCGCGTCGCGGCGGTCCGCGTCCTCGGCTTGCCCGGTGTACGCCGCGACCGCGTAGCCGCGACCGGCGAGGAACGCGGCCGTCTCCTCCGCTCCGGCGACTGTCAACGCGTAGACGATGCCCGATCCCGGCAGCCGGTCGAGGTGGTCCGCGAGCCAGGCCAACCGGTGCGCCGGGCTCGGCAGCGACAGCACGGCCAGCCGCAGCGACTCGCGGTCGAGCGGACCGCGCAGCACGAGGGCGTCCCCGAGCTGGTCCGCCACGTCGTCGGTGACCCGGGAGTTGGCGGTGGCGGTGGTGGCGAGCACCGGCGTACCGGCCGGCAGCTCGGCGAGCAGCGTACGCAACCGGCGGTAGTCCGGCCGGAAGTCGTGCCCCCAGTCGGAGATGCAATGCGCCTCGTCCACCACGAGCAGCCCGGCGGTAGCGGCCAGCCGCGGCAGCACGGAGTCGCGGAAATCGGGATTGTTGAGCCGTTCGGGGCTGATCAGCAACACGTCCACCGCGCCGTCGCTGATCTCCACGGTGATCTCGTCCCACTCGGTGAGGTTCGCCGAGTTGATGGTGCGGGCGTGGATGCCGGCGCGGCCGGCCGCCTCGATCTGGTTGCGCATCAGCGCCAGCAGCGGCGACACGATGACCGACGGGCCACTGCCGCGCTCCCGTAGCAGCGCGGTCGCCACGAAGTAGACGGCCGACTTGCCCCAACCCGTACGCTGCACGCACAGCACCCGGCGACCGTCCACCACGAGCGCCTCGATGGCCGCCCACTGGTCCTCGCGCAGCCGTGCGTCGGGTCCCGCCAGGAGCCGCAGCACCGCCTCGGCGCGCTCGCGATTTGTCTCGCCGGCCGCAGGGGCGCCAGCGGCGTCAGCGGCCAAGGACCGAACCCCCGTTGACACCGAACACCTGACCGGTCACGTAGCCGGCCGCCGGACTCGCGAGATACCGGATCGCCTCGGCGATGTCGGAAGGTTGGCCCGCGCGGCCGACGAGGGTCTGGGCGACCCGCCGCGCGTGCCCGTCCGGAGTCATCCGGTCGCCGAAGAACTCCGTGTCCGCCACGTAGCCCGGGACCACCACGTTGACCGTGATGCCGTCCGGACCGAGTTCGGCGGCGAGGTCGTACGCCCAGCCGTGCAATGCGGCCTTCGCGGCGGAGTACGGCCCACCGCCGCCGCGCTGTGCCGCGATCGAGCTGACCAGGACCACCCGGCCGCCGGGCCGGCGGAGCTTGTCGCGCAACGCCTCGGTCAGCAGTACCGCGGTCAACAGGTTCGCGTCGAGGTTGCGCTGCCACCAGTCGGCCAGGCCCGCCAGGCCACCGTCGCCTCCCGTGAGGTAGCCGCCGGCGTTGTTGACGAGGACGTCCACCTCCCGGTCCCCGACCGCGCTGGCGACCTGCGCCACGTCCTGCGGCAGAGTCAGGTCGGCTATCACGGACGTGGCCGACGGTCCGATCGCCGCGGCCGTATCGGCCAGTACCGCGGCCCGCCGGCCGACGATCATCACGTCGTACCCGTCCTCGGCGAGCATCCGGGCGGTGGCCGCGCCGATCCCGGTACCCCCACCGCTGACTATGGCTAGCCGCACCCGCACACCCTATCCGGATGGTATGAAGGCTCGCGATGCGTCGTACCGTTCAGCACCCGGCCCGGATCGTCCCGATCGCCTTCCTGCTCGCCATCGTGATCGGCACGGTGCTGTTGATGCTGCCGATCTCCCGCGCCGGGGCGGGCGGCGCCACGCCGCTCGTGGCGCTCTTCACCTCGACGTCGGCGGTCTGCGTCACCGGTCTGGCGGTTGTGGACACACCCAGTTACTGGTCGCCGTTCGGCCAGGGAGTCATCCTGCTGCTCATCCAGATCGGCGGCCTGGGCATCGTGACGCTGGCGACACTGCTGGGCCTGCTCGTGTCCAGGAGGCTCGGGCTGTCCCAACGGCTCATCGCCCAGGCCGAGAACCGCTCGGTCGGCCTCGGCAGCGTGCGCGCGCTGCTGGTCCGCGTCGTGGCGACCATGCTGGTCATCGAGGGCGTGCTCGCGGTCGTGCTCACCGGGCGGTTCTGGCTCGGGTACGACTACCCGTTCGGAAAGGCCGTCTGGTACGGCGTCTTCCACTGTGTATCCGCATTCAACGACGCAGGGTTCGCGCTGTTCTCCGACAACATGGTCGGCTTCGTCGGCGACTGGTGGATCTGCCTGCCGCTCATCCTCGCGGTCATCGTGGCGAGCCTGGGCTTCCCGGTGTTGTTCGAGCTGATCCGCGAGCTGCGCAAGCCGTCGACGTGGACCGTCCACACCAGACTGACGGTGGTCGGCACCGCGATCCTGCTGGTGACGGGGTTCGCGCTCGTGCTCGCGTTCGAGTGGGGCAACCCGGGCACGCTCGGCCCGCTCGACACCGGCGACAAGATACTCGCCGCGCTGTTCCAGGGAACCATGCCGCGTACCGCCGGGTTCAACAGTATCGACTATGGACAGGCGACCCAGGAGACCATCGCGCTGACCGACGCACTGATGTTCATAGGCGGCGGCAGCGCCGGTACCGCCGGCGGCATCAAGGTGACGACGTTCTTCCTACTCGCCTACGTCATCTGGGCCGAGGTGCGCGGCGAGACGGACGTGGTCGTCGGGCGCCGGCGCATCGCTGAGGGCGCCCAGCGCCAGGCGCTCACCGTCGCGCTGCTCGGCGTCGCGGTGGCGGCCGCCGGTACCCTCGCCTTGTTGCTGCTGTCCGACCAGCCGCTGGATGCCCTGCTGTTCGAGGCGGTCTCGGCGTTCGCGACCGCCGGCATGTCGACCGGCATCACCGGCACCCTGGCAACGGGCGCGCAGATCGTGCTCGTCATGCTGATGTTCGTCGGCCGGGTCGGTACCGTGGCCGTGGCCACCGCCATGGCCCTGCGCGTCTCGCACCGGCTGTACCGCTATCCAGAGGAGCGACCCATCGTTGGCTAGCAACGGCGTGCCGGCGCAGCCGGCGGACAACGTGGTGGTGATCGGGCTCGGCCGGTTCGGCGGGCAGGTGGCCGAGTCCCTGGTACGCCTCGGACACGAGGTGCTCGGCGTCGACGAGGATGCCCGGCTGGTGCAGCAGTGGGCGGACCGGCTCACCCATGTCGTGCAGGCCGACGCGACGGACGAGGAGGCGCTGCGCCAGCTCGGCGTAGCGGACTTCGCGCGCGCGGTCGTCGGCATCGGCGCCAACCTCGAGGCGAGCGTGCTGACCGTGCTCGCGCTGCACGAGGTCGGTGTACGGGAGATCTGGGCGAAGGCCATCTCGGCCAAGCACGGCCGGATCCTGCGCTCGGTGGGCGCTGCCTACGTCGTCCATCCCGAGGCGGAGATGGGTGACCGCGTCGCCCACCTGATCACCGGGAAGATGCTCGACTTCATCGAGTTCGACGATGGCTTCGCGATCGCGAAGACCCGTACGCCGGCCGATGCCGCGGACCGGACGCTCGCGGAATCCGCGCTGCGGTCGCGGCACGGCGTCACGATCGTAGGGGTCAAGCGCACCGGCGAGGACTTCGTCGCGGCCGTACCGGAGACCGTGGTGAAACGCGGCGACCTGCTGATCGTGGCCGGGCGCACCGATCTGGTCCAGCGGTTCGCATCGACAACGTAAATCGCGTTGAGTCTCCACCGGCTGGAGGGTTCAGACTCAGGATCATGAACGAGCCGATGTCGATCGGCGCCCTCGCCCGGCGTACCGGGATGTCCGTCAAGACGATCCGCTACTACTCGGAGATCGGTCTGGTACCGGAGTCCCGGCGCACCCGTGCGGGCTACCGCCGCTACGACGCTGAGGCGCTGGTGCGGCTGGAGCTGGTGCGTACCCTGCGCGAGCTAGGCCTGGACATCGCCACGATCCGGGCCGTCCTGGACCGCCGGGCCGACCTGCCCGAGGTCGCGGCGGCGCACGTCGAGGCGATCGACGCGCAGGTCCGGATGCTGCGCCTGCGCCGCGCGGTGCTACGGCGGCTGGCCGACATCGGCTCGAAGCTCACCGATCAGGAGGTTGAACGCATGCACCGGCTGGCGCACGCGTCGGCGGACGAGCGCCGACGCATCGTGACCGAGTTTCTGGACCACATCTTCGAAGGGCTCGACGTCGACCCGTCGTTCGAGGCCCGGTTCCGTTCGGCAATGCCCGAGCTGCCGGACGAGCCGACCGACGAACAGGTCGACGCGTGGGTCGAGCTCGCCGAGCTCGTCGGCGACCCCGACTTCCGGGCCCGCATTCGCCAGATGAGCGAGGCATCGTGGTCGTCCCCCGACCAGCGGCCGGAGACACCGGCCGATCCGCAGGCAGCTATGCGGGCCGTGGCGACCATCTCGGAACGGGTGGACGCCGCGCGGGCGGCCGGGGTGACGCCGGAGAGTCCGGCCGCGTCCCCGATCGTCGAGGATGCGATTGCTCAGTTCGGCGCGGCCTTCGGGCCTGGCGACCCACTGTCCAAACTGGAGAGTGGGACGGACGCCCGGGCCGAGCGGTACTGGCAGTTGCTAGCCATCATCAACGGTTGGCCGCCGATCCCGTCGAGGGTACCGGCCATGGAGTGGCTCATCGCCGCCCTCCGGGCGCGAACCGAATCGTCGTAGGGGGTATCAACGGGCCACGATCAGCAGCACAATGCGTTCGTGGCCCGCATACCCCGCCTGATCCATCCCAGCAAGGAACCGGCGACCGTCCCGCCTCCACTGGAAGGCGTCTGGGCGCCCGAGGACACCCGCCTCGACCACCCGACCTGTTTCCGCTACCTACCGGTCACGCGCCCGAGGACGTCGCGATCGACCACAACGGACGGTTGGTCGCCGGCGGCGACGACGGGAAGCTGTGGCGTTGGCCGGCCGACGCCGAGCCGGGCGACCCGCCGCACCTGCTCGCCGAGACGCACGGTCGGCCGCTCGGCATCGAGCTGGATCCCACCAACGACACGCTCGTCGTCTGCGATGCGTACAAGGGACTGCTGCGGGTCAGTGAGCATGGCCAGATCACCGAGCTGGCCCACGAGGCCGCCGGTACGCCGATCCTGTTCTGCAACAACGCGTCCATCGCGCGGGACGGCACGGTGTACTTCACCGATACCTCCAACCGGTTCCCGCTCTCGCACTGGCGGCGGGACCTGATCGAGCACCAGCCCAACGGCCGGCTGCTGCGGTACGACCCGGCCACGAACACGACCGACGTCGTAGCGACCGGGTTGTACTTCCCGAACGGGGTCGCGCTGCTTCCCGACGAGTCCGCCATCCTGCTGGCGGAGACGTCGACCCACCGGCTGCTGCGGGTACCGCTGAACGGCGGTGAACCGACCGTGCTCACCGACCTGCCGGCGTACCCCGACAACGTGTCCGCGATGGGTGACGGGACCTACTGGGTCGCGCTGCCGAGCCCGCGGCTGCCGATCGCCGAGCGCCTGCTCCCCCATCCCGGGGTACGCCGGGTGGCGGCCCTGCTGCCCGAGGCGGCGCAGCCGCACCCGAAGCGGTACAGCCTGGCGGCCCTCGTCGACAGCGACGGTCGGGTGCTGCGCGTGCTGCACGGACCGGGTGGCGCGTACACGATGGTGACCGGCGTCCGGCAGCACGGCGACGTGCTCTGGCTGGGCAGCCTCGTGGAGCCCGCGGTCGGTCGGGTGCGGCTGTAGCGCGAACGTCCGCCACGGACAAGGTAGACAATACGGGCATGACCTATGGACTGGGAGAACGGGACACGCCCGCGGCCGAGCGGCCGGGCGCCGCCAGAATCGCGTTGGGTCTGGCCGTCCTGGCGGGTGAGCGGGTCGGTGCCGGGACGGCGTACCGCGGCGGTGTCGCCACCGCGCTCGGCCTGCTCCGGCAGGGCTCGACGGCCGCCCGGCATGCGGCCGGCCTGGCGGGCGACCGCGTGGCCCGAGCTGGTGGTCGTCTGCTGCCGACCGGGTTGCTGCGGCGAACTCGGGACCGGCTGGCCGACGCCGAGCAGGTCGGCCGAGCCACGGCAGCCGCCAGCCGGGCGGACGCCGTCGCGTTCCTGTGGGCCACCGTCGACGACGGCGTCGCCTGGGCACAGGTACGGATCATCCCGAAGATCATCGATGGACTCGTGCCCCACCTCGTAGCCGAGGTCGTCCCGCGGATCATCGACGGCGCCATGCCCGACATCCGGGAACGGGTGCTGCCGGTCGTGATCGAAGACCTGACGGACGATCCCCAGATCCGGGAGTTCGTCGTCGAGCAGAGCCGCGGCGCGATCGGCGAGGCGACGAACCGCCTGCGCGCGACCACCGCCACCGCGGACGACCGGGTCGAGGCGGCCTTCCGCCGCCTGATCGGTCGCGAGCGGAACGCCGGCCCGGCGTAACCCGTGGAGGAGTACGCCGGTCTGGTGTCCCGGTTGACGGGACTGATCATGGATGTGGTTCTGCTCACTGTGCTGTGCCTGACGGTCCGGATCCTGCCGGTCGTGGCCTGGGAGCAGGTGCTGCCTGGCGATTCGCCCGGGTGGCTGGAGGTGCTGTGCGGGGTCGCCGCCGCGCTGCTGCCCTGGGCGTACTTCACGACCGCCTGGTCGTTCACCGGACAGACCGTCGGCGGCCTCCTGATCGGTACCGTCGTCCGGCGCAACGACGGGCGGGAGCTGGGCTTTCTCCAGGCGGCCGCCCGCGCGCTGGTGGGCTTGCTGCTGGCACCGGTATGGTTCGTGGGCCTGATCGGCGTCCTGGCCGACCAGCGCCGGCGCGCATGGCACGATCGAGTTTTTCGGACGGTTGTTCGGTTCGTACAGCGACACCACAAATGAGGGCTAACCGGACTCGGCCGCACGTGCTACCGTCGCAGGGCAGCGTTGCACGTTTTGCGGATCTAAGTCTGGGTATCGAGGGCCAGTCTGACCCGCCACCACTTGCGAGTTGCGGAGGATCACACCGTGAGCCTGTCGATCACGACAAGTAGGCACGTAGACGGCACACTCGAGATCTGCCCTCGCGGCGAAATCGACATGAGCACCGCTCATGAACTGACCGATGCGCTCAGTTCGGCGCTCGTGAAGTCCGCGCCCGACCAGATCCGAGTCAACCTCTGGCTCGTGACCTTCATCGACAGCGTCGGCATCGGTGCGCTCGTGGCGGCGTACCGCATCGCGACGGCGAGCGGCGTCGACTTCGTGGTCATCAACCCGACCGACACGGTGTACCGCCAGCTCTGGGTGTCCGGTCTCGTCGGCCTCTTCGGCTCACCACAACCGGTACCGAACGGCAGCCGCCCCGCGCAGGTCGTCGACCCGATCACGCCCGTGCACTAGCGCTCCCTTTCCCCGTCGATCAAGGACTTGTGCACATGAATCGGAGATCGAACCATGTGCACAAGTCCTTGATCGACGGACAAGGGGGGCGCGTGAGCGGGGTGTTACCTTTCCGTCGCGGCTCGTAGGCTCTACGCATGGCCGGAGTCGCGTTGGACCTGGATCTGGGTCCAGTGTGGACGGTCTGGGCCGCACTGCTCGGCTTGGCGTTCCTCGTACTCGCGCTCGTTGGTCTGCTCGCGTGGATGCAGGGGCCACCGAGGCCGACCGCCGCGGAGCTGGCCCGGCTGCGGGCCGAGGCGCAGGAGCTGATCCGGCAGGCGGCCGAGGTGGTCGAGCGGGCCGCCCGGGTGGACGCGATCGCCCACGCAACCCGGGCCCGGTGCGTGGAGGCGCAGCAGTCGCGGGAGCAGGCGTGGCGCGCGCACGACGAGGCGCAGCAGGCTCATGCGAACGCCCGGCTCGCCGCGGCCCGTGGCCTGCCCGCCCCGCGACCGAGCGCCGACCCGCCGCTGGCGCAGGAGGTGTCGCGCGCGGCACTGGCCGCGTTCAAGCGCGGTGACCTGTCGGTCGAGGAGCTGCGCGAGGTGTGGCAGCGGGCCGGCGGCTGGGACGCGAGCCAGGACCAGCAAGACCAGACGCTGCTGCGGGCGCGGGCCGAGGAGCATGCGGCACAACGGGCGTACGGGCTGGCGGCCGCCGGCGAACGTCACCTGTGCCGGGAGGCGGAGATCGCGGAGGTGGCGGCCCGAGCGCTGGCCGACGAGGCGGTACAGGCGACCGAGGAGGCGCATGTCTACCGGGCGGCGTACGAGGAAGCCCGGCGGGCGGCGAAGCGAGGACGGTTGAGCCGGGGCAGACGCTGACGTATTTCTATATGTGCAACTTGCAGCGTGCACTATCAGCGGAATGTGCCGAGTTGACTTCTATCCCGAGCACCTCTTGTAACGAGCAGTATCGAATCATATTCTCTCTGTGACGAGCGCACCCCGGTACCCACCGGAGCGCTCGTTTTCATCACCGTCAATGGCGTCGGGGAGGCGGCCATGGACATTTCCACGAGGACCGAGGACCACAGGCTGCTGCAAGCGAGTCTGGCCCTCGTAGCACCCCGAGCGGACGAGTTGGTCGCGTCGTTCTACGACCAACTGTTCGCTGAGCACCCCACCGTACGTTCACTCTTCCCGCCGGTGATGGACATGCAGCGGGAGAAGTTGCTCAAGGCGATCATTGCGCTCGTCACGCACTATGACACGCCCGAGCAGCTGATGCCGGCACTCACCACGATGGGACGCAACCACGTCCGGTACGGCGCAGAGATGGACCACTACGCCGCGGTCGGCAACATCCTGCTCGCGACGCTGAGCAGGTTCGCCGGCGATGCCTGGACACCGGAAATCGAAGGTGCCTGGACCCGGGCCTACACCTTCGCGGCAGGCGCGATGATGCAGGGCGCCGAAGCCGCCAAGGCCGAGGAGCAGGCCGAAGAACTCGCCATGGCCAGCGCTGGCAGTACTGCTGGCCGCCGGTGGTGGTGGCGGCGCAGAGCCGCCTGACCATCGGGGAGGCGACCGAGACGCACCCCCGGCGGTGGGGTGCCGCGGCGGCGACCGCGGCGCCCCGCCGGGTGCTCTGATCACGAAACTGCGCCGCTTCGCTTCGCAAGGCCGCGCAGTCCGAGCTAGTCGGTCTCGCTCGCGAGCTCGCGAAGCGAGCCTTGCCGTACTGGCAGACGGCGTATTCGCCATGACCAATATCGGCGGTCTTCGCACGCCGACGCACGGTCGGTATCGACCACGGCCCCCATGGCGCTGCTCGAGATGCTCGACGCGACCAAGTTCGACGCCGAGCGGGTCCGACCCGTCTGGCCCCAGTACCCGCGCCTGTCGGCTGATGGCCGTCCCACCGTCCCTCACCCGCCGCCCTGCTGCTGGGCTGGCGCGCCCCCGACGAACCCGCACCGGACGAAGGTCCGCCGGGCGGCCCGGCGGCCGGCGCGCCACACTGGCAAGATGCTGCTGCGGCGGGGCTCCGCACACCAGCGAGATTTTCTAGCGTGGTGTCACCTTCGAGCATTTGCGGACGGTCGGGATGACGGATGCGGTCACGACGGATGCGGTCGATACAGGTGATCATGCCTGTCTGACGTTCACCGATGCCGAAGAGCGACTGGATCTGGTGGCGGCCTTCGTGCGGGACGGCTTGCGCTCGGGCCAGAAGGTGGTGTGCTGGACGGATACGATCAGCCCGGACGGACTTGCCGATGAGTTGACGGCTCGGTCGGTACGGCCGCGGGCGGCGTTGCGCCGGGGCCAATTGAGCATCGCGGCAGTGTCCGGGTCCCTGCTCGGCCCGGCCGACGTCACCGCGGTCGGGATGGTCAAGGTGTTGGCCGGCGAGGTTGCCACGGCAGGGCGGGAAGGGTACCGCGGGTTGCGGGTCACCGCTGACATGGCGTGGGCGACCCGGCCGCTCGCCGCGGCCGGTGAGTTGATGGCGTTCGAGGCCGCCGTGACCGGCCTGCTCGGCGAGGGACGGCTGTGTCTGATCTGCCAGTACGACCGGGACCGCTTCGACGCGGTCACCCTCGCTTTTGCGGCCAAGGCGCATCCCAAGACGGTCGCCGCGCAGGTCTACTTCGAACATCCGCTGCTGCGGATCTGCCGCCAGTACAGCCCGCCCGGGGTGCGTATCGCCGGCCAATTGGACTACCGCCACCGCGACATCCTGGAGCAGGCGTTGACCGAGTCCACCCGCCTGGACCGACACATGCACCTCAACCTGGCCGGTCTGGACTACATCGACGGCGCCTGCGCCGGGGTGATCGTCGCGGCCGCGATGAGACTGCCGGCATCCCGCCGCATGACCGTGACCTGCCGGCGGGCCGTGGCCACGGTTCTCGATCTGGTCGGTGGGAGTGCCGCCCCCAGCATGCGGGTACAGCAGGCACATGAGCAGCAGCCCTGACCCGCCCGCGAGTCGCTCGCGCCGGCGGCGGTCTGCGGCCCAGGCGCCGGAGGTGGTCGATGTGGACCACTCCTTCGACGCCAACGGGTTGTACGCCTTGCGGGCCACCCTCGCCGCTCACGCCAGCGAACTCGGCGCCACCGACCAACAAATCGAACACTTGATCATTGTCGGCAGCGAGCTTGCCAACAACGCAGTCCGGCACGGCGGCGGCAGCGGTCGTCTGCGCCTGTGGCACCACGGCAGCACCCTGTACTGCCAGGTCACCGACCAGGGTCCAGGCATCGCCGACCCAACCGTCGGCCACAGCCGTCCTGATCCGAGAAGCAGTGACGCCGGCCGCGGCATGTGGATCTGCCGGCGACTCACCACCGAACTCATCATCGAAAACGGGCCTGACGGCCGCGGCACCGTCGTGACCGCCGCCATCCCGGCGCCGAAGATCCGACAGCCGGGCCCAGACGCACTCAGGTGACAACGGCCGCGACCGAAGAAACGGATCTGGCGATCTGCGCGGGCGCGGCGTTATCGTCCGTTAGTTGCCCTGCCGGCCCCTTCCCCCTTCGCTCGCACTGGCGGGCTCGGCAGGACCCAACATGCCAACCCATCGTGTCCTACGCCCACCGACAGGAGGGTGGTCGAGATGGACCTCAACTACTCGACCCACCGCACCAACGACACACTGACCCTGGTCCTGCACGGTGAACTCGACATCGCCACCGCCGACACCCTCGCCGACGTCCTCCGTCGCGCGATCGACACCCCCGGTATCACCAGAGTCGACGTCGACCTACACGAAGTCACCTTCCTCGACTCCACCGCGATCAACACACTCATAACCGGTCTCAACGCCGCCAACGAAGCGGGCCGCCAATTCCACATCAGCCGACCACGCGGCATCGTCCACCGGGTCCTCGACGTGGCCGGCGTCCTCTCCGCACTCCTCAAACCGCGCTAGTAAGGAAGTGATACTGCCGGAGCATGCGACCGGTCCGCAGCGCTCGCGGCTCCCGCCGCACCGGTCGGGCCGTGCTGACCCGAGCGACCTGCGCCTCTGTTCGCCATTTGAGTAACTAGCACACCTTTTGTGCACGAGGATCATAGGCTGTCGACCATGGTGCCGCGCCGGCTCGTCCGCCGGTTGCCGGTACTCGTGGAGTTTCTGCACCAGGAGGCTACGGCCGGCCTGGTGTTGGTCGCCGCCACAGTGGCGGCCCTGGTCTGGGCGAACTCGCCGGCGGGTGACGCGTACGCCAGCTTCTGGCACCAGGAGCTGACGATCGGCCACGGCTCGTGGGCGGTGACCGAGGACCTCCAGCACTGGATCAACGACGGCCTGATGGCGGTCTTCTTCTTCGTGGTGGGTCTCGAGATCAAGCGCGAGCTCGTCGTCGGGGAGCTGACCGAGCGTCGGGCCGCCGTGCTGCCGGTGGTGGCGGCGCTCGGCGGCGTCCTGCTACCGGCGCTCATCTACCTGGTCGTGGCGCCCAGTGGCCCGGCGGGGCAGGGCTGGGGTGTCCCGATGGCCACCGACATCGCGTTCGCCGTCGGCATCCTGGCGCTGTTCGGCGCGCGGGCCGGTACCGGCGCCAAACTGCTGCTGCTGTCGATCGCGATCGTGGACGACATCATCGCGATCGTCGTCATCGCCGCGTTCTACTCCGGTCCGGTGAAATGGAGCTGGCTCGGGCTGGCCGTGCTCGGCCTGCTGGTCACCGCGATGATGGCCCGCCTGGTGTCGAGCCCGTGGGCGTATGTGCCGCTAGCGCTCGTCATCTGGTTCGCTGTCCTGGAGTCCGGGATACACGCCACGATCGCCGGGGTGGCCCTGGGCCTGATGACGCCGGCGCACCCGGTACGCGGCCGGCCCGTGCTCGAGGAGCTCGAACACCTGCTCCACCCGGTCAGCGCGTACGTCGTCATCCCGCTGTTCGCCTTGGCCAACGCGGGCATCGACCTGCGGGGCGGCGTCCTGGGTGAGGCCGCGGGTGAGCGGCTGACCTGGGCGGTGGCGCTGGGACTGATCGTCGGCAAGACGATCGGTATCGGTACCGCCGCTCTGGGTGCCCGCCGGTTCGGCGTCGGCGAGCTGCCGAGCGGCATGCCGCCCGCACAGGTCTGGCCGGTAGCCGCGCTCGGCGGGATCGGCTTCACGGTCGCGCTGTTCATCACCGACCTTGCGTTCACCGACCCGGTACTGATAATCCAGGCGAAGGTCGGTATCTTCGCCGGCTCGCTCGCGGCCGCCGCCCTGGGTGCGGCTCTGCTGTTCACCGTCAGCCGGCGGCAGGCCCGCGTCCAATGATTCGCTCCGCAAGTTTCCGGAAGATTGTGCCTCCTGACCGGCGTCCCAGCCGCGAGGCGAGCTAGCCCCGAACTAACGGCCTGAGTCGTAATGCGGCAGGTCTTGACCGGCTGTTCACGGCGTCGTAGCGTGCGGCAAGCATCAAGAATGTCGCAGACCGAGACCGAAAGTTTCGGAGACCAGGTTCGCCCAGCACACGCTACGATCCCGGCCGCCTTGTGCGTGCAGGCCTCTTCGAAGGGACGCTCTCATGACGACCCGGCTGGACCCGCGCTGGTCTGCCGCTCGACCGTGACGGCCGGCCAACGACCACAATGACGCCGCAACGCCCGCGGCACACCCCACAACTTTCGGACCACGACAGAGAGTTTGGTCAGCTGACGCGACACCGTTTTGAGGAGAGTCCAATGGCACGATCGCGCCGCGTGCGCACCGCCATGGCGCTGATGGCGACGACCACCCTGCTGCTGCTCGGTGCATGCACCAAGGGCAGCGAGGCACCAGCCGAAGGGCAGCTGTACGCGAACCCCGTGACCCTGACCTGGTGGCACAACGCCTCCGACGAGGGGCCAGGCAAGACGTTCTGGCAGAAGGTCGCCACCGACTTCCACACCGCTCATCCGACCGTCACGATCCAGATCGAGGCGATCGAGACGAACCAGCTTCAGCGCACCCGGATCCCCGCGGCGCTGTTGAGCAACGACCCGCCGGACATCTTCCAGGCATGGGGTGGCGGCGAAATCGTCGACCAGGTGGAAGCCGGCTATCTGAAGGACATCACCGACCAGACCAAGACCGAGGCAACCAACATCGGCAGTTCGGCCGCGATCTGGCAGGTCCAGGGCCGCCAGTACGGCCTGCCGTTCCGGATGGGCATCGAAGGCTTCTGGTACAACAAGAAGCTGTTCTCCGACGCGGGCATCACGGCTCCGCCGACCACGCTGGACGAGCTGAAGCAGGCGGTCGACAAGCTGAAGGCCAAGAACGTCATCCCGATCTCGGTGGGCGCCGGCGACAAGTGGCCCGCCGCACACTACTGGTACAACTTCGCGTTGCGGGCCTGCTCGGTCGACACCCTGAAGAAGGCGACGCTCGAGAAGGTGTTCGACGACCCGTGCTTCGTGAAGGCCGGCAGTGACCTCAAGGACTTCATCGGCATCCAGCCGTTCCAGCCGAACTTCATCGCCACGGTGTCTCAGCAGGGCGCGGGCAGCTCGGCCGGCCTGGTCGCCACGGGCAAGGCGGCGATGGAGCTCATGGGCGACTGGAACCTGGGCGTCATGCAGACCCTCGCCGGCGACTCGTGGACGGCCATGAAGCCGAACATCGGCTGGTTCCCGTTCCCGGCGATCTCCGGCGCGCCCGGCGACCCGAAGGCGGCCCTGGGTGGCGGCGACGGGTTCGCCTGCGCCAAGAACGCACCGGCGGAGTGCGTGGAGTTCCTCAAGTACATCGTGAGCCCCGCGGTCCAGAAGGACTACGCCGCGATCAACGTCGGCCTCCCCGTCGCCAAGGGCGCCGAGACCGGCATCTCCGAGCCCGTTCTGCAGTCGATCCTGAAGGCCACCAACGAGGCGAGCTACGTGCAACTGTGGCTCGACACGGCGTACGGCAGCACGGTCGGTACCGCGATGAACGACGGCATCGTCGCGATCTTCGCCGGATCCGGCACTGCGGAGAAGGTGGTCGACGACATGAAGGCGGCCGCGAAGAAGTGAGTCGTACCAGCGAGTCAGTGGGCCTGGCCGACCGCGCATCCGCGCGGCCGGCCAGGCCCCGGCCGACCGGGGGTCAGTCCACCCGCGCCGCTCGTACCCGGCGTAAGTGGTACGAGATCATCGGACTCACCACGCCGGCGCTCGTCGTCTACACGATGTTCGTGCTGGTACCGATGGGCTTCGCCCTCTACTACAGCCTCTTCCGATGGCGGGGGGCAGGCCCGCCCACCGAGTTCGTCGGACTACGCAACTACCGCCTCGCCTTCGAGGACCCCATCTTCCGCGACGCGCTGTGGAACAACATCATCATCGTCGTGGGGTCGCTGCTGGTGCAGGTACCCCTCGCCATCGGCATAGCCCTCGTGCTCAACCGTCGCTTCCGCGGGCGGGCTTTCTTCCGGTTACTGGTGCTCGTCCCGTTCGTGCTCGCCGAGGTCGCCGTCGGCATCATGTGGCGGCTCATCCTGGCGAGCGACGGCAGCGCCGACACGCTGCTGAGGGCGCTCGGGTTGGGCGGCCTGGTGCGCGGGTGGCTGTCCGACCTGCCCCTCATCATCTGGACGCTGCTGTTCATCCTCACGTGGAAGTACATCGGCTTCGCCATCATCCTGTTCCTGGCCGGACTGTCCAATGTGCCCCATGAGCTGTCCGAGGCGGCCGCCATCGACGGCGCGAGCTGGTGGCAGATCCAGCGACACATCACGCTCCCGCTGCTGGGGCCCACGATCCGGATCTGGATTTTCCTGTCCATGATTGGTTCGCTGCAGCAATTCGACATCATCTGGGTGGTCGCCGCGCCGTCGACCCGGTCGCTCGGTGCCGCCAACACCATGGCCACCTACATGGTCGACAACGGCTTCTTCGCCCGACTGTGGGGCTACGGCAACTCCGTGGCGGTGATCCTGTTCGGCATATCCTTCGTCGCGGCGCTGCTGTTCCAGCGCTTCGTGCTGCGCCGGGACATCGAGGGCGCGCTGACCGGAAGGGCGAACTGAGCATGACCGCGCCCGCATCGACCAGTCGCCGCCCCATCAACTGGAGCAGTCCACTCACGTACGCGCTGGCGCTGGCGATCGCCGCGGTGTCGATGGTGCCGGTGCTCTACGTGATCCTCGGGGGCTTCCGCGACACCCCTCAGATCAACGCGGACCCGGCCGGGCTGCCCGACCCGTGGGTATGGAGCACGTACGGGCGGGTGCTGAGCCAGGGACGGTTCTGGACGCAGGCAATCAACAGCACGGTGATCGCCCTCGGTACCACGCTCGGCGTGATGGCGTTGGGCGTCTGCGCGGCGTTCGTGCTCGCCCGGTACCGGTTCCGCGGCCGGGAGCTGCTCTACACGTACTTCACCCTCGGCTTCCTCTTCCCGGCGGGCGCGGCGATCCTGCCGCTCTACCTCATGCTGCGCGACATGGGCCTGATCAACTCGTACTACGCCGTGATCCTTCCGCAGGTCGCCTTCCAGTTGCCCGTCACGATCGTGATCCTGCGGCCCTTCCTGCTCGCCATCCCGACCGAACTGGAGGACGCCGCGTACATCGACGGCAGTAGCCGGCTCGGATTCTTCTGGCGCATCCTGTTGCCGCTGTCGGGTCCCGCACTCGTCACGGTCGGAGTACTCGCGTTCGTGTCGAGCTGGAACGCGTTCCTGCTGCCGCTGCTCGTGCTCAACGACGTCAACCTGCACACGTTGCCGCTGGGTGTTCAGAACTTCTCGACGCAGTACACCTCCGACACGGCGGGGATCCTCGCCTTCACGTCGCTGGCGATGCTGCCGGCCCTGCTGTTCTTCACCCTCGCCGAGCGGCAGATCGTCGGAGGTTTGCAGGGCGCGGTCAAAGGCTAGCCAGCAGGGTCTTCAGGTAACCCAGCGCCCATTGACGGACCGGCTCGTGCTCCGCCGGGTCGAAGCCGCGGGTCTTGCCCTCGGTCACGAGGATCAGGAACAGGTACGCCGTGTAGAGCCGCAGTCGCGTCTGCTCGTCGGTGGTCAGCGGCCGGCCGAGCATGCCGTCGATGACCGCCGCGCCCTGTTCCTCGTCGATGAACGCGATCGCGGAGACCAGTTCGGCGATCGGGTCGCCGTAGAACGCGCGCTCGCCGTCGATGATCGCTTCGATCCGCCAGCGTCCCCCCTCCTCGACGACGAAGATGTTGCCGTCCCACAGGTCGTAGTGCAGCAGCGCCGGTGTGGTCACCTCGTCGAGCAGGTCCGCGTGCCGCCGCACCGCCGCCGCGATCTGGTCCGCCGGCGCGGGCAACTCCGCGTCCAGCTCGACGGCGTCGGTGAGGACGTCGTCGACGATCGCCAGGAAACTCTCGCGCCAGCTCGTCGAACGGGTGCGGCCGTCGAGCCGCGGGTAGCCGAACAGCGGGCCGCTGATCGCCGTGATCGCCGCGGCACACCGGCCGATCTCGCGGCGCAATTCGATCAGGTCCGCGGTGGGTATCTCCTGCTTGACCGATGCCAGGGTCCGGCCGCGCAGCCGGTCGATCAACAACACGCCGGCGTCCGGATCCGCGAAACGCAAACCAGGCAACGGTACGCCGGCAGCGCCGGCCCGCTCGTAGAAGTGGATTTCGGTACGCATCAGCTCGAACTCGTACCGCATCAGCTTCAGTTCTCTGGGCGGCGCCACCTTCAGCACCAGCTCCCGCCCGTCCCCTAGGCGCAGGCCGAACGCCGCGCTGAAGAACCCGTCGGTGAACTCGACCGTCTCGACCACATCGACGGGTGTCCCGAGGCCGTGGCGTACCAGCCCCTGGATCTCCTCGGTGGTCAGCTGCGGCTTGATCGAATTCTGCACAGCGGACAGCATGCGTGGGAGCGCTCTCTCAGGTCAAGTTTCTCAGTCGTCACTGGTAAGTTCGCGGGACATGACGAGCTACGCGGACTTCCGGCCGGACCGCCGCTTCCAGCCCACTCTCGCGCTGTCCCCGGACGGCACCCTGGTGGCGTACGCCGACAACTCATCTGGCCAGTACGACCTGGTTGTCCAGGCGGTCGAGGCTGGTGGGGCGGGGCGTCGGCTGACCGCGTACAAGGACAGCACTGTCCGGGAGATCTCCTGGACGCCGGACGGCAGCTCGCTGATCTTCCTCGCCGACTCGCAGGGTGACGAGTTCTACCAGTTGCGCCGCGTGGCCGTCGACGGTGGCGAGGTGACCACGCTGACCGACACCCCGAAGGTGCAGTACTTCCTGGGCGAGGTATCCCCCGACGGCCGGTGGGTCGCGTACGGCGGCAACGACCGCGACCCGACCGCACAGGATGTCCTCGTGCAGGACCTGACCACCGGCGAGGTGCGGCGGGTGTACGAGGCCGGCGGCATGGTGTTCCCGGGCAGATGGTCGCCGGACAGCTCCCGGCTCACAGTCGTCGAGCTGCGCGGCAACACCGACCACGTCGCGCATCTCGTCACGCTCGAAGGTGATACGGAGCAGATCCTGCCACTGGAAGGCGGGCCGTCGCCGGCACAGTACGCGCCCGGGGCATGGTTGGCGGACGGATCCGGGTTCCTGATCGGTAGCGACGCCGGCCGGGACTTCCTCGGGCTGGCCCGCTACGACCTGGCCGACCGTTCGCTGCATTGGCTGGAGACCCCGGACTGGGACATCGAGCATGCTGACCTGTCCCGGGACGGCCGGACTCTGGTGTGGACGGTCAATGTGGACGGTACGTCCCGCTTGTACGCGAGGGACCTGGTGACCGGGGAGAACCTCAGCGTGCCACCGCTGCCGGCCGGTGGTGTAGACCGCATCTCGCTCTCGGCCGACGGCCACCAGCTCGCGCTGATGCTGGAGACTGCGACCCGGCCGACGAACATCGCGCTCGCCGATCTGGCACCGATTCCCGATGCGACAGCCAGCCGGCTGCGCTGGCTCACGGAGGCCCGCCCGGTCGCGGCGTCCGCCACCGCCGAGCCGACCCTGATCCGGTACCCCACGCATGATGGACGCGAGATCCCCGCCTGGTTGTACCGTCCGGCGGCGGAGGGACCGCGTGGCGTGCTGCTGTCCATCCACGGTGGACCGGAGGCCCAGGAACGCCCGCGGTACAACTACGCGGGGCTGTACCAGTACCTCGTCGCCAACGGCATCGGCGTGCTCGCGCCCAATGTGCGGGGCTCGACCGGGTACGGCACGGCGTACCAGCGGCTGATCCTGCGCGACTTCGGCGGCGCCGAACTCGGCGACTTCGAGGCCGCGGCGCACTACCTGCGCGGGCTGGACTGGGTGGACCCGGAGCGCATCGGCGTCTTCGGTGGCTCGTACGGCGGCTTCGCGACCCTCTCGTGCCTGAGCCGGCTGCCCGAGTACTGGGCGTGCGGCGTATCGATCGTCGGGCCCAGCAACCTGGTGACGTTCGCCCGCGCGGTACCGCCGACGTGGCGCGCGATGATGGCCGCGTGGGTCGGCGACCCGGAGACCGAGGCGGACTTCCTGCTGTCGCGGTCGCCGATCACGTACGTCGACGCGATCCGCGCGCCGCTGTTCGTCATCCAGGGCGCCAACGACCCGCGCGTCGTCAAGACCGAGAGCGACCAGATCGTCGACGCGCTACGGGAGCGAGGCGTGGAGGTCCGCTACGACGTGTACGAGGACGAGGGGCACGGCTTCACCAAGCGCGAGAACGAGGCCAAGGCGTTCGCCGATACCGCCGACTTCCTGGTCGGCCACCTGGCTTGAACTCATCGCGGTCGGAGCTTCAGGCGCATCGGGGCGCTGACGACGCCGGCGGCGAGGTTCGAGACGAGGCGTACCGGCGGCTCGGCGAGCTCGAAGCACTCCAACCGCGTGAAGAACTCCTCGAACACGAGCTGCAGGGTCAGCCGGGCGAGGCTCTGCCCCACGCAGTAGTGGGCACCGCCGCCGAATGCGAGGTGCGGGTTCGGCGTACGGGCCGGGTCGAAGACATCCGCGCGATCGAACACGCGCTCGTCCCGGTTCGCCGACGCGATCGACGCGAGAACCGCATCGCCCGCGCGGATGGTCACGCCGTGCAGTTCCAGATCGTGCTTCGCGTGCCGGAGGAAGTTCATCGTCGGTGACGACCAGCGCAGTGCCTCCTCGACAGCGGTCGACGTCGGCGCGTCGACCGGCCACCGGCCCTCACCACCGCCCTGCTCGGCGACCGCGATGAGCGTCGACACGATCGCCTGGGACGTGGTGACCGCCGCACCCAGGAAGACGTTGTAACAGTTGACGATCACCTCCTCGTCCGTCATCGGACGGCCGCCGGCGTCGACCGTGAGCAGGTGGCTGAGCAGGTCGGTACCGAGTGCCGCCCGGCGTTCCCGGACCCGGCGGCGGAAATAGTTCATGATCTCGTGGTGCGCCCGCAGCAGGGTGCTCTCCATCGAGCCGGTGCGGTAGTGCGGATCCAACGGCGCCACGGCCGCGTATGTCCACTGTAGAAGGACTTCTAGGTCCTCGCGCGGGAAGTCCATCAGCCTTACCACGCTGGCCACGGGTAGCCGTGCGAAAGCGGCCGCCACATCCCAGACGTCGCAGTCCCAGGCGGGCGCGATCGTCTCGCGTACCAGCGCGCGGAGCCAGCCGGCGTGGTCACCGACCGCGTGCCGGGTCAGCGGCCGGCCGAGTGGCTCGCGCAGCCGTTGGTGCCGTGGCGGATCGGTGACCGCGACCATCTTGCCGGCGGCCGGATCCGGTACGCCCAGCGACCAGAGCACGATGCCGAGCTCCGACGTGAACGCCTCGTGGTCGCGCAGCACCCAACGCACGTCCCGGTACCGGGTCACCGCCCAAAACCCCGGCCCCGGCTCGGCGTTCCAATGGACCGGGGTGTGGTCGCGCAACGCCCGCCAGACGCGATGCGCCTCCCCCCGCGCGTAGAGCTGCGGGTCGTAGAGATCCACCCCCTTGCGTTGATCATGAAGTTGGTTACGCGACACGCCGTCGACCCCGCAACTAAGTTCATGATCAACGCAAGGGGGTGGGGGCGGAGGGGGTGGCGGGCGGCGGGCGGGGTTCATGCGGCGATTTCGACGCGCGTGTGGTCGCCGAGGATGAGGCGGTGGTGGCGGCCGGCGACGACACCGCCCCGACCCACTTCGGCTGAGCGGCCGATCAGCGAACCGTAGACACCGGAGATGCCACGCACACCGGCGCCGTCGAGCAGGATGGAGTATTCGAGACCCGACTGCGATACGACACAACCGGCACCGACCGCGGTGTACGGGCCGATGAAGCTGTCCTCGACCACGGTGTCGGCACCGATGACGACGGGGCCGACGATCCGCGAGCGGACCACCCGCGCGCCCTCGGCGAGGTCGACTGGGCCGACCAGGTGGCTCTGCGTGTCGACCGCTCCGGCGATCTGCCCACCCGTCGCCTCCAGCAGATGCTGGTTGCACTCCAGCAGATCCTCGACCCGGCCGGTGTCCTTCCAGTACCCGTCGAAGCGCTCGCCGCGGACCGGGGCGCCGTTCTCGACGAGCCACTGCAACGCGTCGGTGATTTCGAGCTCGTTGCGCCAGCTCGGCGTGATGTGGGCGATGGCCGTGTGGATGGCCGGGGTGAAGAAGTAGACGCCGATGACCGCCAGGTCGCTGCGCGGGTGGGCGGGCTTCTCCACCAGCCGGACGACCCCACCGTCCACATTGAGCTCGGCAACGCCGTACTCCTCGGGATTGTGCACCTTCGTCAGCGCGAGCTGCGCGGCCGGGCGGTACTGGCGGAACGTCTCGGCGAGACCGGTGATCCCGCCCACGAGCACGTTGTCGCCGAGATACATGACGAAGTCGTCGTCGCCGAGGAAGTCGCGGGCCAGAGTGACGCAGTGCGCCAACCCGAGCGGTACCGGTTGGTGTACGTACGTCAGCGTGAGGCCGAGGTCGTCGCGGGCCGCCACGGCGGAACGGATGTCGTCGCCACGGTCACCGACGATGACGCACACCTCGGTGACTCCCGCCTCGCGCAGGTTCTCCAGGCAGTGCACGAGTACCGGCTTGTTGGCCACGGGTACGAGCTGCTTGGGCATGGAGTGGCTGAACGGGCGCAGCCGCGTACCCATGCCGCCGGAGAGAACGAGTCCCTTCATAGTTACGCCAAGAGCTCGCGGCGGATGGCCGCCTGGATGTCCGGGCCGATGCCGAGGCCGCGGTTCAGGTACTCGTCGAACGAGCCGAACGTGGCGGTGACCGCACCGAAGCCGGCGTCGAGGTACTCGGCGAACGCGTACGTGGCGCCGAACGCGGCGTTGCTCAGCAGGAAGTCCTCGTACACCTGGGCGCGCGGTACGCCGAGCGCGGTGAGCAGAACGGCGCTGGCCCAGCCGGTGCGGTACGTCCCGGAGTTGCAGTGCCACAAGGTCACCCGTCCCGACGACGCGACGTGGCGCAGGGCGGTACCGAACGACTGCCTCGCTTCGCTCGCGGTCACGTAGCCGCGGAACTCGGCCTCGGTCGCCGGATCGGGAGCGGTCAACCCGCCCGGTGGCGGGCCGACGGCTCCGGCGCCGCGCGGGGCGGCGCCGCCGACGGGCGCCGACAGTGCGGACACGCCCGGCGGCAAGCGGTCGAGCCTGCCCCCGGCCTCCGCTGTCCCGCGAAAGTCGATCACCTGGGTCAACTTCAACGCGGCAAGCTGGCCGAGGCCCTGGTCGGTGATGCGGTGGAGGCTGCCACCCCGGTACACGCGCCCGGTGGCGACCCGCCGGCCCCCGTCCGCGGGGTAGCTGCCGAGGTCGCGGACGTTGAACGCGCCGTCGACCACCACGACGCGCTGGAACGGTACCTCGGGCTGTGCGGCGGGTGGTGCGGTGCCGGTACCGCTCTTGCAGGCAGTGAGCGCGCCGGGAGCGAGTACCAGCCCGGTACCCACCACGGCCGCCTGCACGACACGTCGCCTGGACAGGACAAGCGGCTCCGCCATGGCTGGCTCCCTTCGCTTTTGCAAACTGTGTCCCTTGTGGACTGTTCCGAGCACGGTAGGTGCCGGACCTCGGGAGTGAATGCAGTCGCGCTTGCGAACGGCACGACACCGGCACCGCGACGCCGGCTCGACTAGGCCTCGAGCGATCCCGGCTAGCTTCGCGGTGCTCCCGGACCCGCCGACGTTAGGGGACGTGCACGATGGCCACCGCGGAACTCTGTACCGTCCAGACGATCTTCGCCGCGTTTCTCGCCGAGACCAACGGCACCGAGCCCGAACACATCGACCCCACCAGTTACGTGACGGACGTCGCTGTCAACTCGGTACAGATGCTGCAGATCCACGCCCGCCTCGAGGACGCGTTCGAGATGGAGATTCCGGCAGCGGCGCTGTTCGACTACGACACCGTGGCGGCCCTCGCCGACTACCTCGCCGGTCGTCGGTGACGACGGAACTTCGCCGGCTCGGCCGCTCGGACCTGTTGACCTCGCCGATCGGGTTCAATGCCGTCAGCTTCACGACCGGTTGCGGAACGGTCGATCCCGCCGAGGTATCGGCGATCGTGGCACAGCTGCGGGAGACCGCACTCGCCCTGATCGACGTCACCGACCTGACCGGCTCGGGAGAGGTAGAGGCACTGTTCGGTCGGGCCATCCGCGGCCAGCGGGACGCGTTCGTACTGACGAGCCGAGGCGGTGCCCGGTACACGGTCCACGGGCATCTGACCACAGTAGACGGCCGGCCGGAGAACGTAGCTTCCGCCTGCGACACGACGCTGCGCCGGCTCGGCACCGACCACCTCGATGTCTACCTCCTCGATCGCGTGGACCCCCACGTACCGATCGAGGACAGCATGGGGGCGCTGGCCGCGCTGGTGGCCGCCGGCAAGATACGCCACATTGGACTGTCGCATGTGGATGCCGAACAGCTACGGCGCGCACACGCCGTGCACCCCGTGACCGTGGTGGCGGCGGAGTACTCGCTGCTCGAGCGGAGCATCGAGGCGGAGATCCTGCCGACCGCGCGGGAACTCGGGGTGGGGCTGGCGGCGTACCGCCCGCTGGGCCGTGGCCTGCTGACCGGCAGGTTCACCTCGCCCGACCAGCTGGCCGAGGGCGACTACCGGTGGGCCGACCCGCGCTTCTGGCCGGAGAACTTCGGACGCGTCCGCGCGGTGACGGAGGCGGCCGAGCGGCTCGCGTCACTGCGGCACCTGAGCCTGGCCCGGCTCGCGCTCACCTGGCTGCTGGCACAGGGCGACGACATCGTGGCGCTGCCGGGCACGCGCAACCTGACCCACCTGGAGATGAACCTCGCCGCGGCGGACGTACGGCTCACGCCCGACGAGCAAGCCCAGCTCTGCTCGCTGCTGGACCCCGGCAAGAGCGCGTGACGCAGACTTTGGCGAGGCGCCTGGACCTTCGGTCGGCGCAGATCCAGCCCAAGGGAACCCGAGCGACCGGCTGGAGCATCGTTCGAGGCGGACCCCAACGCGTCACCGGACCGTGTACGGACATCGAGTCCACGGATACCGGAGGAGGCAGACGTTGCGAAGGATGCTGCGCACTGTCGGGCGCCACATTGCGAACGGCCTGTCGGCGATGGGTCAGATGTTGTTCACCACCTTGCTACCGGAGGCGGCCGCCGAGGGCGGTGCGCCGCTGCCCGGACATCCGGAGCGGCTCGTACCACACCTGCCGCCGTCCCCGGTGGAGCGTCAACTGTGGGCCCAGCTTGGCGGTGGGTCGAGTCGGCGCTGACCCGACCCTCCGTTGGCGTCACCGCTCGACCGCGTGCGGTTTGCGCCCGACGACGAGCGTGTCCGCCGTGCCGAGCGCTTGCCGGCTCACCTCGACGAAGCCCGCGTCGGTCAGCCACCGCTGGCACTCCGAGGCCGCGTACTCCGAGCCGCCCTTCGTGACCAGCAGCATGTTGAGGCTCACGATCAGGCGGGCCAGGTCGGTCGGCTCGTCGTCGAGCATCGCGTCGTAGACCAACAGGGCGCCGTCCGGCCGTACCGCCGAGAACGCCTTCTTCACGAGGAGCTGGCGTTCCTCGGACGACCAGTTGTGCAGTACGTGCCCGATGATCAGGACGTCACCGACCGGCAGCGGGTCGGTGAAGAAGTTGCCGCCGACGAAGCGCACCGGCGACGGCGGCTGCAGCGTGGCCATGTGCTCCGCCAACGGTACGGCCATGACCGGCAGGTCGAACACCGTGGCCGACAGGTGCGGGTGGGCGCGGACCAGGCGCGCGGCGAGGTTCCCCCGGGCGCCGCCGACGTCGACCAGTTCCTGAAACCGCGACCAGTCGACCGCCTCGGCGAGCAGCGGCGCGAGCAGGGTGTTGACCGAGTCCATCATGCGCAGGTACTGCGCCTGCTGGTCCGGCCGGGACAGCATCCGCTCGAACTCGCCGTCCTGGGCCGACGGCACCTGTGGTTCACCGGTACGTAGTGCCTGCGTCAGGTTGCCCCACGCCGGGTAGAGCACCCGGTTGGCGCGGTGGAAGAAGCCGCCCTGGTAGGTCGGGCTCGCCGGGATCAGGTGCCGGCGGGCGCTCTCGGTGCAGTCGTACCGGCCCCGGGCTCGGGTCAACAGGCCGAGGGCCACGAGCGCGTCGAGAAAGTCGGAGGCGCCCCGCTCGTGCAGCCCGAGGCGCGTACCGATCTCGGCCGCGGTAGCGGGTCCGTGCTGGTCGAGGTCGACGAACAGGCCGAGCTCGCTCGCGGTCAGCAGCAACTTCGCGTGGCAAAACGCATTGCCCAACCGCTTGATGTCGGCCGGCTCGAGGGCGTCGGCCGGTGGCGCGGCGGCCGGTGCCGGCGGTGCCTGAAGCATCATGGTGCGTCCTCTCTCATGGGTCGGGGTCAGTGGACGAGCAACAGCGCGCAGGCGTTCGCGGCCAGTGCGAGCACAGCCAGGTAGGTACGGAGGAGGTTGAAGGCGCGCCAGCGCGTCCGCGGGTCGGCCCAGTCGATCGGTACGGGGCCGGCCGGCAGGCGCTTGACGCTCCGGTTGATCGGGACGTTGCCCAGTTGGGAGACCGCGGCGACCCCGCACCCGAGCACCGCGGCCACGCCGAACCAGAGCCGACCGGCCGCGGTATCGGCGCCGGCGGCCAGCGCGACATCGATGAGAGTCCAGGTGGCCACCATCGGCGGCATCACGTGGTCGTACCGGCGCCCGACGAGCTTGTGCAGCTCGACGTACCGCTCGGGCGGCACGCTGAGGAACGCCGGTACGACGCTGAGGGCAACGGAGAACAGTACGCCGGCGGTCAGCCCGCTGCCGACCAGAACGGCGACGCCCAGCCACACGTCCACTTCTCGCCGCCTACGCGGCCGACGACAGGCGCTGGTACGGCGCGAACTCACTCATCGTGGGCCGTCCGTGGCTGAGTACCTCACGGTGCAGCCGCTGCAGCTCGGGCTGTGGGTCGAGACCGAGCTGGCTGCTGAGCACCCGGCGTAGGTCCTGGTACGCCTGCAGCGCCTCACCCCGCCGCCCACTGCGGGACAGCGCGACGATGAGCTGGCCATGGAACCACTCGTTGAGCGGGTGGCTCGCCACGAGTGACCGCATCTCGCCGATGAGCTCGCGGTGGCGGCCCAGCTCGGCGTCGGCCTGGATGCGCAGTTCGAGGGTGCGCATGCGCTGCTCCTCGAGGTGTACCGCGTGCGCCTCGAGCAGATGCCCACGCCGGACATTGGCGAGGCTCGGTCCCCGCCACAGATCGAGCGCCCTGCGCAACAGTTGCGCGGCCTGCTCGGGCTGTCCCCGTTCGAGCATTTGCCGGCCCTGCCAGGAAAGCGCCTCGAAGGTGGTGGCGTCGAGCTGGTTCGGCGAAACGCGCATCAGATAGCCGGGCGCCTTGGTGACCAACCACTCGCTCGCGGCGGACACCTCGCCGCGCGGGTCGAGAATCTTGCGGAGCTGGTAGATGTACGTCTGCGCGGTACCGATGGCACTCGTCGGTGGCTCTTCCCCCCAGAGCTCCTCGATCAACGAGTCCATCGACACGACCTGGTTGGCCCGCAGCAACAGCAGCGCGAGCACGCGGCTGACCTTTGGGGGTGAAGGAGTGCACACCCGATCGCCGTCGAGAACCTCTAACGGACCCAATACCTGGAAATGAAGCATCGGTTTGCTCCTATCAACGAAACTGATGCAATTCTCCGCTTCCCGGAGCAAGTTAAGACCACCTCCGTCCGCACAGCAAGATGCAATAAACGAAAATGAGTCGACAGTGTTAATGGGACTACCACCAGCGCACTGTGTTTATACGAAGGTTGTAGTGGGTATTACTACCTTCGATGTACGCCTCTTGCAATTCTTTAGCGAAGCGCGATTAGAGTCCGCCATGGCCACATTACTAATTGATTCCGGTGCATCGGTACCGGCCAGTCACCGGATAGGACAGCTCCGGCTCTGTGTGGTCGAGGCTCGTCCCGTCGTGCTCCTCATCTACGCGGTGCGCTTCGTCGTCGCCTTCGCGCTGACCCATCCCACTGGTGTGCCCGCCCCCTGGTGGCGCCTTCCGGTCGCGCTGTTGACGTGGGTACTCGCCGCGGCCAGCGTCTACCTCCTCGACGGCGTGGCGGACGTCGTCGAGGACCGGCTCAACGGATCCACCCGGCCCATCGCGCGGGGTGCCCTGCCGGCTTCGCTAGCACTCAACATCGGCATCCTCTGGGCCGGACTATCGATCGCCGGTGCACTCTTGCTGGGCGCGCCGTATGTATTCCTGGTACCGACGCTGCTATTGCTCGGGTATGCCTACTCCGGTCCACTGTTGCGACTCAAGCGCTGGTCACCCGCTGCCGGTGCGACGGTTCTGATCGCGGGTCTGCTCACGTTCGTCGCCGGCGGAGCCGTATCGGGCTCGGTACCGACCTCGCCGACTCTGATCGTTTTCGCTGCCGCGATGTCCTCCTGGATGGGATTCGTGGGAGCGCTGGCCAAGGACTTTTCGGACGTCCTCGGCGACGCCCTTACCGGCCGGCGTACCTGCGCCGTGGTCAAGGGCATCCGGCGCGCCGGGTGGCGCCTCTCGCTCAACGCGATCCTCGTCGCGGCCGGCTTCCTAATCGCCGCGACATATGTCGACCAAACCCTGCTGTGGCCGGCGCTGGCCGTACTCCTCGGAGCGGTCGCCGTAACGCTGGGCTGCCGTCCCCAATCCGCGCAGATCCGACCGCGCCGGCCGTACCGGGCATTCATGGTCACCCAGTACCTCGCCCACGCCGCGGTACCGGTCGCAATTGTCTGCTCTTGAGCCGGCGACCCTCCGCCGCGCGGGCCATATCCGACGCCGATCAGGCTGACTGCATAGACGATCACCGCTGGGGCCGGATACGCTTGGCAACGGTTGGGGGACACCGGAGTCGACTGGGGACCCGCGCATGCAGGAAACGTTCCGTACAACTCTCGCCAACCTAATCATCGAGGCGATGCCGGCAATCCTCGTCGAATTCGAGGCGGCTTTACGGTCCGTGGACAGTCCCCTACTCGAGGATGAATTGTCGCGAACCCAGGTTCTCGCACATGTCCGCGAAATTGTGGAGAAAACAGCCCAAGAGATCGTCGGCCAAGAGGACTCCGGGATCCACCACCGCCTCGCCCGGGATATCGGAGCCACGCGGGCCGCCACCGGCGTACACCCGAACGAGTCGCTGCGGGCGGCGGACCTGCTGTTCGGTGCGGCGATCCGGGCCCTGTCGACCCGGATCGACGGAGCCCGCGGGGCGGAGCAGCTCGGCCTGGTCGCCGTGACCCTGCATGAGGTGCTGGCCCGGCGGCTGCGGACGGCGGCCGACTCGTACGTCAGCGTGCTGCTCAACCGGGTACACCAGGCGCAGGTCGAGGAGCGCCGGCGGATCAGCCGGGAGCTGCACGACCACATCGGCCACGGAATCGCCGTTGCCCAGCGCAATCTGGAATTGTTCGACATATTCCTGCAGGACGACCCGGACCGGGCCCGCGCACGGGTACAGACGGCGCGACAAGGGCTCACCGACACCATGGACGCGGTCCGCCAGGCGATCAGCGACCTGCGTCTCGTCGAGCCGCTGGAGAGCCTCGAGAAGGCGCTCAAGCTGTTCCTCGAGTCATCGGCGGACCCGGAGCTCGAGCGGTATGTCGAGGTCAACGGCGACGAGGCGTGGGCGCCGACGGGGACGATCGAGGAGACGTTCCTCATCCTCCGCGAGTCGCTGCGCAACACCATCGCGCATGCCGGCGCACATCGGGTTCTCGTACGTATAGACATTTCACCCGACGAGCTGCGAGCCTCGGTCGTGGACGACGGGCGGGGCTTCGATCCGGCCGTCGGCCGGCACGGTGGCACTGGCCTGCTCTCCATGCGGGAGCGCGCCGCGCTGCTCAACGGTTCCTTGATGCTCACCAGCACACCCGGCAGGGGTACCCACGTCGAGCTGTTCGTGCCGCTCACCGGAGGCGCGTCATGAACTCCCACCACCCGATCAGCGTGGTTCTTGTCGACGACCACGTACTCATGAGGGAAGGCCTGCGCGAGATCCTCGAGACGCAGCCGGACGTGGTCGTGGTCGGCGAGGCCGGCGACAGCGCGACGGCCATCTCGGTCATCGCGGAGCACCAGCCGCGGGTGATCCTCCTCGACGTGGAGATCCCGGGCGGCGACGTGACCGACACGGTCACCGCGGTCAGGGAACTCTCGCCGAGGACGGAGATCATCATTCTCAGCATGTATGACGGTCCGCACCTCGTGCAGCGGCTGCTGGCGCTCGGCATCCGGGGATACCTGCTCAAGAGTGTCGGCCGGGCCGAGCTGGTGTCGGCCATCCGCAACGCGAGCACGGACGACGGCAACGTGATCCTGTCCGTCTCCCGGCGCAGCTTGTCACAGATGCCGACCACGGGCGCCCTGACTCCCCGCGAGCTCGACGTCCTGGAGCTCGCGTCCCGGGCCTTGAGCAACGCCCAGATCGCCTCGCGGCTCTACCTCACCGAGGCCACCGTCAAGCGCCACCTGAGCAACATCTTCGCCAAGCTCGGCGCGGTGTCGCGGATCGACGCCGTGAACAAGGCGGTCGCCGCGTCACTCATCCCGCCGCCGCGCGACGGCGAGGACCGCGCCTAGGGTGTCTCTCCTCTGTGGACGGCCAGGACCGCCGCGACCACCGGCCGCGGGTCGAGACCACTGGAGAGATCGAACGGGTACGGCTCGAAGGTGACCCCCTCGACACCGCGGCTGGCGACGACCGTGGCGACCACCTCACGCCGCTGTCCGTCCACGGTGAGGAGAACCTGGTACGTGCCGTCCGCTACCGGCGTCACCTGATCGACCTGCGCGGTGGACTTGTTCGCGCTCATTCCGCCCGCCACACTCCTCCCGCGACGTACTGCTTGATCCACGCCTCGCCGACCTTGTATACAGCTCCGGCCGTGGTACCGGGGTCTCTGACCAGGAACCGGCCGTCACTGAGCGGCTCGATGAATACAGTATGGGCCTTCGTGAACGGGACCTGGAGCTGAGCTGCCATCGGCCCGCCCCTGGCGGCCTCGAGCGCCTGAGCCCCGTTATCGAAGAACTGGCCCGCGTAGTTCGGGCCTCCGGACATGTCGTTGAGCACACCGATCAGGCGGGTCACCGGTTGGTCCTCCCCGATCACGGAAAGGATCTGAGCTTCCTTGACCGCGCCACCCGTGAGCATCTCGCCGGCGGCGGACGTGCAGGAGAGTTCCCTGCTCTGCGCGACCACCTCTCCGCCGTACTCGACGCCCTTCACTCCCCGCATCCACGGTCCGGATTCCTCGGCCGCTGCGCGGGCGACGTCGTCCGCACCACGCGCCATGTCATCGATGCTGCCGCCGCCGGCGCCGGCTACCCGGGCAATGCTCTCCCCGGCCTCGTCGGCGGCGGAACCCGCCGTGGTGGCGAGCTTGATGCCCTTGGCCCACTTGGCGGCCAGGCCCGAGCCCAGGCCGATGGCCAGCTCGGCCCCGGTCGAGATCCACGCGGCTTCGTTGGGCGTGTAGCCCGCCTCGATCGCCTGCTCCCGGATGAACTTGCCGGTGTACGTCTCGTAGATCTCGTCGTTGGGTTCGCTCCAGGAGCGGTACCCCGCGTACATGGTGTCCAGCCCGTGCACGATCGGGATGGCCCCCACCCCGTAGAACTCGAGGAGACCGACGCCGGCGACGACCTCGGCCCCGCCGCCGACCATGTTGAGGAAGCCGATGACCTCGTCCCAGACGCTGTTGCCCCAGCCGCCGTCGTCGGTACCGGTCTCCATCGAGCCGGACTGGCCGCCACCCGCGCTCTGGATGCCGCTGGCCTTGTCCTGTTCCGTGGCGTTGCGCTGAGCTGTGGCCTTGAACGCGGCGAGTCGTTGCAGCCCGCTGCTGAGCCCGTCGGCCAGCTCCCGTAGCTGCGTGGCCAGCGTCTCGCCGTTCGGCCCGAACACCGGGCACTTGTTGTCGGCGATGGACCGCAGCGAGGCGGCGATCTGGTCCGCGCGGGTCGCGGCCTTGCCGCAGGCGGCGGTCACTTGTCCGCCCAGTACGGCCGTGTCGGCGCCCAGGAAATTGGCCATCGCACGCTCGCCTTCGCTCGTGGTTGCGACGGACGGTATCCGCGCCGATCGCTTGCCGACCATGCCGCCGCGCCCGGAAGCTTCCGGCTCGATGTTGGTTCGACGTGGTCTCGACCCGGCGGCCCGATGCTCTGCGCAGGTCCTGGCTCGAGCAGAGGGGACGCCCGTTGTGACGAACTTGTCGGTACTCGCCGTCTTCGCCCACCCGGACGACGCCGAGCTGGGCTGCTACGGAACGCTCGCGGGCCTCGGTGCGGCCGGCTTCGATCTGCACGTCCTGGCCCTCACGAACGGATCGAACAGCTGCTCGCCGGATGCCGCGTTCCGTACCGTCGAGGCCAAGGAATCCGCCGGGGTCATCGGTGCGGACATCGTCATCGAGGACTTCGTCGACGGTGGCCTCGAGCCGTACCGCGAGACGTACTCGTGCATCGACGACCACATCGCCCGGGTACGGCCGTCCGTGGTGATCACTCACCGGGTCGGCGCCCTGGACCACCAGGACCACGAGACGGCCGGGCGGGCCGCGACGGTGATGGCCGCGCGCAGCTCGTTCGTGAAGGTCATCCTGCAGGCCGAACCGCCGCTGATGAACAACCTGTTCTGCCCGAACTTCTACGTCGATGTCACCGCGTACATGCCGGACAAGCTCGCGGCTGTCGCGAAGTACCAGTCCGAGCGGGACAAGCCGTTCGCCGCCGAGCAGGCGATCCGCGACCGCGGTACCTGGTGGGCGCGCCAAGCCGAGACGCACAACCTCACGCAGACGCGGTACTGCGAGGCGTTCCACCTCGTCAAGGCCAAGTTCGACGTGGAGCTGATGGCAGCTCTGAGCCGGGTGGCGGGATGAGCCCCCTCCGTCGATCAAGGGCAGATGGGCGTGATTCGATCTCCCCGCAACCCCCTTTTGCCCTTGATCGACAGAGCCTCGGCGTCGTGCTCGTCGACGACCTGGCCGACCCGCCGAGCCTGTGCGGCCGGCCGGCTGTCGACTGGTTGCTGGACACGGTCGAGGCGCTGGCTCCCGAGTCGGTAACCGTGGTCGGCACCGGATCGGTAGCCGACCGGCTCGCGCTGCGGCCCCTACCCACCTCGGGGGATTGTTCGGTGCGGGTGCTGCTGCCGTGCTCGGTACCGCTACTGCGCCCGGCGACCGTACGCCGGCTCGTCTCGCTCGCATCGCGTGGGTTCGTCGTCGCCGCGCTGGACCGGCCAAGCCCGTGGTGGGCCGACGATGCCGGTACCGAGTCCGGTCCGGTCGTGATCGCGGGCGACTTCGACCCGTCCGCGGCGTCCCCCGGCCCGCCCACTATCCGGATCGACGTCCCGGAGGCGCTGTGGCTCAACGACCCGGTCGACCGGGTACGGGCCGAGAACGCGCTCTACGAACGCATCGCGCTCGGCTGGCTCGCTCGCGGGGTGGCCGTCGACGATCCCGCGACGACGCGCATCGACGCGACCGTCCGGATCGGCGAGGGTGCGCGGATACGGCCGAATACCGAACTCGTCGGCGACACGGTCATCGGCCGGGGCAGCCGTATCGGTCCCACGACGACCGTCCGTGACTCGCGGGTCGGCGAGGACTGCCTGGTCCACTACGCGGTGTGCCAGGACGTCGAGATCGGCGACCGCGCCAACGTCGGGCCGTTCACATGGCTGCGTTCGGGTACGGTGCTCGGCGCCGAGTGCCGGGCCGGTGCGTTCGTCGAGCTGTCCGACTCGGTGATCGGCGCCGGGACCGAGGTACCGCATCTCGCCGGGCTGTTCAGCGCCGATGTCGGGCGCAACTGCAACATCGCCAGCATGGCTGGATCGCTGAACTTCAACGGTGGCCAGAAACGGCGTACGCGCATCGGAGACGAGGTGTCGATCGGCTCGGGCAGCATCCTCATCGCACCGGTCTCGATCGGCGACCGGGCGGAGACAGCGGCCGGTTCGGTCATCACCGAGGACGTACCCGACGGCGCGCTCGGTATGTCCCGTACCGCCCAGCGCAACGTCACCGGCTGGTCGTCGATCCGCCGCCGCCCTCGTTGATCGAGGACTTGTGCACATGGTTGGATCTCCAAACCGTGTGCACAAGTCCTCGATCGACGGGGGAGAGCCAACGGTCAGGCGGTGACGAGCGCGATCGCGAAGCCGTCCCAGCCCTTGCCGCCTACGGTCTGCACGGCCGTAGCCGTCAGGCGCGGCTCGGCGGCCAGCTGCTCGGTGAAGCGCCGGATACCGACGACACTGGGGTGCGTACTGTCGGCGTCGACGACCGTACCGTCGCGCACGATGTTGTCCATGATGATCAGAGTGCCGGGACGGGACAGCTTCAGCGCCCACGCGAGGTACTCCGGGTTGCTCGGCTTGTCCGCGTCGATGAAGATCAGATCGAACGGTCCGCGCCCTTCGGCCGCCAACCGCGGCAGCGTGTCCAGCGCCAGTCCCACGCGCTGCTCGACGGCGTCCGTTGCGCCGGCCGCGGCGATGTTGCGGCGCGCCACCTCGGCGTACTCCGGCACGGCCTCGAGGGTCACGACCCGCCCGCCCGGACGCAGGGCACGGGCGAGCCAGATGGTGCTGTAGCCCCCGAGCGTGCCGATCTCCAGGATCGTGCGGGCGTTGACCATGCGCGCGAACAGGTGCAGCAGCTTGCCCTGGCTCGGCGACACCTGGTACGGCGGCAGGCCCGCCGCCTCGCTGGCCGCCAGAGCCGCGTCGAGAGCCGGATCCGACGGCACCAAGAGGTCCGTGAAGTAGCTGTCGACGTCGGCCCACAGCTCCGGTCGTGCGGGTGCGGCAGTCGTCAGGCCAGTCGCCATGTTCGTCATCCCTCCACCAAAGTCAGGGCCGTCGCGGCCACCCGCAACGCCTCGATCTGCTCCGCCTCGGTACTCGCCAACGGGGTGAGCCCGAGCGTTGTTACGCCCGCGTGTGCGTACTCGGCCATCCGCGGCGCGATCCGCTCCGCCGACCCGAGCAACGACGTAGCGTCCATCAGCTCGAACGGCACGGCTCGCGCGGCACCCGCCCGGTCACCGGCCCGGTGCCGAGCCCGGATCTCGTCGGCGGCCGGGCCGTAGCCGAGCTCGGTCACGAGTCCGTGGTAGATACTGCGGTCGCGGCTGCCGAGGCCGATGAAGTTCGCGAAGTAGCTCCGCACGTCTGCGGCGGCCGCGTGCGGGTCCGGGCCGACGCTGATCGGTACCGACGGCAGCACCTCGAAACCGGCGAGGTCCCGGCCCATCCGCGCCCGACCCTTCGCCACGTGCCGCAGTGACTCCGCGAGCCGCTCCGGGGACGTGAAAACTCCGATCCAACCATCCGCGATCTCACCGGCCAGCTCGAGGTTGGCCGGCCCGACCGCGGCGAGGTAGATCGGCAGGTCCGCGCGACCGGCGGCCGCGCGGAGGTGGGCCACCTCCTCGACGCCATCGGGCGGCAGCCGGTGGTACCGGCCCGCGAACCGCACCGGCTTCCCCGACAGCGCGAGCCGCACGATTTCGAGATATTCGCGGGTACGGGTCAACGGACGGTCGTACGGCACGCCGTACCAGCCGAGCGAGACGTCGGGGTTGGACACGCCCAGGCCGAGCGCGAACCGTCCGCCCGACAGACCGTCCACTGTGGCCGCCGTGAGCGCGGTCAGCACGGGAGTACGGGCCGGGATCTGCATCACGCCCGAGGCGAGCCCGATGCGGCTCGTCCGGGCGGCCACCGCGCCGAGCAGGCTCGCCGCGTCCTGCTTGAAGCCCTCCGGAACCAGGGCGACGGAGTACCCGAGCCGCTCCGCCTCCTGCGCCACGCGTACACCGCTGTCCCGCGAGAGAAACACGCCGAGCTTCATGACACCGCCTACCCGAGCGCCGGAATGTACGCACGGAAGACGTCTTCCGCGTGGTGCAGCGACCGTACGGCAGACTCGAAGCCGTACTCGCGCATCTGTTCCTCGTAGTCGGCCAGCGCGCCGATCGGGTCGGTGCCGCCGGACACGAGGCTCTCGGTGAGCAACGCGGCGTCGCGCAAGGTGACGGTCGCGCCCGAGCCACCGATCGGTACGTTGGCGTGAACCGCGTCGCCCAGCAACGTGATCCGCGTGGTCGGCCACGGCGGCACCGGCAAGGCGGCCCGCAGCGGGTACGCGAACGTCCCCGCCGCGTCGGATTGGGCCACCAGCCGGGCCACCGCGGGGTGCCAGCCAGCCACTAGCCGACTCGCGGTATCGTGAAGCTTTTCCAGGTCGAATGTCTCGAGTGGACCGATGAGTGTCCACTGTGCATTGTCGCGGCCGAGCGCGAGGTTGAGGGTGAGCCCGTCCGGGCCGACTATCGAGCACGAGCCGCGGCGGATCTCTTCCGGCAGCCGGTCCGGGTCGAGGGTCGCGTGGCCGGTGATGGCGTACAACCCGGTGTCCGCGATCTCCGCCTCGGGCAGCAGGTGCTGGCGTACCACGGAGTCGATACCGTCCGCGCCGACCAGGACGTCGGCGGTCTCGACGCCGCCGTCGGCGAGGTAGGCGCAGACACTGTCGCCCTTGTGGTCGACACGGACCACCTGCCGGCCGAACTCGACCGTGTCCGCCAGTCCGGTGTGCATCACCTCTCGCAGTGCGGCGTAGTTGACGACCACGCTGGCCCGCTCGGGGGGTGGCGAGTCCCCGCCCCAGGCGAAGAGCGTGCCGAGCTGGTGGTCGAGGACGGCGCCACGGAGCACCGGAACCAGGCTGGACGCGGCACGGACCTGCTCGACGAGCTCCGGCGGCAGGCACCAGACCAGCGCGCCGATGCCCTCGGCGTCGAGGCGCAGCCGCAGTCCGTGGGTGGTCCGCACGCCGCTGTCCCGCTCGAGGATCGTGACCGCGATCCCGGCCTGGCGCAGGCCGTGCGCCAGGCACAGCCCGCCGATGCCGGCACCCACCACCAACACCCTGCGCACCATGACGCCTCCTGAACAGATCGCGGATCTGTACGAGCGTCACCGCCGCGAGTCCAGCCACGGTCGAGCCCGCGTCGACGCACCGGCCCCACTGTGTCTCCAGTGGGACCACAGCGCCGGCGGGCAGGGTGAGGTCATGTTCGACCGCTACATCCCGCTGGGCCTCGACTGCGAGGTCATCGTGCAGCTGCGCCGGCTCACGGGCAACAAGCAGGCTCATGTCTTCGACTGGCAGTGGGTGGACCACCAGGCGTTCATTCGCATCCTGCGCACCGACTTCGCCGACTACTTCCAGCTGCCGAACCTGGTCCTGTCCGAGGACCGTCGGCACCTTCTGGACACCGCGACCAATGTGGAGTTCCACCACCTGTTTCCGGTGGCCATCGACGGCACGATCGTGCCGCAACGGATCGCCCGCGAGTACCCGAAGGTGCGCGAGCGGACCGAATACCTGCTGCGGCGCTGGCGGGAGACGACGAGCTCGCAACTGACCGCGCTGTACGTGCGGCGCGACCCGTACGACGACATCACCGACAAGAAGGTCGTCGAGATGCGCGACGTGCTGCGCGAGTGCTACCCGTCGCACCGGTTCGCGGTGCTGTTGGTACGTGACGCGGCCGCGCCCGGTGCCGAGGACCTGGGCGACGACATCGCCGAGCTGGCCGACGGCGCGTATGTCGCGGGGATGCCCGTGCGGCTGCCGCGGACCGAGTACTGGCAGGGCGACGACGCGACCTGGGACCGCCTGTTCCCGAAGATGCACGAGCTGCGCCCGGTGTGACCCGGAGGTACGGATGCGGGTGCTGTTTACGTCGTGGGCGGCCGGAGGGCACTTCGCACCGCTGGTACCGATCGGCTGGGCGCTGCGCGCCGCCGGCCATGAGGTGTTGGTGGCATGCCACCCGTCCGGCACCGAGCCGATCGTCCGGGCCGGTCTGTCGGCGCTGCCCGTCGGGCGGGACGTCGACATGTTCGAGCTGCTGGGCGCGCGGCGCCGGACCACGAGCGAGACCGGTCGGGGGTACCAGGGAATGTTGGAAACCGCCGGGGAGGTCGCCGAGTATCTCGCCGACGACCTCGTCGCGTTCGGCCTCGACTGGCGGCCCGACCTCGTGGTGTACGAACCGGCCGCGCTCGTCGGTCCCCTGGTGTCCCGTGTGCTCGGTGTCCCCGCCGTCCGTCAACTGTGGACCTGCGACTTCACCGCGCCGGTCAACGGCTTTCCGTCCACAGTCGACAGTTCGTTGACGGCACGGTTCGGCGTCACCGGTCTGGCCACCGCTGGGGACCTCACGCTCGACCCGTGCCCACCCCGCATGCAGGTGGTCGACGACCTGCCGCGCCAGCCGATCCGGTACGTCCCGTACAACGGGCCGGCCCGCCTGCCGGACTGGCTCCGTGAGCCGCCGAGCCACCCGCGGATCTGTGTCACGTGGGGCACCTCGTTGTTCTCGCTCGGCGCGTCGCTGATGGGGCACGTACCGCGGATCGTCGACGCGTTCGGCGCGCTCGACGCCGAGGTCGTCGTGGCGGTCCTCGATGAGCACCGCGAACTGTTCCGCGACACGCCCGCGAACGTACGCGCGGTCGGCCCGGTACCGCTGCACCTGCTGCTGCCGACCTGCGACGCGATCGTCCACCAGGGCGGCGGCGGCACGCTGATGACCGCGGTGGCGTGTGGCGTGCCGCAGGTCGTCGTACCGTCCATTCCGGACCAGATCTTCAACGCCGGGCACGTTGCCGCGAGCGGTGCCGGCGTCCACATGTCGGGGGGCGACGGGGTGACCGTGGACGCCGTCGTCGGCGGGACGGTCGAGGTCCTGACGGACCGCGCGTACCGCCGGGCCGCGGCACGGTTGCGCGCGGAGCACCTCGCCCGGCCGACCCCTGCCGAGGTGGTACCGCTGCTGGAGAAGCTGGCGTCGCGCGAGGTCGTGCGATGACGGATACCCTTGCCTCTCGAATCCTCATCGACGCCGACGCCCAGGACCGGTTGTTTCGCCTCGCGCGCTCGTCGACCGAGTTCACCGACGAGCCGGTCGACGACGCGCAACTGCGCGCGATCTACGATCTGTTCCGGTACGCGCCGACGTCGTACAACCAGCAGCCACTGCGGATCATCGCCGTGCGCAGCGCCGAGGCGCGGTCGCGGCTGCTGCCGCACCTGACCCCCCGCAACCGGATGCGCGCGGCCAACTCTCCGCTGGTCCTCATCCTGGCAGCCGACATCGACTTCCACGAACGGCTGCCCGAGGTCTTTCCGCACGTTCCACAACTGCGGGACAAGCTCGCGCCGATGCGGGACGAGCGCACCACGCAGGCCCGGTACAACGCCGTGCTGCAGATCGGCTTCCTCATCGTCGCGATCCGCGCCGCCGGCCTCGCCGCCGGACCGATCCTCGGCTTCGACGCAGCCGCGGTCGACCGGGAGTTCTTTCCGGATGGGCGGTGGCAGGCGGTACTGGTCATGAACGTCGGCCGAGGGCTGCCCAAGGGGTACGCGCGGCTTCCGCGACTGTCCTATGAGGACGTTGTCCGCGAGGTGTAGCGGCTCACACCGGTACGGGCGTCCGGACCGAGGCCTCGTAGAGCGAGGCGTACCGGCCGCCGGCGGCGAGCAGCTCGTCGTGCGTCCCCCATTCGACGATCAGGCCGTCGTGGACCACGGCGATGCGGTCGGCCGTCGTCGCGGTCTGCAGCCGGTGGGCGATCAACATCGTC
>DASRII010000255.1:0-3356 GCA_035650075.1 Micromonosporaceae bacterium | reverse complement strand
AGGATCGAGTTGAGCAGTTCGTCGTACGAGTTGATCTGCTCGACGGTCCGGGTCAGATGGTCCTGCACGTCGCGGAAGTAGCGCCGGATCACCTTGGGCACCTCCGCGTTCGAGTCGGCGGTCAGCGCCATGAGCGGCCGTTGCAGCGGGATGACGGCCCGCCGGAACTCCACCAGCTCCCGCTTGAGCTGATAGATGTGCTGGATCCGGCCGTGGCCCTCGCGGGAGAACACGCTCTCCTCGATGGCGTCGAAATCCATCTCCATCTTCTCGGCGACCTCGATGTAGAGGTCGACCACGCGGTCGGTGACCGCGTACGCCACCGCCCACGGGCCCTGCTCCAGCAGTTCCGGCTTCTCCTCCAGCCCGGCCCGGACCGGGGCCAGCCGGCACGCGTCGCCGTGCCGCACGGTGATCACGAACTTCGGGGCCACGAAGGCCATGACGTGGCCGGTCTCGACCACCTCCGACGTCTCGGTGAGCACGTCGTGGTCGACGTACCGGGCGGTGCGCAGCACCATGAAGGTGACCTCGTCGCTGAACTGTTCGAGCTTGGGCCGCTGGGCGCCCTTCACCGCGTCCTCGGCCGCGAGCTCGTGCAGCCCGTACGCCTTGGCGACGGTGCCCATCTCGGCGGCGCTCGGCTCGTGCAGGCCCAACCAGACGAACGCGTTGCGGTGCTGGCGGGCCTTTTCGAGCGCCTCGGCGTAGTGCACCGGCTCGGGGCGGCGTACCCCGTCGACGTAGAGGGCGCAGTCGACAACCCCGCTGCGGACATCGTCGGCGCCGTCGGTCACCGACGGATGAGGGTCGGTGGAGTTCCACATGCGGCTCACCGCCCGCACGGGGGCGGACCAGGCCCGCGACAGCACGCCGCTGCCGGCACCCGCGTCGGCTGGTCGCTGCCGTCGCTCCGCCACCGCCGCCCACCTCCCTTCCAGTCACACCGATCTTCCGGTCACACCGAGCGTAAGTCCCGGGAGCGGGGAAGGCGGGCTCGCGGGCGATCGGGAGCCCCGACGGCCGCCGGCGGCATCGCGTACGCCGCCGGGGTGGCGCCGGGTGGACCGGCCGCGTCGGGGGGTGGGAGGTGCGAGCGGCCCACCCGGCGCCGTTGGGGGCGGGGGTTCTGCTGGGGTCAATCGCCTAGCGATCGCGTTCGCAGCATTGTGATAGCTGCGCCGGCCCCCGGGGAGCCCTTCCGCCGGTCATCGCACGCGAATGTCAGCTATCTGACAGAACAAATACCCTCGCGCGGGAAGATTCGGCCGCCGTCACCCGCGTACGGCGGCCACCGCATCGGCCAGCCGGCGTACGCCCTCGGGGATCTGGTCGACCGTGACCGCCGAGAACGCCAGCCGCAGCGCGTGCTGGCCCCCCTCGATCAGGAAGTCGCTCCCCTTGACCACGGCGACGCCCCGCTCGGCGGCGGCCGGTGCCAGCTTGTCGACGTGGACGTCCTCCGGCAATTCCACCCAGAGGAAGTAGCCGCCGTCCGGCTCGGTGAACCGCACGCCGGGAATGTGCTCCCGCAGCGCCTCCGCCAGCACCCGGGCCCGCTCGCCGAGCGCCGCACACACGGTCTGGATGGACCGGTCGAGGGCGCCGCTGAGACAGAACTGATGGACGATCGCCTGCGCCACCATGCCGGGGGAGATGTAGAGATTCGTGGCCCGGCCGGCGATCCGCGCGATCAGCGGCGCGGGCCCCACGAGATAGCCGACCCGCACGCCCGGGCAGACGGTCTTGGTGAACGAACTGGCGTGCACCACGACGCCGCGGGTGTCGAGCGAGAGCATCGAGGGCAGCCGTTCGCCCCGGAAGCGGATCTCGGCGTACGGGTCGTCCTCGAAGATCGTGAAGCCGTACTCGGCGGCGAGGTCGAGCAGGGCGCGCCGCTTGTCCAGCGACAGGGTCACGCCGGCCGGGTTCTGGTAGTTGGGGATGATGTGCGCCAGCTTCGGCCGGACCCCGGACTCCAGGAGCTTACGCAGTTCGTCGGTGTCGATGCCGTCCGGCTGCAGCGTCACCTGGTGCACCTGACCGCCCAGGGCCTGGAGGCTGAGCAGCGTACGGTCGTACGTCGGGCGCTCGACCACCACCGCGTCACCCGGGCTCACCAGATGTTCGAAGAGGAACGCGTCGGCCTGCAACGAACCGTTGGTGACGAGGACCTGGTCGACCGGAACGCCATGGTGCTCGGCGAGCCACGCGCGCAGGGGCGGATAGCCTACCGAAGTCCCGTACGCCGTGATGCCGGCCGGATCGGCGTCGAAGGCGCGGATCGCCGCGGCCTTGAGCCCCTCGACGTCGACGATGTCGAGGCTGGGGGCGCCACGGGCGAACGAGATCATCGCTCCGGCGGCGGGGAGCGGCAGGCTCTGTTCGGCGGTCATGCCCAGAGCCTAGAGCCTGGTTTGTCCGGCTCACCGTCGGCCCCTTGGCGCCAAGGTCGGTCCGCTCGGCGTTCACATCCGAGTGTGTCGCCAGCACAACAGGAGCAAAAGCGGTAACGACAGCGACATGAATCCTGGGTAACGTGTCGGCGATCGGACATACAACTAGTCTGCTCCGATCGACAACCAGAGGATTGCGTCATCCGCTGTCACAACGGTTTTCGCGACCGCTCGACGGCGATCCGCCGCGTAGCCCCCCGCCTCGGCAGGCCCCGAGATGGGAGGGCGCGCGGAGTCACCCGAACGGCTCTCTGTGGGGAGGGACCTTCGGGATTTCTTGTTCTCAAGGGGGAGGCGTGACGACTGCGGGGTTCAGCACCGCTGCGCACGGATTGGGCGAGACCGGCGTTACTAGACCGATTTCCGACACTGCCGACATTGGACTCACGTATCCGGCGAGCCTGGTGCGCTCGGCTTGGGAATCACGATATGTCAATACGCTGATGCTGATCGATATTCTGGTCGGGATCACTGCGGCTTTCGTGGCTCTTCAAGTCAAATTCGGCAGTCCAGAGATCGGTGTGAGCTATCGGACGTACGCCGTCTTGACCATTGTCGTACCCATAGCCTGGATAATTGGGCTGGGGCTCAACCATGCGTACGACACGCGTTTCCTGTTCGTCGGAAATGACGAGTACCAACGGGTGCTCCGAAGTGGACTAGCGTTGACCGCGGCGATCGCGATCGGGTCGTACGCCTTCGACATCACGGTGGCCCGCGGCTACGTCGTCATCGCCATGCCCATCGCCGTCACACTCGGTGTGATAACCCGCTATCTCCAGCGAAAGCGGCTGCACCACGCCTGGGCCCAGCACCGCTGCCTGCGGCGGGCGCTGCTCGTCGGTCACCCCGGCGCGGTCGAGTCGATGGCGCGGCAGCTACGGCGCGAGACCTACCACG
>DASRII010000254.1:0-3001 GCA_035650075.1 Micromonosporaceae bacterium | reverse complement strand
AGGTCAACCGGTCGGCGAACCGGTCGGTGGCCGGTGCCATCCGTTCCCCGTCCGGGGTGAGGAGGGCGTCGGTGGCCACGGCGGTCAGGTACTGGTAGTTGCTGTAGGCCACGGGACCGGCTTGCAGCATCTCCAGTTCTGTTGGCTCCAGGCGCCCGGCGCCGTAGGTGACGGCGTTGTGGGTGCGCAGGGCCAGTACCCGAGGCTGGTTGTTGAAGTCGGCTTCCGCCTGGTCCATCGGGTAGGCGTCCGGGTCGTCGAGGTGGCGCTGTACGAAGATCACCCAGGGGCGGGCGTCCCTTGTACCGCGCACGACACGGGTGAAGGTCTGGTGGCGGAGGCCCGCTCCCACACCGTAGGCGTGTCGCAGCGCGACCAGGTCCAGTTGCCGCAGTGGGCCACCGGCGCACGGGGTCGGACGGCCCTTGCGGGCGTCGACCAGGTACCGGCGGGTCCACAGCGTGCTGGGCTTGGCCCAGAACCGTTGGGCGATGGCGCCCTGGACCCCGAAGTGCCGGTCGAGCTGGCGGCGGTCGAACACTGCGCCGGGCAGGTCGTCGGGCACACAGACGATCATGATGCGGATCGTCGGGTCGGGGCGGACCGTACTGGTCGTGCTGGGGTTGGCGCTGCTGTTGCCAGTAGCGGCCGGCTTCTTGGCCATGTGGAGGTCCTCCTCATGTGAGGCGCGCGAGAGCGCGCAGGGGTGCGCGGCCCACCGGGTACATGGGTCGCTGCGTGGAAGGTGTTTGGTGGTGCCGGGGTGGTGCTGGTGGTCTGGTGCGACCTCGGGGGTCGCCGCGCGGTGTGCGAGCCGACCAGCCAATCTGGCGGGTGGGCGTGGCGCACCGGTGGGTGCGACGGTGGTGCCCGAAAGTGGGACCGGACCGGGGTGGTGCTGATATGTGGGTGATGTGTTGCCGGAAACGGTAGCGTCGGCCGCTGTCACTGCCCGATCTCCGCGCACGGGCGGGAAAGGGGCGTTGACCTGCGCTGTTAGCGCTGACAGCGGGATCGGCCGACGCCTGGAACCGGGTTGGTGTGAGAGCAGTCTGCTCTCACACTCGCCGGCTTGCTCTCACACTCGACGCCGTCCGCTCAGCCGTGCCGTCCAGGTGTGTGCGGCTGTGACCAGCGGTGTGACCGGGTGTGGGCCCCGACAGCGCCGGTCAGCGGTCGTACTGCCAGTCGTCGGTCTCGTCGTCCTCGCTGTCCTCGCCGTGGGCGGCGAAGGGATCGCGGGGGCGCGGGGATCGAGTGTGATCGAACTCGTCGGCGGTCTCGTCGTGGTCGACGTCGAGGCCGTAGTTGATGTAGTTGCCCTCGTCGAGCTCGTCGGCCTGATACGCCCAGCCGCCTGCGACGTCATGGGCGCGCTCGGTGTCAGCGTGTCCACCGGGCGTCGTGGGTGGAAGGTCCCAGACGCTGGGTTCGTCGACGATGTCGACGTCGTCCGGTAGGCAGGTCAGGTCGTCGCACAGCATCGCGGTGGCCATCGCGATGAGGGGCTGGTCGTCGGTGTAGGCCGGGACGGTCACCGTCAGCCGCAGGTCGGTGGAGACGATGGTGTGGCGGCGTCCGGTGTCGATGTCGGCGCGGCTGGGCCGGGCGACGCGGAAGCCGTTGGGGTATCCGTCCAGGCGGGTGTACCGCATGCACCGCTCGTGTTCTTCGAGGTGGTACTGGAAGGTCCCGACGTCGTTTTCGGCATCCTCGTGGATCATCGCCATCGCGACCGGGACGCGGAAGCTGACCTCGCCGGGGCCGGCGGCCTGGCCGATGCCGAGGCTGTGCAGGAACGCGTTGGCCTCGTCCAGGTCGACGTCGCCGGCGTTGACGTGGCGCACGACGCTGTCGAACAGCCGCCTCCGCTGCTTGTCGGTGCGGCTGCCGTGGCGGCGGGCCAGGTTGCGCAGGCAGCGGGCGTGCCACGCCGCCGTCTCGGCCAGCTCCTGCAGGTGCCAGGTGAGCCACTGCGCCGAATCCGGCGCTGGCGGCGCCGCGGCGGCCGAAACGGGGGCGGTGTCGCAGGCGACGGCGGTCGTGCCGGTGCCTGCCGCCGCGGTCGTTTCGCCGGTACGCATCCGCAGAACCACCCGCTCGCGGGTGGCGACGGCGGCGACGGTGGCGCTACTCATCGCCGGAGTCCTGCTCGGCGTGCTGTGCCTGGGCACGGTCGGGGTTGGTGGGCGCGTCCGGGCCGGCGTGGCTGGGCAGCTGGTGCAGTGCCCGGCGCTGGTACGGATCGGTGGACAGTGCCCAGATCGGCCCGGCCGGATTGGGCTGCTGCACTGCGGTGGCCACCGGCATCGCGGTGTCGATGCCGTCCAGGGCGCGCAGCAGGCTGGTTTCGCGGCGCTGGTCGGGCACCCACAGCAGCACCGGGTAGCGGGGTCCGAACCGGGCGAGGGTTTCGTAGCCGCGCAGCTTGCCGACGACGCGGGCGAGGTTCTCGGTGGAGCGGTCCAGTTCCAGAAAGAACCCGACCCGGTACGTGCCGGTGTGGCGCTCGACCTGCCAGATGCCGTGCCCGTCGGGGTGGATGTCGGCGTGGCCGTAGGCGCCCCGGCCGCCGCTGTAGACCTCGGTGGCGTGGCGTTCGGACCACCACCGGATCAGGTGTGCGTGGGGGTGGCTGCGGGTGTGGGCGTGTAGGTCGACGAAGAACTGGTTGACGCCGAGGAAGTGCTCGGCCTGCGGGCTGGCGATGATCCGGCGGGCCCGTTCCACACTGCTGCGCGGCGGTTTGAGCCTGCGGTTGTCCGGGTCGCTGTACGCCTCGGAGTGAAGGTGCAGGCCGAGCGGGCCGAGGGTGTACAGCCACGGCCGGGGTGCGCCGTCGTCGCGGCCGCGGGGGATTGCGGTGAGGAACCCGAGCCGGTGCAGGATGGTCAGCCGCTGCTGGGCGGTGCGCGGATTGGTGAACAGGGCCCGGGTGACCTGGTCGCTGGAGAGCAGGTAGTGCTCGGCCAGCCAGGACAGCAGCAGCCGGTCACGGGAG
>DASRII010000253.1:0-32914 GCA_035650075.1 Micromonosporaceae bacterium | reverse complement strand
CGCCGGATGCGGCTGAGGTGGCTCTGCAGAATGCGGTCCGCGTGGCGGGGCGGCGCACTACCCCACACCCGATCCACCAGCACACCGACCGGCACCACTCGGCCGACGTCAACCACCAGGGCGGCCAGAACCGCACGCTGCTGCGGCCGCCAACCAGGGACGACCTGGTCCGCGAGGACCACCTCGACCGGACCCAACACCCGAAACTCGATCATGCCGCACCGCCACCGCATTACGGCCCGAGACCCGTTCGCCCGACGTATCGAACGATGACATTTTGTCAACGTCCTTACTTACAGTGCCCTGCCATTCTCCGGCAATACGTCGGCGACGTCGAAAGGACCTCCGAGATGCGTATTGTCCGAGCTTTGCTGGTTGCGGCGGTTGCTGTCACCGTCGCACCCCTGGTAGGCCACCAAGCGGCCCAGGCCAACAGCTACCCGGGACTCAACGAAGAGAGCTGGACGAGGGTGGATTCGCCATCCGGCGACAGCTACACGCTGACTGCCCGCCTCGCGATCGAACTGACCTCGACACAGAGCGAGGGACGGTTCCGGCTTCGCCTGGCCTGCACGCGAACCGATGCCGATACCGGATCGACCACCGCGAACGGCTGTGACTTCACGTTCGGCAGCAGCAACGGCGGCCAGTGGTGCTCCGGCGCGTCCAGTCCCAGTAGTTGCGCCTCACGCGATCTGGACAACCGCGGCAACACCTCGGAGGAGGTGTGGGTCGGCTCCTGGCACTCGATGACCAACGGGCAGTACTACAAGGTCATCGCGAATGACTTCAAGGCCAACTTCAACAACGGGAACGGTCCGGAAGGCGTCTTCCACTCCCTCAGCTCCAGCACCTACCGCGGCCACAAGATCGCTGGCCTGGCCCGTACCGAGATCGGCGTCGGAGAGCCGGGATGCGACAAGTACCTGGGCGGCGCGTGCAACGGCGGCGCGACAGCGTGGTGCGCGATCTTCGCGATCCACATCTGGCGAAGCGCGGGCATCAACGTCGACACCGGGGGCGACTACAGCGCGCGCGGACTCGGCCAGTGGGGGGTCAACCACAACCGGTTCGTCGGCCGGTCGGCCGGACCCCGGGTCGGTGACATGGTCATCTACGGCCAGCCGGCCGCCTTCACGTCCGGCGGCCACAACGACATCGTGGTCAAGGTGTACTCCGACACCGACATCGTGGTGGTCGGCGGCAACGTGAGCAACGCGGTCAGGGAACGCCGGATCAACCCGGAGACCCAACGGATGGGCACGAGCAATTTGCCGGTCTCCGGGTACGTCCGCATACATCCGTAGGAGGTGTTCAACCCGGCCGGGGCATCCAACTGGACACTGGTGGCCCCGGCCGGGACCTGCCTACTGCAGATTCCATTGTTGGTTGGCTTGTCCGGCGGCGACGCAGTCGTAGATCTGTATCCGGGTTCCGTTGGCGGTACCTTGCCCCACCGCGTCCAGGCACCGTCCAGATTGGACATTGGTGATGTTGCCGTTGGTTCTGACCTGCCACTGCTGCCCGCCACCACCGTTACACGTCGACAGCGTGACCCGCGTACCGTTGGCGGTTCCGGAGACGTTCATACACTTGCCGCTCTGCGGATTGACGAACGCGCCATTCGTCAGAGTCCACCGCTGGTTCCAGTTGCCCGTGCAGTCCCAGAGCTGCAGCGGCGTACCGTCCGCGGTGTCGAGGCCGGTGATGTCCACGCACCGACCGCTGGCCCTCCCCACGATCCGCGCACCAGACGGCGACGGACTCGGCGACGTGGTCGGCGATGGAGTCGGTGAGGGGGTTGGACCGTCAGAGAGGTTCGGAGTCTGCCAGTTCCGCCATTGGGACAGGTTGCCGGCCTTCAGGCTCGAAATCCGGAACACACCAGGAGCGGCGCCATTCCTCAGCAAGAAGGCTTGAATGCTCTGCTGCAAAGGGGTGCGCCATTCGGGTCTGGCAGCGCAATGGGTACCGTCCTGCACATCCGACCAGTAGGAGATGTTGCCGAGTACGCCGAGCGCCCGGTAGACCTCCGCACCACCCAGGGCGGCCACGCTCCCGGATCTGGCCGCCAGCCAGTCGATGCGGGGATTCTCCATGACGAACAACCCTCGCGGCGCGATCATGGCTACCGTTTCATGCGTGTCCAGCGGCAGCGTGTTCGGGTTGCCGGTGAACGAACCGAACGCGTCACCCAGCCACGGTTGCTCCGAGTACGCACTGCTCAGCGGTTGGGCGCCGAACTCTCCAGGAATCCCACGGAAGATGGGAAGACCGCCGGAGCCCGATTCGATCGGCATGGTCAATGCGATTCGCTGGTCGAACGCTCCGATCGCGAAAGCGCCTTTCCCGTACCGCGAACACCCCGTGACGCCCATCGCGTCCGCTCGCAAGATGCTCCCGCCCGACTGCTCGATGACGTCGATGATGCGGCTAACCCCCCAGGCCCACGCGGCCAGCAGGCCGGTGCCGCTCGTGTTGCCGTAGATGGTGTAGAACGCGCCTTGTTTGTTGTTCCGCGGCGTGCCCTCACGGCCGACGGCGAGGGGGTCGTAGCTGATGGTGGCGGCACCGGCGGCCCGGATGGTAGCGGTGTCCGCGCCGAACCCGCCGACGACAACGACGGCCGGGAACGGACCGGTACCACTCGGCAGTTGCACACTCGCCGAGAAGCTGGCGCTCCTGCCGTTGTGCGTGACGTTCACGGAGATGTTGGTACTGGAGACCGTTCCCGTGACGCTCTGCGGCCTCGACGGCTTGTCGCCATACACGTATCGCTGTGCCAGCGCCTTGATCTGCGCACGTTGGCATCGCCAGTCGGCTCTGGTGGAGATGCGCGTGCCGTCCAGTCTCCGGAAGGGGTCGGGTAGCAAGGAGTTCGATGGCAGGGAACCCGGGATCGACACCGCGCAGTCGGTGCCGTCGTCTTCGACGGCGGTGGTTTCGGCCGCCCCGGCGGTGGTGGTCCGCGCTACCACGGCTAGCGCTCCCGCGACCGCGAGCGCCGCTGCCAACGCGACGATCGCCGGACGGAACCTACGGTCCGAGCTGAAGATCACTGGGTTCTCCTGGCAGCGGGTTGGTCCGAAACGTTTCGACGACAAACCAGAATTGTTTCGTAGTATGCAACGAAGACCTTCGATGCGCAAGCAGTCACGGACAGTGGGCGTCGCCTCGACACCGCGGCGGATCATGGCCCGGACGCGACCGTTGGGTTTACCGTGACATGGCAAATTCCGGAGGTCTTCGATGTTCGATGCGAACTGGGCGACGCTGTGGGAGAACGTGGCGGCCGCGGTACCCGATCGGCCCGTCGTGTTCCACCACGACGAGGTGGTCAGCTACCGGGAGTTGGACGACTGCGCCGGACGGTTGGCCACGACGCTCGAGCGGGCCGGCGTGGGCCGCGACTCGAAGGTGGCCATCTACCTGTACAACTGCCCGGAGTACCTGGAGGCGGTCTACGCCACGGTCAAGCTCGAGGCGGTACCGGTCAACGTCAACTACCGCTACCAGGGCGCCGAGCTGGCGGAGCTGCTGACCGACTCGGACGCCGAGGTTCTCGTCTTTCCCGGATCGCTCGCCCCGCACGTCCGGGACGCGCTGGAACACGTCGCACCGTTGAAGCTCCTGGTTCAGGTCGACGACGACGGGTCGCCACCGGTCGCCGGCGCGGTGCGCTGGGCGGAGGCGCTCGCGGACACGCCGCTGGCGCCGCGGGAGCGCAGCGGGGACAACCACATCTTCATGTACACGGGAGGCACGACCGGGCGCCCGAAGGGTGTCGTCTGGCGGCACCGTGACCTCTTCGACGTCCAGCGCTACCCGACGTACGGCGTGCTCGGCCGCGCGTACCCGTCGTCGGTGCAGGAGGTCGTGGACATCGCGGTCGACATGGGCGAGACCGCGCCCCGTACGCTGCCGATCACCCCGATGATGCACGCCACCGCGCTGTTCTCCGTCATGGACACGCTGCTGCTGGGCGGCAGTGTGGTGTTCCTGCCGCGGGGCACGTTCGACCCGGCAGAGGTGTGGCGGTCGGTGGAACGGCACCGGGTCAGCCGCATCATCATCGCCGGCAACGCCGTCTGCGCGCCGCTGGTCGACGAGCTGAACCGGCTCGAGCGTGCCGGTGCCGTACCGGACATCTCCAGCGTCAGGTCGATCCACAGCTCCGGGATGGTCTGGACCGACGACGTCAAACGCGCACTGCTGGAGCACCTGCCGACACAGTTGCTGGACATCCTGGGCGCCAGCGAGGGCGGCCCGTTCGCGTACGCGGTCGTCAGCAACGTCGACGAGCTGCCGAGTCGGTTCCATCTCTCCTCCGGTGCGACGGTGCTCGACGAGAACCTCGAGCCCGTGGAGCCGGGATCGGGACGGGTAGGCCTGCTGGCGTACGCGGGCGGCATGCCCCTCGGGTACTACAAGGATCCCGAGAAGACCGCCACGACCTTCCGCGACATCGGCGGTACCCGCTACGTGATGCCCGGTGACTATGTCTCCATCGCGGCCGACGGTGGCATCGACTTCCTCGGCCGTGGCTCGGGAGTCATCAACACGGGTGGCGAGAAGGTCTACCCGGCGGAGGTCGAGGGCGCTCTGTTCACGCACCCCGCGGTGGTCGACTGTGCCATCGTCGGTACGCCGGATCGGCGGTGGGGCGAGGCCGTCACCGCGCTCGTCGTGCGGGACGAGTCGGCGGAAGTGACGGAACGGGAGCTCATCGAGCACGTGGGCGCCCAGTTGGCCGGCTACAAGAAGCCCAAGGCGGTGGTGTTCGTGGACTCGTTGGCGCGCAGCCCGAGCGGCAAGCTGAACATGCGGATGATCCGGCAGCGGGCCGTGGACGGGCTGGCCGCTCGCCAGTGACCGGCTACTCGAAATAGGCGATCGTGCGGAACTCGATGCTGTGCCGCGGCTCGGTCGTCTGGACGGTCTCGTCGTGGAACGCGGAGTGCGGTACCCGCCAGGCCCGCGACTCGTCGCTGTCGTTGAGCTTGAAGAGAAGGATCTCGTCGCGGGTCATGTCCGGGAAGTACCACCACTGGTGGTCTGGGTTGTGGTGGAACTCGAAACCGCTGGCGCCCGGGGCATCGGCCGGCATGTCCAGGTACAGGTCGTCGGGAATCTCGTCGACGAAGTACATGCGGTTGTCGAGACCCTCGTCCGGTCGGACGCTGGTGTAGTCGCACAGCGCCAACGGCCAGTCCTGCGGAGGTGGGCTGAAGCAACGCCACAGGCTGGTGATCAGCGCACGGTGGAAGCCGGGTCCGTCCGGGAAATAGGAGGCGTACGCGGTCGCGGCTCGCTGGCGCGCGCCGGTGACCGAGAAGTCGTTGTGCACCAAGGCAGCGTGCGGCTGCGAGGAGTTCTCGGCCGGAGCCGCGGAGCGGCGCAGGAGCCAGCCCAGCGTCGCCACCCGGTCGGCGCCGGTGTACGACTTCACGAACTCGGCCACCTCACCGACGTACACCCGATCGACCTCCTCCCGGTCGGTGAAGTCCTTCACCGCCGTGCGGTGGTCGATGAGCTCGAACCCGTTGTGGTCGAGCGTGAACCGGTCACGGATCGGACGTCCATTGTGGACGGGCAGCACGTACGAGTGGTAGATCCCGGTGTTGACGCTGTTTCCCGGCGCGGTGAACCGGCGCAGCACCGTGGACTCGGGAGCGAGATAACTGAACTCGCCTTGTACCGTCGTCATCGGTCCACGATAGATTGCACGATCTGGATCGGGTTGCCGTCGGGGTCGGCCGTCCACGCGATCAGCAGCCGGTCGAGCCAGATATGTGGCGCCGCCATCGCGGGTGCCCCATTCGCGACGAGTTTCTCGTACGCCGCGCGGGTGTCGTCCGTCCACAGAATGACGGCCACGCGCTGACCCTCCGCGATCGGGTCGAGGCCGTGGTCGTCGCGGCTGGAGGCGACCGTGGCGATTCCCAACCGGTACCCGTCCAGGATCAGGTCGACATGGATCGGCTCACCCTCGGTGGGCACCCGGAACGTCTCGGTGAACCCGAGCCCGAGGTAGAAGGCGACGGCCCGCGGGAGGTCATCGCTGAAGAGCACCACCTGAGGCGTACGGAAGATCGACATGGGGCCGACCATACCGCGCCGGCGTTCAGCCGTTGACGGAGAAGCTGTTCGTGATGAAGTCGCGACCGCCCGACGATGAGGTGATCTCGTACCCGAACTGGACGTTGCCGATCGTCACGTCGCCGAACCAGCCACGGTTGCGGATCCACTGCGCGACCGCTCGGACGTCCACGCTGCCCGAATTGGTGTTCGAGGTACGTATAAACGAGTACACCTGGTTCGCGCCGTTGGAGCCGCGGTAGACGTTCCAGGTGTGGCCGCCGACGGTCGCCGTGGTCTGGAAGCTACCGAGTGGACCCACCGGACCGTACTTGTTCATCCACAGCATGATCTCGTGGGCGTTGTCGGACGACCAGATGTCGTACGCCGTCGTGAACGCGACGCCGCTCGTCGGCACGCTCACGTTGAAGTTGCTCGTGACGGTACCGAGAACGCTCACGCGACGGCCGATCCACCGGGTGGCGTTCGGGTACGACTTGATGCCGCCGGTGTTGGGGTGGTTCGCCCAGACACCCCAGTTGTTGGGCGAGTTGGCCCAGATGGTCTGCGGGCCGAAGCCCGAACCCCAGACGTTGTTGTAGAGCGTGTAGCCGCCATTGGACCAGGTGCCCCACCGGTCGGTGGACCACCACACGGCCGCGTTGGCCGGAGTGGCGATCAGGGCCAGCACGGCGGCGACGACGAACGCGCCGACGGTGAGCCGAAGGGAACGCATAGCCCTCAAGTTAGTTTGGAGACCAAACGAAGTCAAGCGAGATACCTCGATATGCACAATGGAGGTCGTGCGACGGGTGGCGGTGGTGGGCAACTCCGGTTCGGGCAAGACCGTGCTCGGCCGAGCTCTGGCAGAACGGCTCGAGGTCCCCTTCGTCGAGCTGGACGCCATCTTCCACCAACCGGGCTGGGAGCCGATGCCGACAGCCGACTTCCGGAGTCGCGTCGAGGCGATCGTCGACCGGGAGAGCTGGGTCGTCGACGGCAACTACTCCGCGGTACGGGATCTGGTCTGGGCGCGGGCGGACACGATCGTGTACTTCGATCTGCCGCGCCATGTGGTGATGCGCCAGGTCGTGTTGCGTACGCTTCGCCGCACGGTCACCCGGGAAGAGCTGTGGAACGGCAACCGGGAACCGTTGCGCGGGCTGCTGCTGACCGACCCGGAACGGTCGATCATCCGATGGGCCTGGGCGAAGCACCAGCAGTACCGGACCCGCTTCGCCGGGTACATGCGCGATCCCGCGTACGCCCACCTCGCGTTCGTCCGGATCGGCTCCCGCTCCGACGCTCGCCGGCTGTTGGCGCGCTCGTAGAATTCAGGTCGTGACCGGTTCGCACGAAACCTGGATCGACCGCCAGATCCGCGAGGCGGAGGAGCGCGGCGAGTTCGACAACCTGCCGGGTGCCGGCAAGCCGCTGCCCGACCGCGGCGAACTGTACGACGAGAACTGGTGGCTGAAGCAATGGGTACGCCGGGAGAACCTCACCGGTATCGCCCCGACGTCGCTGCGGATCCGCAAGGAAGCCGAGGATCTGATGGAGCGGCTCGCGAAGGAGACGTCGGAGCCGTCGGTACGCCGCATCGTCACCGACCTCAACGAGCGGATCGTGCGGGCCCAGCGCGGACTGGTCGACGGACCGCCGGTCTACATCAGGACGTTCGACGTCGAGGCCACTGTGGACGCTTGGCGGAGCGGCCGACAGAAGTGACGCTCAGTCGGTGCTTGTGAACGCGGCGTCGAAGGCGGCCGCGGGTGCGTCGAAGGCCAGCCGCCGGACGAACTGCAGGGCCTCCGGCGCGCCGACGAGCCGGTCCATGCCGGCGTCCTCCCACTCGATGGAGATCGGGCCCTCGTACCCGATCGCGTTGAGCGCCCGGAAGCAGTCCTCCCACGGCACGTCGCCGTGGCCGGTCGAGACGAAGTCCCAGCCGCGCCGCAGATCCGCCCAGGGTAGGTGCGAGGAAAGCCGGCCGCGCCGCCCGTCGCCGGTGCGTACCTTCGTGTCCTTGCAATCGACGTGGTAGATGCGATCGGCGAAGTCGAGGATGAACCCGACCGGGTCGACGCCCTGCCAAACCATGTGCGAGGGATCCCAGTTCAGCCCGAACGCCGGCCGGTGTCCGATCGCCTCGAGCGTCCGCTTGGTGGTCCAGTAGTCGTACGCGATCTCGCTCGGGTGTACCTCGTGCGCGAACCGCACCCCGACCTCGTCGAACACGTCGAGGATCGGGTTCCACCGATCGGCGAAGTCGGCGTATCCGGCGTCCACCATGGACGGTGGGACCGGCGGGAACATCGCGACCGTGTGCCAGATCGACGAACCGGTGAATCCGACGACCGTGTCCACCCCGAGTTTGGCGGCGGCCCGCGCGGTGTCCTTCATCTCCTCCGCGGCGCGCTGGCGTACGCCTTCCGGCGATCCGTCGCCCCAGATCCGCGCGGGCAGGATGGCGCGGTGCCGCTCGTCGATCGGATGGTCGCAGACCGCCTGCCCCACCAGATGGTTGGAGATGGCGAAGACGCGCAACTGGTACTTCGCCAGCGTCGCCCGCTTGCCGTCCACATAGGACTCATCGGCGAGCGCGCGGTCGACCTCGAAGTGGTCGCCCCAGCACGCGATCTCCAGACCGTCGTACCCCCACTCGGCCGCCAGCCGGCACATCTCCTCGAACGGGAGGTCGGCCCACTGGCCGGTGAACAGCGTGATCGGTCGCGCCATCGTGCCTCCTTTTGACGGCTCCAGCAGAAGTTGGCACGCTGATCACAAAACTTTTGGCGTGCCAGGGCTTCCTATCGCTCGATACGAAGAATATTGTCCGCCGTAGCAAGACAGTCAAGCCCGTACGCATCCCTCGCGCGTAGCACGACCCCCGGCGCACACCAGTGCACACCCGTACCCATCGATGGATCCCGCGCCCTGGAACGTTCCCGACCAGAGCGAGGTGCCATGCGACCTCTCCTTCGGCGTGCGCTCGTGGCCCAGCTGGGTCTGCTCGCCCTCCTGTCCCCCACCGTCGTCTCCAGCGCCAACCCCGCGCCGGCCCAGGCTGCGCCCGTGCTCGACAGCTCCGGCGTCGAGTACAAAGTGCTTGTCTTCACCCGGGCAGTCGGTGCGCAACATGCGTCGACCGCTGCCGGTGTCGACGCGATCCGGCAGCTCGGCAACGCGCTCCGGTTCAGCGTGCAGGTGACCGACGACCCCCGCAAGTTCGACGAGGCCCACCTGAAGCAGTACCGCGTCGTCGTCTTCCTCAACACCTCCGGCGACGTGCTGAACGACGGCCAACAGGCCGCTTTCGAAGCGTACTTCCGCGACGGCGGCGGGTTCGTCGGCATCCACGCCGCGATCGAAGCCGAGCCGGACTGGTCGTTCCTGACCAACGTGCTCGGCACCCGTGCGACCGGAGCGGCTCCGGTCAGCCAGGCCACGGTGAAGGTGGCCGACCGGGTGCATCCCGCATCGGCCAACCTGCCGGAGCGGTGGACCCGCACCGACCAGTGGTACAACTTCGCCGGCAACGTCCGCGGTGTGTCGCACGTACTGGCCACTGTGGACGAAACCACGTACACCGGCGGCACGATGGGCTTCGACCACCCGATCACCTGGTGCAAGGACTACCAGGGCGGGCGCTCGTTCTACACCGCGGGCGGCGATACGCCGAACTCCTTCGGCGAAGCGGCCTTCCGCGGTCACCTCGGCGGCGCGATCCGATGGGCGGCCGGCGTGACCAACGGCGACTGCGGCGCGACCGTCCTGGCCAACTACCAGATGGACTTCATCGCCGCTCCCCCGAATGTCAGCGAACCCATCGGCTTCGACGTGCTGCCCGACGGGCGGGTGGTGCAGACCGACCGCCGCGGCGGCGTCCGGCTGCACGATCCGGCTACCAACACCACACACCTGCTGGCTCAGATCCCCGTCTACATGGCCAGCGAAGACGGCATGTACGGACCGGCCGTCGACAACGACTTCGCCACCAACAGGTGGATCTACCTGTACTACTCGCCGCCGCTGGACACACCCGTGGCGAACGCGCCGAACACCGGGTCCGACCCGTCGGTGTGGGATCCGTGGCTGGGCTACTTCCAGCTGTCCCGGTTCAAGCTGGTCGACGGGCCGAACCCGACGCTGGACCTGGCCTCGGAGCAACAAGTCATGCGGGTACCGGTCAACCGCGGTGCCTGCTGTCACGTCGCGGGCGACATCGATTTCGACTCGCAGAACAACCTGTGGCTCGTCACCGGAGACGACACCCCGGCCGGCGGAGGCAACTCCGGCGGGTTCGCACCCTTCAACGACATGATCACGCCGACCGGACTCTTCAACGCACCACACGTGGACGCGCGCCGTTCGGCCCTCAACACCAACGACCTGCGCGGCAAGATACTGCGGATCCATGTCCAACCGGACGGGTCGTACACCGTGCCGTCGGGCAACCTCTTCGGCCCCGGCACGCCGCTGACCCGACCCGAAATCTACGCGATGGGTTTCCGCAACCCGTTCCGGATCACCCTCGACGACAACGATGACGCTTTCATCACCGACTACTCCCCGGACTCGCGTACGCCCACCGTGTTCCGCGGACCCGCCGGTACCGGACGGGTGATCGTCGTCCGCCAACCGGCGAACTACGGCTGGCCCCTGTGCTATTCGCCGGACCTGCCGTACTACCGGTGGAACTTCAACACCTCCACGCCGTTGGACGACCCACCGCAGACCTTCGAATGCGACAACCCCACCCACGGTCCGGAGAACACGTCCCGGTGGAACACCGGCATGACCGTGACGCCACCGGTGGCGAGGCCCGAGGTGTGGTACTCGTTCGAAGACAACAACGTCACGAACCCGCTGGGTACACCGTGCAAGGCGTACTACACCCAGAGCCCACCGGGCACCTGCCCGCAGCTGTTCCCCGAGCTGGGTCCCGGCGGCGGGGTCGGGCCGCACGGCGCGGCGAAATACGACTACGACCCGGCCAACCCCAACCCGACCAAGTTCCCGGCGTACTACGACGGCGCCATCTTCTTCGGCGAGTTCACCCGCGACTACCTGCGGGAGATCAGGTTGGACTCGACCGGTGGCGTGCTGAAAATCAACAACCTGCTCAACTGCGGGCCGGCTCCCGCCACCCCCGCCAGACCGTTCATCTGCGACAACCCGATGGACATGATGTGGGGCGACGACGGGAACTTCTACCTGCTCACGTACGGGGACGGGTTCTTCAACATCAACCCGGACGCGGCACTGGTGAAGTTCAGCTACGTCAAGGGTCTGCGGGCGCCGATCGCGGTACTGTCCGCGTCGCCGACCGACGGGCCTGTGCCGCTGACGGTGTCGTTCTCGAGTGAAGGGTCACGCGACCCGGACCCGGCGGACTCCATTTCGTTCGCGTGGGATCTCGACGGCAACGGAACCGTCGACTCGATCGACCCCAACCCGACGTTCACGTACGCGACCCGTGGCGTCTACACGGCCCGGCTCACCGTTACCGACTCGAGCGGCAAGACCGCGTCGGCCAACACCACCATCACGGTCGGCAACACCTCGCCCACGGTGGAGGTCACGGTACCGGCCTCGGGTTCGCTTTTCTCGTTCGGTGACGCGATCCCGTTCGCGGTGACGGTCACGGACCCCGAGGACGGGCCGATCGACTGCGGTCGCGTCGAGGTGACGTTCGTGCTCGGCCACGACAGCCACGGCCACGCGGAGGCGACGGCGACCGGCTGCTCCGGAGTTCTGCCGACGAACCCCGAGGACGTGTCGCACGGCGGGAACGTCTTCGGCATCGTGAGTGCCTCGTACACCGATCTCGGCGGGCCGGGTGGCGTACCGGCACTGACCACAGTGGACCAGGTGCAGATTCTGCAGAAACGTCAGGAGGTCGAGTTCGTCGTCGACCAGTCGGGTACGAACACCGCACCGACCGCCGACGTCGGTGGCGGGTTGCAACGCGGCAGCCTGGGCAACGGTGACTGGATCGCGTTGAACGGCACGTACCGGCTGGCCGGCGTCAGTTCGCTGACCTTCCGCACGTCGGGCGGTACCGGCGCGGTGGAGATACACCTCGACGCGGTCGACGGACCGCTGCTGACCACGGTGACGATAGCCGCCACGGCCAGCGCCACCACGTACGCGAGCCAGACCTTCCCCATCACCGATCCCGGTGGCGCACACCGGCTGTACCTCGTGTTCCGGCCGGTACCGGGTGGACCGGGAAACAACTTCTTCAACCTCAACTGGGTCGAGTTCGCATAGGGAGGAAACGACATGCACCAAAGGATCAGCCGGCGCCGGTTCATGGCGGGTGTCGGCGTGGTGACCGCGGCTGCCCTGGCCCCGCTCGGAGCCGCGGCGAGGGCGGCCGGCGGGCGGCTCATCCCGCCCGGCAAGATCGGCACGATCACGTTCACCCAGCGCGATGTGCCCGGCCGGGTCGGCATCGCGGCAAGCGCCGCGCTGGGCGTACCGCCGACGATGGGCTTCCTCGGCGGACCCGACTTCCCGGACGACCCGACCGACCTCGGTCCCCTCGTCCCCCTGCCGGGCGGCTGGCGGGAACTGCTCGGGTACCTTGCGGAGGTCGGGTTCAAGCAGATCGAGTTCGCCGGGTACGGCCAGAACGCGAACAACCCCGGCGGGGCCGCACCCAACCCCGCCCCGGGCGGGGTCACCACCCCCGAGTCGCGGGCGGCGTATCTCGCGTACGCCCGCACGCTCCGCGGCTTCCTCGACGAGTTCGACCTCGAGGCGATCGGCAACCACGGCTTCATCCCGAACACGTGGCCCGGTCCGAACAGCCCCGGTGGGGGAATGTCGACGAACGACTACGACCGCTACCAGACCGAGCTGGAGTTCTCCGCGATTCTCGGGATGCCGTTCATGGGTACCGGCAACGACCCGACGAGCGCCAACAACCGCAACATCGAACCGTGGACGGTCGCCGGCGAGAAATGGGAGGCACTGAATACGCTGAGCCTCGCCTGGGGTATCCATCTCTACCCGCACAACCACTCACCGGCGTACCACTTCCTGCAGGACGGCCCGATGGTGACCGTCACGCAGGATCGGCAGACCGGCGCCCCGATCGCCCCGACCGTCGTCCGGGGCGAATCCGGCAAGCGGCTGATGCAGCACTACCTCGACGTCACCGATCCGGCATTGTGCGTCGTCGAGATGGACATCTACTGGTCACACGTCGCACAGCACCAGTGGCGCTGGCGGTACGACTGGGACGGCAACCGGGTCGAGGACGTCTTCGACCCGCTCGCCCAGGTGGCGCGGCAGCCCATCCGGTACGCCCTGTTCCACGCGAAGGACGGCGACAGCACCGGTGAGCCGCTCGGCCAGGGCAACGGATACAACTTCATCCCCTTCGGCGACCCGAGAAGCGACATCGACTTCGAGACGTTCTACAGCGGAATCGGCGCCAAGGGATACCACAACTCGAACTACGAACAGGACAACGCACCAGGCGGTGCGGCCGACCCGGGCCAGTCACTGCGCTTCGCCCGGCTCAGCGCGCGCAACATGCACCAACTGCAAGGCTGACCGTGCCCATCTCCCCGGGGTGGGGAGAGGCGGTGCGGTCGGGGGATCCCGATCGACCCGACCGCACCGCCGACCCGCCTCATACCCGCGAACCCCGGCCGCTGGCAGCCCCGGCGGCCGGAGCCCTCGCTCGCGGGCCGAGGAGCTAGAGTTCCACCTTTATCCACGACGAGTCGAAGCGCGCCGAGCGCTCCACCGCGTCGAGCACGAGCTGCACCTGCAGCGCGTCGGCGAACGACGGTGTCGGGTCCTCGCCGGCCGCCACCGCCGCCAGGAAGTCCCGTATTTCGTGCGTGAACGAATGCTCGTACCCGATGATGTGTCCCGGTGGCCACCAGGCGGACAGGTACGGGTGAACGGACTCGGTCACCAGGATCCGACGGAAGCCCTGCTCGGCGTCGGGTGCCGACGCGTCGTAGAACTCCAGTTCGTTGAGGCGTTCCAGGTCGAAGGCGACCGACCCGAGCGAGCCGTTGACTTCGACCCGCAGGCCGTTCCGCCGGCCGGTGGCGAACCGGGTCGCCTCGTACGTGGCCACCGCTCCACCGTCGAGCCGGGCCACGAACAGCGCCGCATCGTCCACTGTGACCGGTCCGTACTCCACAGTGGCCGCCGATGCGGCGCTGAGCCCGCTGGACTCGACCGGCAGCGGCCGCTCCTTGACGAACGTCTCGGTCAACGCGCTCACCCCGGTGATGCGCTGGCCAGTGACGTACTGGGTGAGGTCGATGATGTGCGCGCCGATGTCACCGAGCGCGCCGGAGCCGGCCCGCTCGCGCTGTAGCCGCCAGACCAACGGAAACTGCGGGTCGACGATCCAGTCCTGCAGGTACGCCGCACGGACGTGCCGGATCGCGCCGAGCCGCCCGTCCGCGACGAGCTGCCGCATGAGCGCGACCGCGGGGACCCGCCGATAGTTGAAGCCGCACATCGACCGTACCCCCGAAGACCTCGCCTCCTCGGCGGCGGTGGTCATCGCGCGGGCCTCGTCCACCGTGTTGGCCAGAGGCTTCTCGCACAGGACGTGCTTGCCGGCGGCGAGCGCGGCCATGGCGATTTCCGCGTGGCTGTCCCCCGGCGTACACACGTCGACGACGTCGATGTCGTCCCGCGCGATCAGCGCCCGCCAGTCGGTCACGTGCTCGGCCCAGCCGAGGCGGGCGGCGGCGGCCGCTACCTTCGCCTCGTCCCGACCGCAGATCGCGACCATCCTGGACCGCACCGGTAGGTCGAAGACGCGATTCACGGTACGCCACGCCTGGGAGTGCGCGGTGCCCATGAATGCGTAGCCGACGAGGCCGATCCGCAGTTCTCCGTTGTCCACTGTGGTCCCCTCAGAACCCGAGCGGCAGATACTTGCTCGCGTTCTCCTTGGTGATGGTCTCGGACGCGAGGATGATCTCCTTCGGCACTTGCAGCTCGACCAGATCCGACATCTTGCGCCCTTGCGCTATCAGTCGGGCGAGGGAGATCGCGGACGAAGCCATCGACGGGCTGTATGTCACCGTGGCCTTCAACACCGTGTTGTCCGCCGCGATGGCCTCGATCGCCGCCTTCGCTCCGGCGCCACCGACCATGAGGAACTCGTTGCGGTTGGCTTGCCGGATCGCGGCGAGTACGCCGATGCCCTGGTCGTCGTCGTGGTTCCACAGCGCGTCCATCCGCGGCAACGCCTGCAGCAGCAGAGCGGCCTCGCGCTGGCCGGTGTCCACAGTGAACTCCGCGGCCCGCCGGTTGGCTACCCGCATGCCGTTCGCCGCGAGCGCGTCCCGGAAGCCCTGGCTGCGCTCCTGCGTCAGCTCGAGCTGGTCGATGCCGGCGATCTCCCCGATGATCGGGCTGCTGATGTTCTTTGCCTTCATCTGCGCGGCGATGTAGTTGCCCGCCGACACGCCCATGCCGTAGTTGTCACCCTTGATCTGCAGCCGGTACGCCAGCGCGTCCGGGAACGCCCGGTCGAGGTTGACGACCGGGATGCCGGAACGCATCGCCTCGAGACCGAACGAGTTGAGCTCCTTGCCGTCGTACGGCAGCAGCACGATCACGTGTGGTTTCTGCGAGATGAGGGTCGACAACGCCGCGCGCTGGGCGGCCGCGTCGGCACCGGCCGCGACCTCCTTGAGCTCCACATCGGAGTACGCCCGAGCCTGAGCCTTGGCGTTGTTCGTGATGGCCGCGATCCACCCGTGGTCCGCGGCCGGTGCGGAGAAACCGATCGTGACCCGCTGGCCGGGGGCCGCGTTGGGGTTGCCGCCACCGCCACCGACGGTCTGCGTGTTGGTCGGCTCCTCGTTGCTCGTGCACGCGGTCAGCAGCGTGCCGGCGCCGACGGCCGCGCCGCCGAGTAGCAGGCGGCGACGCGAGAGATCCTGCATGACGACCTCCTGGGTCTGGGGTGCAATGGTCCCGGCAACTGTCAACAGTGGACAGCCGCCAATCGGACACGTAGGGATTTAGGTTCTGGTGAGCCTGTTGCGGGCGAGGAACTGTGATACCGACTTGAACTGGAACTGCTGAATCAGCACCGCGGCGACGATGATGCCGCCCTTGAGCATGTTCTGCGCCTCGGTGCTGAGGTTGTTGATGGCGAACAGGTTCGTGATCGTGGAGAAGATGAGGACGCCGAGCAACGATCCGACGATCGTGCCGCGCCCGCCGGCCAGCAGCGTGCCACCGATGATGGCCGCCGCGATGGCATCGAGCTCGTAGAGGTTGGCCATCGCCGCCTGCGCGGAAGTGGCCTGCGAGGTGAGCATGATCGCACCGATGCCACAGCACAGTCCACTGAGGACATAGAGCAGCAGCGTGTGCCGTTTGACGTTGATGCCGGCCAGCCGGGCGGCCTCCGGGTTGCCGCCCACCGCCACCGTGCGCCGGCCGAACGTCGTCCGGTTGAGCAGGACCCAGCCCGCCGCGGCGACCGCAGCGAAGAGGTAGACCAACAGCGGGATGCCGAGGGGGTTGGTCGAGGCGATGTCGTTGATGAACCGGCTCCGCGAGATCTGGGTCTGCTGACCGGAGATCTCCGACGCGAGTCCGCGCGCCGCCACCAGCATCGCGAGGGTGGCGATGAACGGCACCAGCCGGCCGTACGAGATGAGCACCCCGTTGACCAGCCCCACGCCGACCCCGACCGCCAACGCCGCGAAGATCATGCCGCCCGGGCCGTAGCTTTGGCTCTCGACCGTCGTCGCCCACACTCCGGCGAGCGCGATGATCGCACCGACCGACAGATCGATGCCCCCGCCGATGATGACGAATGTCATGCCGACGGTCACCACACCGATCACCGAGGCGAGCTTCAGAATCGTGAACATGTTGTTCACAACCCAGTCCGGGTCCCCGTACAGGTCGGGCTTGGTGATCGCGCCGATCGCGAACAGTGCGAGGAGCACCCCGACGAGCGCCAGGTTGCGGCGCAGCGACTCGGTCGCGTCGTCGCGCCACCAGCTCCGCCGCGCCGCCACGGGGGCCTCGAGCTTTGCCGCGACGTCACTCGTCACAGCTCCACCTCCTCGAGGAGTGAACCGGCCATGACCATGTCGAGCACGCGGTCCTCGTCGAGCTGGTCCGCGGGTCCACTGTGGATGACCCGGCCCTCCCGCATGACCAGGACCCGGTCCGCGAGACCCAGCACCTCGGGCACCTCGCTGGACACCAGCAGCACACCGACCCCGTCGGCGGCGAGCCCGCGGATGATCCGGTACAGCTCGGCGCGCGCCCCCACGTCCACGCCCCGGGTGGGCTCGTCGAGCAGGAGCAACCGCACGTCCTCCACGAGCCAGCGGCCGACAACGACCTTCTGCTGGTTGCCGCCGGAGAGCGTGCGTACCGGCCGCCGTACGTCGCGCGGGCGTAGGTCCAGCCGTTCCGCCACGCGGGCGGCTACCGCCCTCTCCCGTCCGGTGTTGGTGAACCCGGCCCGGGCGTACCGCGCGAACGCGGCCAGCGTGATGTTGCGGTAGACGGGTTCGCCGAGCAGCAACGCCTGCGCCTTGCGCTCCTCGGGCGCCATCCCGATCCCGGTCCGGACCGACGCCGTGACGCTGCCGGGACGCAGCGGCCGACCGTCGACGTGTACGGTGCCCGAGTCGGCCTGCCGTGCGCCGTAGATGGTCTCGAGCAGCTCGGACCGGCCGGAGCCCACGAGCCCGGCGATGCCGACAATCTCTCCACTATGGACGGTCAGCGACACGTCGGAGAACTCGCCGGAGCGGGTCAGTCCGGTCACGCGCAACAGCTCGTCGCCGGGTGTCGTAGCGGTGTGCGCCGGAAAGACGTACTCGATGGTGCGCCCCGTCATGCGGCTGACCAGCTCGCGGGTCGGGGTGTCGCGGGCCGGGAGATTGGCCGCGGTGGTCCGGCCGTCCTTGAGCACGGTGACCCGGTCGCCGATCTCGCGGATCTCCTCCAGCCGGTGGGAGATGTAGATGACCGCGATGCCCTGCGCGGTCAGCTCGCGGATGATGCGGAACAGGTTGCCGACCTCGTCGTGGGCGAGCACCGCGCTCGGCTCGTCCATCACGATGAGCCGCGCCTCGCGGGACAGCGCCCGGGCCATGCTCACGATCTGCTTGCCCGCGTTGGGCAGGTGGCGTACCTCGCGCCGGGGCGGGATCTCGGCGTGCCCGAGCCCGCCGAGGATCTGCCGGGTACGCCGGACCATGGCGCCACGGGCGACGAACCCCAGCCGCCGCGGCTCGTGGCCCAGGAACACGTTCTCGGCGACGGAGAGGTCGTCGACGAGGTCCAGCTCCTGGTAGATCGTTGCGATGCCGGCCTTCATCGCGGCCTGCGGGGTGGCGAACGTCGCGGCCGTACCCTGCCATTCGATGCTGCCCGAGTCCGGCCGGTGCACCCCGGCGAGCACCTTGATGAGCGTGGACTTGCCCGCGCCGTTCTGGCCGAGCAGGCAGTGCACCTCGCCGGCTTCGACCTCGAGCGACACGCCGTCGAGCGCCCGTACCCCCGGAAAGGTCTTCACGACATCGGTGAGCCGGAGGACGGTCATGTCGGGCCTCCAGCGGTAGCGGAGGGCCGGCATGACCAGGACATAGCTGGCACGGTCATGTCGCCTGCTCGTAAGCGAGGTCGCTGGCGAGCACGGCGGCGCCGGTGACGCCGGCGCGCGGGCCAAGCTCCGACAGCACGACGGGCAGGTTTCCGGTCGCGAGCGGCAGCGATCGGCGGTAGACCACGCTGCGGATCTCGGCCAGCAGGATGTGGCCCAACTGCGCCAACCCGCCCCCGATGACAATCATCGACGGATTGGCGAAGCTCACCAGGCTCGCGAGGACGCCACCGATCCGCCTGCCACCGTCGCGGATGAGCCGGATGCAGGTCACATCGCCCTCGCCGGCGCCCTCCGCGACGTCCCGGGCGGTGATCACGCCGGCGGTGGCGTACCGGTCGGCCAGCGCGGGTGAGGTGCCGGCGCGCGCCACGGCGGTCGCCTCGCGCGCCAGCGCCGCACCGCTGAACAACGCCTCGAGGCAGCCGACGTTGCCGCACGAACAGACCGGACCGTGCCCGTCGACCTGGATGTGCCCGATGTCGCCCGCGCACCCGGCCGTGCCCCGGTAGACCTCGCCGGTGAGGTAGATGCCGCAGCCGACCCCGGTCCCGATCTTCACGAAGAGGAAGTCGTCGACCGCCTGCGCGACGCCGCTGTGCCGCTCGCCGATCGCCATGATGTTCACGTCGTTGTCCACAACGGACGGACAGCCGTGCTCGCGGGTGAGGAACTCCCGGACCGGGAAACGGTCCCAGCCCGGCATGATCGGAGGCGAGACCGGTATCCCGTCGCGGAAGCTGACCGGGCCTGGGACGCCGATGCCGATACCGGCCAGTCGCTGGTACGCCCCGTCGACCCGCGCCTTGGCGAGCAGCTCGTCCACCCGGTTGAGGATCAGCTTGGGGCCGGACCGGATGTCGGCCGCTTCCTCGTACGCCACAACGGGTTCCAGCCGACCGTTCGTGATCTCGACATCGATCGATGTCGCGCCGAGGTCGACGGCGGCGAAACGGAGATCTGGGTTCAGCTCGACGAGGGTCGAACGCCGGCCGCCGCGGGACGCCGCGAGTCCGGCCTCGGCGACATACCTGGCCGCCACCAGCCGCTCCAGCTCGGCGAGCAGCCTCGGCCGCGGTACTTCGAGCCGGTCCGCAAGTTCGGCTCGCGACGTCGGTCCGACATCGCGCAGCAGACGCAGGAGACGAAGGTGCAGCGGGTCTCGCACGTTCGTCACAGTAGGAGACTTCTAGCTCTCGTGTCTAGAGCTTCAGCTTCGTTCGTTACTAACTTTTGTTCTGTCCAACGAAAGTTCGAACTGTCCGCTCCCCGTTGATCATGAAGTTGGTAGCACGACACGCCGTCGACCGTCTATCTAAGTTCATGATCAACGGGGAGGAGGCCCGGGGGCTAGACCGGGGCTAGACCACCGCGAACATGATGTAGGCGGCTAGGGCGGCGCCGGCTAGGGCGGCCCCGTAGCAGACGGTGGCTATGACGGCGTCGTACTTGCCTAGCTTCAGTCCATCGTGGAGGGTGAACCGCAGGCGGTGGGCCGCGTGGATGAGCGACATTGCGGCGATGACGACGACGCCGAGCCGGGTCAGCGGGTGGCGTAGGACCGCGGCCAAGTGCGCGTAGTCCGGCGCGGCTATCCAGCCTAGCGGGATCGCGATGCCGAGCAGGAACAGCAGTACCGGCAATGTCAGCGCGGCCACCACACCGCCGCCGCTGAACCCCAGCCAGAGGAACGGCTCGATCGTCTTCTTGTTGCCGGCCATCAGCCCACCACCAGCCAGGCCAGGATCGCCGACACGACGAGCCAGCCCACGTACACCGACGCCGCCATCAGCGGTCCCGGTACCGTCCGGCCGCGCAGCTTCACCACCATCGCCTGCGGGGTCAGGTTGGCGAACGTGATCGCGTGGTAGACCACGAACAGGAATGCCACGATGTTCAGCGCGATCAGCCACGGGCTCGCCGCCCAGTCGAGGAACCGCTGGTACTGCTCGGGACCCTGGCCGACCGCGCGGGCGAACAGCAGCAGGTACACGATGAACCACGCGACGAAGACGCTGCTCAGCTCGCGCAGCACGAACATGAGGTACGTCGGCCTGGACATCCACCAGAAGACCGACATCCGGGGCTTGTACAACCGGGCGAAGTAGCTCACCGCTCCCCCCACGGCATGAGCAGGGACTTGACGGTCGCCATCGCCGCGGTCACCTTGTACCGCTGGATCGCGCCAGCCGGGTCGACGTCCTTGGGACAGGCCCGAGAGCACTCGCCGACGAACGTACAGCCCCAGATCCCCTCCGGCTGGTTCAGCACGGTCAGCCGGTCGCGCGCGCCCTCGTCGCGGTTGTCGAGGTTGTACCGCTGAGCGAGCGCGATCGCCGCCGGCCCGATGAAGTGGGGGTCGAGACCGTAGACCGGGCACGCCGAGTAGCAGAGCATGCAGTTGATGCACATGCTGTACTGCTTGTAGTCGGCCAGCTCTGCCGGCGTCTGCAGGTACTCGCCGTCCTCGACCGGCTGCTCCTCCTCCCGCACGATCCACGGCTTGACGGTGCCGAGCTTGTGCATGAAGTCGGTCAGCTCGACGACGAGGTCGCGGATGATCGGGAAGTTGGCCAGCGGCTCGATGCGTACCGGGCCCGGGGCGTAGTCATGCAGGAACGTGGCGCAGGTCAGCTTCGGCTGCCCGTTTACCGAGGCGCCGCAGCTGCCGCAGATCCCCATCCGGCAGGACCAGCGGTACGACAGCGTGCCGTCCAGCTCGTCCTTGATGTAGTTGAGGCCGTCGAGCACCGACCAGTCCTTGTTCAGCGGTACGGCGTACTCGTCGAAGGTCGGCTCTTCTTCCTGCTCCGGCCGGTAGCGGGCGACGCGCAGGGTGATGTTCTCCGGCATGCTCAACTCCCGTAGACCCGTTTGCCCGGCGGCCACCGGGTGATGGTGACCGGCAGGTACTCCACTCGCGGCGAGCCGTCGGCCTCCCGGTGTACCACGGAGTGGGCCAGGAAGCGGTCGTCGTCGCGGGCCGGGAAGTCGGTGCGCTGGTGGGCGCCGCGCGATTCCTCCCTCCGCAGGGCACTGTGCACAATGGACTGCGCGATGTCGACCATCCCGGTCAGCTCGAGCGCCGAGGTCAGCTCGGTGTTGAAGGTACGGCTGGAGTCGTCGATCGTGGCGGCGGCGATCCGCTCGCGCAGCTCCCGCAGCGTGTCCACGGCCTTGGCGAGCGTGCTGCCGTCGCGGTAGATGCCGGCGGCGCCCTCCATGACCTCCTGCATCTGCACCCGGATCGAGGACAGCCGCTCGCGGCCGGTGGTCCGGCCGAAATACTCCCGATCGAGCCGGCGCTTCTCGTCGGCGGCCTGAGTGTCCACAGCGGACCCGGGAGTGGACGCCGACGCCGCGTACGCCGCGGCGGCCGCGCCCGCGCGGGCGCCGAAGACCAGCAGTTCGGGCAGTGAGTTGGAGCCGAGCCGGTTGGCGCCGTTGATGCTGACGCAGGCCACCTCCCCGGCGGCGAACAGCCCGTCCAGGCCGGTCGCGCCGTTGATGTCGGTGCTCACGCCACCCATCATGTAGTGCACGACCGGGCGCACCGGGATCAGCTCGTGGACCGGGTCGATGTTCTCGTACTTGCGGCACAGCTCGCGGACGAACGGCAGCTTGGTGTCGATGACCTTCGCCCCGAGGTGCCGCAGGTCGAGGTGCACGACCTGGCCGTACGGCGTCTCGATCGTCCGGCCCTTCTCGACCTCGTGGACGAACGCCTGGGACAGCCGGTCCCGCGGGCCCAGCTCCATGCTGCGCAGCACGGGTGTCGGCGACGGCGTGCCGAGGTCGTAGTCCTGCAGGTACCGGTAGCCGTCCTTGTTGAGCAGCCAGCCGCCCTCGGCCCGAGTCGCCTCGGTGATGAGGATGCCGGTGAACGGCAGGCCGGTCGGGTGGTACTGGACGAACTCCATGTCCTTCAGCGGCGCCCCGGCCCGGTATGCCAGCGCCATGCCGTCGCCGGTCTTGATGGCGGCGTTCGTGGTGTACGGGAAGACGCGGCCCCCGCCACCGGAGGCCAGGATGACCGCCTTGCCCGTGATCGCCTCGACCCGGCCGGACATCAGCTCCAGCGCCACCACACCGCAGACCCGGCCGTCGTCGACCAGCAGGCGGGTGACGTGCCATTCGTCGTACCGCGTGATGGACGGGAACTTCAGCGACGTCTGGAAAAGCGTGTGCAGCATGTGGAAACCGGTCTTGTCGGCCGCGAACCAGGTGCGCATCTTCTTCATGCCACCGAACGGCCGGACCGCGATGTGCCCGTCCGGTTCGCGGCTCCACGGGCAACCCCAGTGCTCCAGCCGCAGCAGCTCACGCGGCGCCTCGACCACGAACGCCTCGACGGCGTCCTGGTCACACAGCCAGTCGCCGCCGGAGATCGTGTCGTACGCGTGCTCGTCGAGGCTGTCGTCGGCCTTGGCCACACCGGCCGCGCCGCCCTCGGCGGAGACCGTGTGGCTGCGCATCGGGTACACCTTGGACACGACGGCGACGCTGAGCGTCGGATCGGCCTCGGCCACGGCGATGGCGGCCCGCAGGCCTGCCCCGCCACCGCCCACTATGACGATGTCGTGCGAGGTACTCATAGTCCTCCTGCGCGGTCAGACCGGATGGTCCGACTGCTCCTCCCATATGATCTTGCCTCGTCGGCGACCGTGCTTGACCGCCGTCGCGGTAACACTTCCATCGTGGTACTCGTGCCGGGTGCGGCGGCAGCCGCAGGTGTAGTACCGGACGTGGACGGAGAAGCCTTCGCCGTCGGAGTCACGGTAGAACTCGCCGCCCACGATCTTGCCACACGGGGCTTCCTCCGCGGGGAACTCTTTCCTATGGCCAACCATCGATGTCCCCCTGCCTCCCAGGGGCCGGCTCGAACGTGCACCAGCGTGCCACCGGGCGCTAGTAGGTGTCCAGGGTGGAACGCCGGCGGCTTTCCCGCTCGAAGAACGCCAGCATGGCGAGCCCGATGGCCACGTACAGCAGCCCGAGCCCGGCCTCGGCCACCAGGTCCGAGCGGACGTCGGCCCAGCCCGCGCCGGCGGCCACCTGCCGGGCCGCCGCGATGCCGTGGGTCAGCGGCAGCCATTCGGCCACCGCGACCATCCATCCAGGCATCGCCGCGAGTGGAACGTTCACTCCGGCGAAAATCAGCAGGACGCCGAAGGCGATGTTGGTCAGGACCGCGGTCTCCCGTACGTACAGCGCCAACGCGGCCGTGACCAGGCCCAGCCCGGTACAGCCGAATGTGGCCACCGCGACCACGAGGGCCAGCGGCGCCAGGGTGGCCGGTGGGAGTCGGACGCCGAGCAGGAGCGCACCCGCGACGAGCGAGAACAGGGCGACGCCGTACCCGTTGATCAACACGGGCAGCGCCCGGCCCAGGAACAGCGGGATCCGCCGGGCCGGCGAGGCCATCAACAGCGGCAGCGTGCCGGAGGACCGCTCGCCGCTGATCGTGTGACCCATCGCGAACAGGCACGGGAGCGCGGCGTACTGCACGGCGTTACCGATCAGGAAGAACGCGTCGCTGCCGACTCCCGCGGTGCGCCCGACGTACGCGAAGAACAGGATCTGGAAGACGGGCCCGATCAGGAAGGTCGGGATCAGGATCCACGGGCTCAGCCACGTGAACAGCGCCCGGTAGCTGGTCAACCCACCTCGGAAGAACACCCTCATTGGTTGACTGCGCCTGCTGCTCATGTCAGGGCCAGCGTCGCGTGGGTCCGGGCGGAATCCACCAGGCGGCCGGCGAGCACCGTCCCGGCCGCCGCGTACAGGGCCGCGAGGCCCAGGCAGGCGGCCAGGTCCAGCCAGGCCGTCCGGCCCTCGGCGGCGGCCCGGATCGCCGACATCCCCCAGGTCGGGGCCAGCAGCCACGAGATCGGGCGTACCCAGGCCGGCAGCGCGGACAGCGGTACGAGGAATCCGCAGATCAGCCAGACCGGCATCTCCAACGCGTTGCCCAGCGCCCAGGACGCCCGGTAGCGCACCGAACAGACCGCGATGAGGAACCCGAGTACGCCGATCGCGACGACCGTCACGACGACCGCCGCGAGAAACGCGATCGGGTTGTGGATGGTGACGCCGATGCCGAACACGAACCGTCCCCATAGGAGGGTCGCGACCATGCTGTACGCGCCGACGGTCGCCATCGCCAGCGTCACCGGCAGGATCAGCAACGGGAACGGCCGAGGTGCCGCCACGAGCAGCTCCAGCGTGCCCTGCCGGCGCTCCTGCTGCAGGGCGCCGCCGGCCGCGGTACTCGTCGCCGACCAGACGCCCATCACGCTCGCCCCGACCGCGGCCGACAGCAGCGCCGCGCTCTGCGTACCGGCCCGGAACATGAGGAAGACCGTGGTGGAGAAGAAAAGCGGCCAGAGTACGCCGAGCAGGCCGTCGAACCTCGACCGGCTGCGTACCTTCAGCTGGAGCCACCAGCCGACTGCGAGCAGCCTCATCACTCTCGCACCAGTTCGACGTAGGCGTCCTCGAGCGTCGGCTCGCGGGTGACCACGCGGCCGACCCGTGCGCCGTCGAGCCGGCCGAGCACCGCCTGGGCGACGTCGGCGCCGGGCTCGGTGTGCACGAGGAGTACCTGCGCCTGACCGCGTTCCTCGACGCTGACCGTCCGCACGCCGGGCAACGTTCGCACGCCGCCGACGACCCCGTCGGGGATGCCGAACACCTCGACCTCCACGACACCGCCGCCGCTGACCCGTTGCTTGAGTTGGGCCGGGGTACCGCTGGCGACGATGCGACCGCCGGCGATCACCGCGATCCGGTCACACAGCTCGTCCGCCTCGAACATGTAGTGCGTCGTTAGCAACACGGTGGTACCGCGTTCGGCCAGAGCCTTGACGGTGCTCCGCAGTTCGCGGGCGCCCACGGGGTCGATGCCGATGCTCGGCTCGTCCAGGAACAGCACCTCGGGCCGGTGCAACAGCCCGCGGGCGATGTGCAGCCGCTGGCGCATGCCGCGGGAGTAGCTCTCGACGCGCTCCCGCTCCCGCCCGGCGAGCCCGACCAGGTCGAGCAGCTCGGCGATCCGCCCTCGCTGCTCCCGGGCCGGTACCGCGTACAGCTCCGCGAAGTAGCGAAGGTTGTCCAATGCGGACAGTCGCTCGTACAGTCCGCGGTCGCCACCGAAGACGTAGCCGACCCGCCGCCGGATCTCGCGCGGCCGCTCGACCACGTCGTGTCCCAACACGGTCGCCCGGCCGCTGGTGGGCAACAGCAACGTGATCAACATCTTGATGGTCGTCGTCTTGCCGGCGCCGTTCGGCCCCAGCAGACCGAACAGCTCGCCACGCTCGATGGAGAAACTGATCCCGCGGACCGCGTGGACCTCTCGGCGCCGCAGACCTCTGCCGGATCGGAACGTACGGGTCAGCTCCTGCACATCGACAACCGGCACCCTGTCCCCCAACCGTGGTGCGCCAGATGGTACTGGTGTCTCGTGGATGCGCGCTACGACGGTCACGCGGACTGGTACGACACGACGTTCCACTACTACGGCGACGAGGACGGGTCGGCGGGGCTGCTCGGCCGGCTCCTCGGACCGGCGGATTCCGATGACCCGGTCTGCGTCGACATCGGCTGCGGAACGGCGCTGCACCACGAGGTGTTAAGGGCCCGTGGGTACACGGTCATCGGCGTCGACCTGTCCGCCGACCAGCTCAGGGTTGCAGCGTCCCGCAACCCGCTCGTCATGGATCTGGACGACTTCGCCGCCGCCGTCGCCGAGGCCGCGCGGATACTGCGACCGAGCGGCCGGCTGGTCTGCGTCGGGCCACATCCGGCCTACGTCGGTGCGTTCGCCGACCGCCGGAGCGAGGTCGAGCGGCACGAGGTACGCATGACCGCCGGGTACGGCGACGAGCGGCTGCATCGCGATCCCAGCGGTCGGTTTCCGCTGCGCAGCCGGATCGGGGTGCGCTACCCCACGCTGAGCACGTTCCTCGGTGCCTTCCTGGCTCAGGAAGGCCTGCGCCTGTCATCGTTCACCGAGCTCGATACCGGCATGCGACCGTGGCGATCCGATACCGGCGACGGCCGGGTGCTGCCGTGGAACATAGCGGTCACCGCGGTCGCTTCAGCTCGCCGGTAGTCCCAGTACTCGGGCCGCAGCGCGGCAGCGGTCCGGGTGGCACAGCACGTCGACCGAGTCGACGGCCTGGTCGATCGCGCCGGGCAGGGTACCGACCGCGTCGTCGTGGCGGCGGCCGAGGCGGTCGATGAGCGCGGACACCTCGGGGTCGCGGACGGCCTCGGTGAGCGCGACGGCGAACCGGTCCGCACCCACCACTCGGATGTCGCGGGTGTAGAACTGTCGCGGTGTCGGATCGACGTGTTCCGCGAGGCCGAGCGCGTCGGTCGCCGCGCCCAGGATGCTGCCCGCCTCGCACAGCGCGGCCTCGCGCTCCCGCCACCCGGGCGCCGCGACTGCCGCGGCCAGCGGTGGACCGACCGTGACCGCCAGCGGCAATCCGGCGAACGCCCGACCGAGCCACTTGCTGTACGGCGCCCACCGCCGTTCGATCAGGAACGCCAGCCGCATCAGGTCGCGGACGAGCCGGGCCGCAACGACCCGGGAACCCAGGTCGTCGCCGGTGCCGCCGGTGCGGCCCACGAACGCCTCCTCCTGGCCGATCCGCAGCCAGCCGGCGGCGAGCACGTACCGCCAGACGTCGTCGGGGTACCAGGCCAGTGCGGCCCGCCGCCGCGCCAGCATGCCGTCCGGGTCGTGGAAGACCGCGCCCGCGGTCAGCGTGGCGAGAGTCTGGGTCGGCGTACAGAGCCAGTCTCTCAGGTCGACGCCGTCGGCCGGATCGAAGCCGAGCCGCCGGCGGAAGAACGAGTCCACTGTGGTCAGTTCGGTGCCCTCGGGCAGGTGGTGACTCGTCGTCGCCTCGGGCGGCAGGAGCACCTGGACCCGCGGTCCGAAGTCGTGGTCGGTGGAGACCTCGTCGCCGTACCCGAGCACCTCCGAGCCGTTGCCCAACAACGCGGCGGCGTGCTCGCTTCCGGCCAGCAGCGGACGGACCTCCTGCTCGTAGAACCGGCGGGCAAGCTCGACGCCGTTCACGCCAGTTCGGCCACGCCGTCGAGCAGCCGGTCGACATCAGAGCGATCGTTGTAGTGCACCAGACCGGCGCGTACCGCGCCACCGCTGTCGCGGATGCCCAGCGCCCCGGTCAGCTCCCAGGCGTAGTTGTGTCCACTCCAGACATTCACTCGCTTCTCGGCCAGATGCTCGGCCACGGCGCGCGGGTGGTGACCGGCCACGTTGAAGTACGCGGTCGCGGTACGCCGGGCCGCCTTCCCGTACGTCGTCACGTGGGCCATGCCGGCCAGCCCGTCCAGCAGCACGGCGAACAGCTCCTGCTCGAACGCCTCCGCGGCGCCGAGCGAGGCGAGCAGCCGCTCGCGCCGGGTGCCGGTCGCCGCGGGGTCGAGCGCGGCCAGGTGCTCGACGGCCGCGGTGACACCGGCCAGGTCGGCGAGGGGTGCGGTACCCGTCTCGAACCGGTCCGGCACGGTCGTCGGCGAGGAGGCCAGCTTGTCCGGCGCGAGCGAGTCCAGCAAGCCCGGATCGGCTACCAGCGCGCCGATGTGGGGCCCGGACCACTTGTACGCGCTCGTGGCGTAGAAGTCGGCCCCGAAGGCAGCCACGTCGATCGGCCCGTGCGCGGTAGCGTGTACACCGTCCACAAAGGTCAGTGCTCCCGCGGCGTGTGCGGTGGCGGTGATCGCGGCGAGGTCCGGCCGCGTACCGAGCGCGTTGCTCGCCGCAGTCACGGCGACGAGCCGGGTGCGGTCGGATACCAGCGCGTCGTACTGCCCTGCCGGCAGTTCGCCGGATGCCACGTCCACCTCGGCCCACCGAACGGTGACGCCGGCCCGCTCGGCGACCTGAACCCAGGGCCGGACGTTCGCGTCATGGTCCAACCGGGACAGCACGATCTCGTCGCCGGACTGCCACCGTTTGGCGAGCGCATACGCGAGCCGGTAGGTCAGCGTGGTCATGTTCGGACCGAGGATCACACCGTCCGCCTCGCCGCCAACGAGGTCCGCGACGGCCGCCCGGCACCCGGCGACGATGCGGTCCGCCCGACCGCTGGCCGGAAACGCACCGCCCACATTGGACAGACCGGCTCGGTAGGCCCCCGCGACCGCGTCGATGACCGCGGTCGGGGTCTGCGTGCCGGCCGCACCGTCGAGGTAGGCGTAACCGTCGGTCAGGGCGGGATAGGCGGCCCGCACCGCGTTCACGTCGAAAGTCACGCCCCCAGCATGCCTGATGCGGCTACCGGCCCGGCAGGGCGATCTCCTCGACGAGGCCGTACCCGAGCGCGTCCTCGGCACTCAGCACGCGCTGGTTGGCCAGGTCGTCCTCGATCCGGCTACGCGGCTGGCCGGTCGCGTCGACGATCCGCAGCACCAGGTCCTCCAGCGCGCGCAGGTACCGCCCGGCCGCCGCGGCGACCTCGTCGGCGGTGCCGGCCACCCCGGTCAGCCGGGGCTCGCTGAGCCGGAACCGGGCGTGCGGGTACGCCAGCCGCTTCCCGCCGGCCGCCAGGACCCCGAGTGCCGCACCGCCGACCTCGCCGACCGCGAGCACGTGGACCGGTGCCCGCATCGCGTCGATCGCGTCGATGACCGCGAACGCGGCGGTGAGATCCCCGTCCGCCGCGGACAGGTGGAGGCGGACCGGATCGGTACCGAGCGCGTCGAGCGTGAGCAGGCTCGCGGCCGCCCGGCTGGCCGCCGCGGCCGTGACCGGTCCCTGCAGCAGCACGATGCGCTGGTCGAACAGCCGTTCCTCGAGCCAGGGCGCCATCCCTTCGTCGACCGTACTCATCTGCCGTCCTCCAGCCTCAACTCGATCCGCCGGCCGATCGCCGCCGCGTACCGTTCCAATGTGGACAGTCTGATGTCGACGGTCCCGCCCTCCAACCGCGCCACCGCGGGCTGGGACGTACCCATGCGCTCCGCGACCTCGGCCTGGGACAGCCCGCTCGCCTGCCGGTGCGCCACCAACTGGGCCAACAGTTCGCGGCGGCGCTGTGCCATCTCGCGGAAACCCGGCAGGATCGGCAGGTCCTCACCCGACATATCAAGAATGATATACCATCTCCGACGTGCCGAGACTCCTGCGGCCGGCGCTGCTGGTCGTACTGATCGTCGTGCTCCTGCTCGGGCTGTTGTGGCTGTTCCAGCGCCGGCTGATCTACCTGCCCGACCGGTCCGCCGTGCCGCCGGCGGCCACGTTCTTCGCCGATGGCCAGGACGTCACCCTCCACACGTCCGACGGGCTGCGGCTGGGCGCGTGGTGGATCCCTGGGCGTGCGCCGTCCCGCGGCGTCGCGGTCCTGGTCGCGCCCGGCAACGGCGGAAACCGCGCCGGCCGCGTCCCACTCGCCCGTGCGCTGGCGGCGCACGGTTTCGACGTGCTGCTCTTCGACTATCGCGGGTACGGCGGCAACCCCGGCCAGCCGTCGGAAGGCGGCCTCGCGCTCGACGTACGGGCGGCCCACCGGTACGTGGCCGAGCGCGTACCCCGCATCGTCTACTTTGGAGAGAGCCTCGGCGCGGCGGTGGTCACCGAGCTTGCGACAGAGCACCCACCGGCCGGTCTCGTCCTGCGCTCACCCTTCGAGGACCTGGCTTCGGCGGGTTCGGTGCACTACCCGTTCCTGCCGGTACGCCTGCTGCTGCGGGACCGCTTCCCGCTGGCCGACCAACTGGCCACAGTGGACGTACCCACCGCGGTTGTCTACGGCACCGCGGACACGGTCGTACCGCCGGAGCAGAGTCGCGAGGTGGCCGAACGGGCCGCGGGACCGGTGACGGTGACCGTCGTCGAGGGCGCCGACCACAACGACGAGGCACTACTGAACGGCTCGGCGTTGATATCGGCCGTGGTCGCTGTCGCCTAGGCACTTTCACCTCGGACGTCGAGCCGGACGAACTATCCCCGGGTGCTCGACCGATCGCTAGTCTGCCGGCATGACGACGTGGAATGATCTTGTTTCGTACATCCACTCCAACTACAAGGTTGCCGAAGAGAACCCCACGATGATCAAGATGGTGTTCGACACCGGCAGCATGCGGTCGCAGGTGGTCATCGTCTGGTACCTGCGGCTGGCCGACGGTTCGGAGGAGTGGGTCCAGATCGAGTCCCCGTTCGGCGAGGTCGCGTCCGTCGACCTGCCGGCCGCACTCCAGCAGATCGGCAACACCATCTGCGGTGGGCTGGCCCAGTTCGGCGACTTCGTAACGTTCCGGCACTCGCTACCGCTGGCCAACCTGAACATCAACGAGTTCGAGTCACCCCTGGCTCTGGTGACGACGACCGCGGACAACCTCGAGCGTCAATTCACCGGCGGCGACCGGTTCTGACCACCACGGTGGGCGGCGTGAACCACTCGGTGACTTGGCTCGCCAGATCCGGAGCACCGGAGATGACCAGCGTTCCGTCGTCGATGGCTTCTGCCCAGTCGCGCCTACCCCGCGCTAATGCCAGCAGGGTGGTGATCGCCGCCTGCACGTACACATAGCGGGTCTCGTCCAGGAGCGGATCGTGCAGGCAGCCGTATGGCTCCACGCCGCGCTGCAGGACCAGCCACCAGCGGTGTTCGTGTCGGTGACGTGTCGTGAACTCCATGACGACCGCGCGGTCGGGCAGCTCTCGCGGAGCTGCCCGCTGTGCCAGCCAGGCAAGCACGACGTCCGGGTCTTGCTCGACCATGTCCGGATCGTCGGGCAGCCAGGTTTCGGCCCACCCGCGCAGCGACAGGATCGTCGGGACCAGTGCGGTGCCGGCCGAGGTGAGCCGGTACGGCGACCCGCCGGCGTGCGTGACCAGACCCAGGTTCTCCAGCTTGCGTAACCGGTCGGCGAGTACCGACCGCGAAATCCTCCCGGGCAGGCCAGTGGCGAGGTCGTTGAAACCCTGCGGTCCGAATGTCGAAAGCTGACGCAGGATGAACAGGTTCCACCGGTCGCCGAGGTGTTCTATCGCCTTCGTGAACGAGCAGTAGCCGACGAACTCGCGCGAGCCCATGGCACCAAGTCTCGCACGAACGAAGGCCCGAGTTCGGATTTCGAACTAGTCGGTCGGTCAACGTGTGGCAGATCGTGATCACATGACCGCAGGTATGCGCGACGTCTACGAGCGGATGCTACGCACGTCGGTTGCACACGGACGCTTCGTCACGCTCGGCACGGGCCGGCGGGTGCATGTGGTCGAGGCCGGCGACGGCGTACCAGTCGTTCATCTGCACGGCAACAACACCTCGGCGCTGTCGCACCTGATGCTGCTCGAACACATGACCGCCGTTCGGTCCTACCTCGTCGACCGGCCCGGCATGGGCCTCAGCGACCCCAGCGGCTTCCCCCGCCACAGGTTCCGCGACTTTGCGGTCCGGTTCGTCGACGACGTACTCGATGCTTTTGGTTTGGAGGACGCGGTGCTCGTCGGCGCGTCCGGCGGCGGGATCTATGCGACGTGGTATGCCCTCGAATACCCGCAGCGCGTGCGCGGACTCGTCATGCTCGGATCCACCCCCACACTGCCCGGCGGTCACCTTCCCCTGCCGATCCGATTGATGGCGATGCCGGTCCTCGGGGACATCATGACCAGAGCCGTGAAACCGGGCCGGCGAATGCTGCTGCGCATGATGGCTTCGGTGGGCGAGGCCGACACCATCACGCGACACCCGGACCTGCTCGATTCCCTCGTGGCCGGAGCGAGAGACCCGGCCGCGGTCGCCGCCAACCGCGCGGAGTTGCAGGCCCTGATCTCGCCGTTCGGCTATCGAACCGCGACGCGGATCAGGCCCGAGGACCTTCGCCGACTGTCGGTCCCGACGCTCATGGTCTGGGGAGACCGCGACCCGGTGGTGCCGATCGACGCCGCCCGGGCCGCGGCACAACTGATCCCAGATGCCCGCCTCGAGGTGCTGCCCGCCGGACACGTCCCGCAACTGGGCAACCCCGTACGGGTGGCCGAGCTGCTCACAGGATGGCTATCAGACTACGCACTGTCCACTTGCGACACCTAGGCTCGATCGTACATTTGTGCTAATCTCTAACTATGCGTGAGGCGTTGGCACGGGCGGCGATCGCCGTCGGTGACTGCGCCTCCGCCTCGGTCTTGATGCTGTCGGATTCGGCTCTGGTCGA
>DASRII010000252.1:0-22600 GCA_035650075.1 Micromonosporaceae bacterium | reverse complement strand
GGCCGTACCGACGCCCGGACGGTGTCCGGTGTCGTGCCGCAGGGCGACCAGGACCCGGTACCGCTCGTGGTCACGACCCAGCTGTTCCTCTTCCGGACCAACGAGGCTGCCGAGGCGGCCATCACCGAGCTGTCCCGCAGGTCCGAGGCCGATTGCGGGTGGTTCGGCGGGTGGGCGCCCACGATGGGGCTCGGCCAGTTCGTTGTCCTGGCCCGCACTATGTACCCGCACGAGGATCACCGACCGCGTATGGCCGTCGCGGTTCGGAAGGGCAACGCGATCTACGTTTCCCACATCGAGTCGAACAGCGGGAGCGTGCTGGATCCGCTCTTCGAATATGAAGCCGCCAAGGAGATGAACCGGCGGTTGTGCGAGGCACTGGGGCTGTGCGAGCCCCTCACGTGCTACTTCCGGTCGCCGATGCCGGGACCGACGGCCTCCTTGACGGCGAACCCGACGCAGGCGCCGCTCGACCACTGGCGGCCGTACCCGTGCGACCAGAACCCGTCCGACGTGGCTTCGCCGGACCTGGCTTCGCCGGGGCCGACACCGGAGTCGCCGGGTGAGAGCCGGCCACCCATCCAGAACCCCCGGATCGCGCCGGTCATCACCGAGGTGACGAGGCAGTCCGAGGGCGTCGTACTCCTCCGCTGGACCAGCGTGCACCCGGACGCGGCGTACTTCATCGTCCGCGTGGGAGGCGATCCCAACCTGCCCATCGCCTCGGTGTACAACGCCTCGTTCGTGGTCCTCACGAACCTCCCGCCGCTGGATGGCTCGTACTGCTTCCAGGTGATCGCGGACGTCGGCCGGGAGCGCGGCGTATCGCAGACCCGGTGTTTGTAACCGGCACGCCGGGCAGAGCGTGTAGTCGATGTGCGGGACAGCGCGAGCTTCGACGAGTTCTATGCCAGCACGGCCAGGCAGGCGGTGGCGTACGTCTATGCCGTGACCGGGGACTTGGCCGAAGCCGAGGATGCGGTGGCCGAGGCGTACGCCCGCGCCTGGCAGCGCTGGGCGCGGATCGGGGCGTACGAGGATCCGGCCGGTTGGGTGCGGCGGGTCGCCTACCGGGTGGCGGTGAGCAGCTGGCGGCGGACGCGTAACCGCGTACTTGCGCATCGACGGTCGGGTCCGGTGTCCCCGGTTCCGGAGTTGAACCCGGACACCGTGGCCGTCGTCGAGGCGCTCCGCCAGATTCCGGCAGTCCAACGCCGGGCGATCATGCTGCACTACGTGTTCGGTCTGTCCGTACAGGAGATCGCGGACGAGACCGACAGCTCGGTCAGCGCGGTCAAGCAGCGGCTGAGCCGTGGGCGTCAGGCGCTGGCCCCGCTGTTGGGTGAGGAAACCGTAGAGGAGGTCGACCTACATGCCTGACAACCTGGTGGAGCGCCTGACCGCGTTCACCCGCGATGTCTCTGATTCGGCCCGGCTGGTTCCGGCGGGCGCGGTACGGACCAAGGGGGATCGCCGCAAAGTACAACTCGTCGGCGTCACCGCGGTCACCGCTGGCGTCGTGACCGCCGTGACGGGGGTGGCGGTCACGACGACCGTCGGCGGCGGTGGCGGTGCCGGTACCACCGCGGCTGCCGGCACGATTCCCGGCGAGCTGGTCATGCCGCACGAGGGCGAGGCCGGCTGGACGCGCGACGACAACCCGCAGGTCGCCGGCGTGTTCCAGCCGTGTACTGGTCACGACGTCTCCCTGCCTGGCCGCACCGACGCGCGTACGATGGCCGGGCCGGGGCGCGCGGGCGAGGAGGAGCACTCGCCGACCGTCATCACGAACCAGCTGTTCCTGTACGGCAGCGAGTCGGACGCCAAGGCGGTCATGGAGAACCTGAACGCCGACATCGGCCGGTGTGGATGGCTGGGCGGTACGGCGACGGGCACGGTTTACGGCCGGTACGTCGTCATGGCCTGGGACTTCGTCGAGCCGTCGCCGCCGATCACCCGGGTGCTCGCCTTCCGTCGGGGCAACGCGATCTACGTCAGCAACGTCGTGGTCAGCGGGGCGCTGATGTCGAGTGGGGACTACGAGGCGGTCGAGGAGATGGGCTGGCGCCTCTGCGCGGTACTCGACCTGTGTGAGCCACAGCTGTGCTACTCGCCGAGACCGTCCCCGTCGGCTCCGGTCGAGGCCAGGTGTCCGCCCGCGGAGGATCCTTCGCCAAACCCGACCATGTCGACGGATCCCAGCCCGGTGTACCCGACGGCGGATCCGACGGTAGTCCCGACGTCAGCACCCCCGCCCTACGAGAGCGCCTCGCCGATACCGACACCCTGACCGTCACGGCGTGGTGCGCTGGGCTTCCTTCGCCTCCGGCGGCGCGCCCCACTCGAGGATCATCGCTACCGCCTCGTCCGGCTCGTCGGTCACCAACAGCAGGTGTGACTGGTCGCCGCCGGGCGAGGCGGCCAGCAAGGGCCGCAGCAGTGTCTCGACCGGCAGCACCTCGGTCCAGTACTGCTTGCCGAGGAACACGAACGGCCCGCTCGTGCCGTCGGTCGCGTAGAACGTCTTGGTCGCCGCCTGGAAGATCTCCTGGACGGTACCGGCGCGGCCCGGCGCGAACACGATGCCGCCACGGGTCAATCGCAGGATGGTGTCCTCCCGGATGGCGTTCGAGAAGTACTTGGCGATCCGCGCGGCGAACAGGTTCGCCGGCTCGTGGCCGTACAGCCAGGTGGGCACGGACAGCCCGCCGCGCCTCGCCCACGGTCCACCCGTCGGGGCGAACTCCGCGCGGACCGCCAGGGCCGCCGCCGTGTACGGGTCGGGATCGGTGAAGTCGGGACTCTCCGCCAACCGCTCGACCGCCCCGGCGAGCGTCTCGTCCGAGGCGTCGGCCAGGAACGCGCCTAGGTTCGCGGCCTCCATGACACCCGGGCCTCCGCCGGTGACCACGAGACAACCGGCCCGCGCGAGCCCCCGGCCGATATGGGCGGCCCCGAGGTACCCGGACGTGCCGCGAGGTTCCGCGTGCCCGCCCATGATGCCGGTGACCGGACCGCCACCCGCGGCGGCCCACTCCGCGATCGCGTCCTGCAGCCCGTCGTCGATCCCGTGGTCGTGCATCCGCTGGGCCAGCGCCTGTCGGATGTTCGGCAGTGCCCCGCCGTTGGCGAGGAAGTGGTGGTGGACGACGGTGTCGTACATCCCCGCGAAGCCGTTCTCGGCAAAGCCGGCGGCGATCTCCTCGGGCAGGTAGAGCCGGGACGGATGGGTCGGGTACGGCTCGTTGTCGAAGGCCGGCACGACGTGCGCGCCGCGCCGGACCAGTTCCGCCTCCGCGTCCACCGACGTGAAGTAGCAGCCCACGAACAGGGTGTCTGTGATATCCACTGTGGACAGATCGGGCGGATCGAGGTCGAGGCGGAGCCCCTGTATGGTCAGGCCGGCCAGGCTGCCCGTCGCCAGGTTGGCGGCCAACTCCTCGAGCGACTCGACCTCGTCCGGACTGGTGTCGTACTGAATCACGCTCGCTATCCTGCCGCGAAGACCGAGGGCCCGGCGAGACGTGTCGCCGGGCCCTCTTCTACCGGGTCCTGGGGAGGCTCCGGACCTCCAGTTGTAGTCCCCCTGGATCGTTTTGCGACACCGGCCGGTCGCGTGACGAACGACTCAGCCGTTCAGCCACCCACGGACTGCGGAGGCCGATTGAATGGACCCATGCAGAACCTGTTGCCCGAGCCGCCGGCTACCCTGCTGCCGGCCGACGAGACGACGCAGGCCGCACTGGAGGCGCTGACGGCGCTCGACGAGGAATCGGAGCGGGTCGATGATGCCGCGTACGCGGCCGTGGCCGGGCAGTTCCCGACCGTGAGCGCCACCTGGGCCGCGCTGGCGATGCACGCGCTGGCCGCCGACGCGCCGGTGACGGCCTACGCGTACGCCCGGACCGGCTACCACCGCGGCCTGGACCAGCTGCGCCGCAGCGGTTGGAAGGGACACGGCCCGGTCCCCTGGTCGCACGTGCCGAACCGGGGGTTCCTGCGGTCGCTGTACGCGCTCTCGCGGGCCGCCGACGAAATCGGCGAGGCCGACGAGGCAGCGCGCTGCGCCCAGTTCCTGCGCGACTGCGACCCCGTGGCCGCGGACGCCCTCTCCAGCAACTAGAGGCCTTCGGCCACTGCGGCGGCGATCTTCAGCCAGGCATCGTGGCTGCCCGCGGAGAGCTGGGCGTACCGGATCGGCTCGCCGGTATCGATCAGCGGCTCGTACGGCGCGAGGATGACCGTCCGGGTGCGCGCCGAGAAGTGCCGCTGTACCGCGGGCACGTCGAGCTCGCGACGCGATGGCGGCATCGAGACCACCGTGACCGCCTGCCGCACCAGCCGGTGCCGGCCGGTCTGCTCGAGGTGATCGAGCATCCGCGCGGCCGTCTCCGCCGAGTCGTTGCGGGCGGACATGGTCACCACGAGCTGGTCGGTCGCGTCGATGGCGGCCTGCCAGTTGGTGGCGCGCACGTTGTTGCCGGTGTCTACGACGATCAACTTGTAGAACCGGCTGACCACGTCGCGGATCTGGCTGAACGCGGACCCGGTGAGCATCTCCCCGGCGGTTGCCGACTCGTCCGAGGCGAGCACGTCGAACATGCCCTCGCCCTGGGCCCGGACATACTGCGACAGGTCCCCGACCCGCCCCTGCGCGCCGGCGAAGTGCTCGAGGTCGCGTAATAGATCGCGCACTGTCCGCACATGGAAGTCCTGCTGCGCTCGCATGCCGAGGGTGCCCTGGGTCTCGTTGTTGTCCCAGGCGAGCACGTACCCGCCGCGCTTCTGCCCGAACGTCATCGCCAGCAGCAGCGCGGCCACAGTCTTGCCGGCGCCGCCCTTCGGGTTGACCACGGTCACCTGGCGCAGGCCGCCGAAGTTGCGGCGCACCTTCTCGACGTCGTGCCGGTAGTCCTGCTCCTTCCGGCCGGGCGGCAGCTTGAGCACGCCGAGCGTGGACTTGTTGACCAGGGCCCGCATGCCCATGTTCGCCACCGGGTCCGGGGGGCGCGTCGCCCGCCGCCGGGCGAACTCCTCCGCTGTGGGTACCGCCGCCTCGGGCCGCCACAGCGCGTCCGGCGCAGGGGGCGGTGGCGGTGCGGTCTTCCAGGCGGGTATCGAGAATTGTTCGACGTTGTTCGGAAGCTCGGGTGTGCGTACCGGTCCGTTGTGCCGCGCCCGAGCCTCCGCCTCGTCCGGCGGCCAGAACGGCTCCGATTCGTTCACCGACCCAGCCTCGCACAGGCTAGGCAGGCTCGCACCTGTCGATGTATACCGCCCAGGCCTCCGGCTCCACCCACCAGGAACGCTTGCGGGCCAGGGTGCCAGCCACCCCGTCGTCGAGGAGCGGTACGTCGTCTCGGGGCGCCACCGACACCGCCCTGCCCCTGGCCCGGCGCACCTCCACCCGCACCCGCCGGCGTACGACCACGGGGATGGCTACCGCCACGTCGACCACCCCGTCGGCCGGGTCGGCGCCCACGACCAGTGGCAGTCCATCCACAGTGGAGTAGCCGGAGGCGTTGACGACGGCGCAGGCGAGCACCGGATCGGTACCGTCGGACAGCCGGGCGCTGTCCACGTCGATCAGGCCGTGCCACGGCACCGCGCGTCCGGCGTCGTCGGCCCCCCCGAGCAGTGCGCCGTCGAGTGTCACCGAGCCGGCGTCGGTGCGCAGCAGGTCGAGCCGGCGTACCTTCCCCGCCAGCACCGCCGACGCCACCTCGGCCGGCTCCCGGGGCAGGCCCAGCCGGGCGGCGAGATCGTCCGAGCCGCGAGTGTCCAGCGGCAGCACGCCGATCGGCGGCAGATCCGGGACGGTCCGGTTCTCGGGCAGGTCGGCGGGGCGTTGACTGGGCGCTGGCGCGTACCGCCGGACGAGCCTTCGCACGACGGCGCGCAACTGGCCGTCGGCGGCGGTGGCGACGACGAGCCGGGCCTCCCGCTCGAGCGCGGCGTCGATCTCGGCGTCGGAGTGCGCGGTCACCGTCTCCACGTCCGCGCCGCCGGCAGCCAACGCGTCGCGGCAGGCGAGCACCGGTGCGCGGGTACCGTCGCACCCGTCGGCAAGGCTGAGCAGCAGCACCGTGGACACGCTGTTAGCCTGGCATCCCGGGGTTCGCGGGCAGCACCGCACCCCTGGGAGGCGAGAACGATGCCAGCGATCGTGCTCATCGGGGCGCAATGGGGCGACGAGGGCAAGGGCAAGGTCACCGACCTGCTCGGCGAACGGGTGTCCCATGTCGTCCGCTACCAGGGCGGCAACAACGCCGGCCACACCGTGATCCTGCCGGACGGCCGGAAGTTCGCGCTTCACCTCATGCCCAGCGGGGTGCTCACCCCAGGCTGTACGCCGGTGATCGGAAACGGTGTCGTGATCGACCCGAAGGTGCTGATCACCGAGATCGACGGGCTGACCGAGCGCGGGGTATCCGTCGAGCGGCTGCTCATCTCGGCCGACGCCCACCTGGTCATGCCCCATCACCGGGCGCTCGACCGGGTCGTCGAGCGGTACCTCGGCCAGGCGCGGATCGGGACGACCGGACGCGGGATCGGGCCGGCGTACAGCGACAAGGTCTCCCGGGTAGGCATCCGGGTGCAGGACCTACTCGACCCGGGCATCCTGCGGCAGAAGCTCGAGCTGGTATTGCGGGAGAAGAACCAGGTCCTCGTGAAGGTCTACAACCGCAAGGCGCTGGATGCGGCGGCCGTCGTCGAGGAGTACCTGGCCTACGGTGAGCGGCTCCGGCCGTACATCGTGGATACCCGGCTCGAGCTGGCCCGCGCGCTGGAACGCGACGCGATCGTGCTGCTCGAGGGCGCTCAGGCGACCCTGCTGGACGTGGACCACGGCACGTACCCCTTCGTCACGTCGTCGAACCCGACGGCCGGGGGCGCCTGTGTCGGCTCCGGCATCCCGCCGACCCGCATTTCGCAGGTCATCGGGGTGAGCAAGGCGTACACCACCCGCGTCGGGGCGGGACCGTTCCCGACCGAGCTGTTCGACGCCGACGGGATGCACCTGCTGAAGGTCGGCGACGAGTACGGCACGACGACCGGGCGGCAGCGGCGCTGCGGGTGGTTCGACGCGGTGGTCGCGCGCTACGCGATTCGCGTCAACGGCATCACCGACCTCGTGGTGACGAAGCTGGACGTGCTCTCCGGTCTCGAAAAGGTCCCTATCTGCGTGGCCTACACAATCGACGGTGAACGCACCGACGAAATGCCCATGACCCAAACCGCCTTCCACCATGCCAAGCCCGTGTACGAAGTCCTGGATGGCTGGTGGGAAGACATCTCGAAAGCCCGTACCGAGTCCGACCTCCCCGCCAACGCCCGCCGCTACGTCGAGCGGATCGAGCAGCTCTGTGGGGTCCCCGTAGCCGTAGTCGGCGTAGGCCCCGGCCGCGAAGAAAACGTCCTCCGCCGCTCCCTCCTGCGCTAGTCCCTTCTCTGCGTTGATCATGAACTTAGTTTCGACCTGGGCGGCGTGTCGTGTTACCAACTTCATGATCAACCGGGCGTTGTCCACAGGGTTATCCACAGGGGTTTACTGAGTACCTGTGAGGCACCAACCTGACCGGCGTGCGTGATCTGACCCGGATCTATCCCATCGCCGCTCGCCAGGATGGAGTCGTCACGGCCGCACAGTGCCGTACGCACGGGCTGCGCCCGGTGGATGTGGCGATCCTCTGCCGCTCGGGGCGCTGGCTCCGGCTGGCCCGCGGCGTGTACCTGGTCGACGCCACCGGTCCACCGGGTCGCCGGGCGGTGATCAGAGCGGCGGTACTGTCCTTCGGGCCGAACGCGGTGGCCGTACTCGGCACGGCGGCCGAGCTGTACGGCATCGGCGGCCTGTTCCGGCGCGACGAGGTCCACATCAGCCTCCCCGGCCCGCTCGCCCGACCCCGGCGGATCCTCGATCAGTGCGTCCGCCCCCACCAGCTGGTACTCCGCCCCGCAGACGTGACAGAGGTCGACGGCATCCCGGTGACCACCCCGCTGAGGACGGTCGCGGACCTGGTTCTTCAGCTGGACCGGTACACCGCGGTCAGCGTGCTCGACTCCAGCCTCAACCGGGAGCTCCTGGACGACGAGGATCTCGACTCGTTGCCGGCGTTGATGGCCGGTCGGCGTGGTGCCGTAGCGAGTCGACCGTGGCTGCTGGAGGCCGACGGTCGCGCGGAGTCGCCGCTCGAGTCGCGTTCGAGGCTGCGCTGCGTGGATGGCAACGTGGCACCGGACGAGCTGCAGTACCCGGTCCGTGACCGTGCCGGTCGGCTACTCGGGTTCGGCGATCTCGCCTGGACGTGGGCCAGGCTGGTAGCCGAGGCGGACGGCGCGGAGCCGCACAGCCAACCGGAGGCCGTCTACCGGGATCGCCGCCGCCAGAACGACTTCGCGAACGCGGGGTTCACCGTTGTCCGGTTCACCTGGCAGGACACGCTGGCGCCGGACTACATCCCCCACGTGATCCGCGCCGCGCTAACCCGCGCCCGCGCGGGGGCGGCCTAACACAGCAACGGTGATCATGAAGTTGACAACACGCCACGCCGCCCAACCACCAACTAAGTTCATGATCAACGCGGAGGGGGGCGGGTAGCGTAGACACCCGTGCGCGTACTACTCATCGGCTCGGGCGGGCGGGAGCATGCGCTCGCCCGGGGACTGGCCGCCGACGACGCGGTGACCGGACTGATCGCGGCGCCCGGTAACCCCGGCATCGGTACCGTCGCTGAACTGCGCGACGTCGATACCACCGATCCGGCGGCCGTGGCCGCGCTGGCCGTCGAGTGCCGGGCGGACCTCGTCGTCATCGGTCCGGAGGCGCCGCTCGTTGCGGGTGTCGCGGACGCCGTACGAGGCAAGGGCATCGCCTGCTTCGGCCCATCCGCCGCGGCCGCCGAGCTGGAGGGCTCGAAGAGCTTCGCCAAGGACGTGATGGCCGCGGCCGGCATCCCGACCGCGCGCGCCCGGTCCTGCACCACGCCGGCCGAGGCGAGCAGAGCGCTCGACGAGTTCGGACCCCCGTACGTGGTCAAGAACGACGGTCTCGCCGCCGGCAAGGGCGTCGTGGTGACATCCGACCGGGCCGAGGCGGAGCGCCACGCGGCCGCGTGCACGAAAACCGTCATCGAGGAGTACCTCGACGGCCCCGAGGTATCCCTCTTCGTGGTCACCGATGGGACGACCGCCGTACCGCTACTGCCCGCTCAGGACTTCAAGCGCGTCGGCGACGGGGACACCGGCCCGAACACCGGGGGCATGGGCGCGTACGCGCCGCTGCCCTGGGCACCACCCGACCTAGTCAAAAACGTCCTGCAAGACATCGCCGCCCCAGCTCTCGCCGAGATGCGGCGAAGGGACACCCCGTTCAGCGGCCTGCTCTACGTGGGCCTCGCGCTCACCACGGACGGGCCGAAGGTCGTCGAGTTCAACGCGCGGTTCGGCGATCCGGAGACCGAAGTGGTACTCCCCCTGCTCGAGACCCCGCTCGCCGGCCTCCTGCACGCCGCCGCTACCGGCACGCTCGAGGCCCACCCGCCACTGCGTTGGCGCCGCGGCGCGGCAGTCACGGTGGTCGTGGCGAGCGAGGGCTACCCGCAGGCACCCCGCACCGGCGACCCGATCGAAGGGGCCGAGGCGCCCGGCATCCTGCACGCGGGCACCGTCCGCCGGGCCTCCGACGGCGCGTTGCTGTCCGCGGGCGGTCGAGTGCTGGCCTGTACCGCCACCGGCGCCGACCTTGCAGCCGCGCGCGCCGCCGCATACTCCCTTGTGGACGGTGTACGCCTCGCCGGCGCCCATTGGCGTACAGACATCGCTCTAGCCGCGGCCGACAGCGAGCCCTAGAGTCAAGGGCGTGCCAGCCCCTCGGCAAGAGTCCCTCGCCGACCTGCTCGGCGGCCGGCGCGGCGCGGTCGACGCGACCGTCCCCCCGGTCGCGTTCGTGGCCGGCTACCTCGCCGGCGGCGACCGGTACGGCCTGGTGGCCGGCGTCGCCGCCGCCCTCGTCGCCACGGTGGCCATCGGCGCCTGGCGGCTGACCCACGGCGGCAGCGTCCGGGCGACGATCGTCGGCGTCCTCGGCGTGGGCGTCGCCGCCCTCGTCGCGTTGCGCACCGGTCGACCGGAGGACTTCTTCCTGCTGCGCATCGTCACGAACATCGTGAGCGCGCTGGCGTGGATCACCAGTATCGCGATCCGTTGGCCGCTGCTCGGTGTCGTCGTCGGGTTCGTCCTCGGCCAGAAGACCGCGTGGCGGAAGGATCCCGCGCTACTGCGGGCGTACCGGATCGGCAGCTACGTCTGGGTGATGCAGTACGTCATCCGCATCGTGGTGCTGGTCCCGCTCTACCTCGCCGGGCAGGTCGTCGCGCTCGGGATCGCGCAGGCGGTCCTGACCTGGCCACTAGTCGCGGTCTGCCTCGCGGTCAGCTGGTGGGTCGTCCGCTGGGCGTTGCCCGACGAGCACCCCGGCCTTCGACATCCCGTGCCGGCATAGGCAACCTCCGCATACCCGCGCCGCCTTTCATGGACGTGGAGGGGTACCGCGAGTTCGTGGCCAGCCGGATGGACGGTTGGCGGCGCACGGCGTACGTCTTCTGCGGCGACTGGCACACCGCGGACGACCTGGTGTCGACGGCGCTGGTGCAGCTGCTGCGGCACTGGCGTCGAGTGTCCGAAATGGACAGTCCGGACGCCTACGCGCGGCGGGTGCTGTTCCGGGCGCTGCTCAACGAGCGCCGCCGGCCGTGGCGGCGGGAACACGCCATCCGGGACGTCCCGGAGCGGGCGGTGCCTGCCGGCACGGATGCCGTGGACGACCGGCTCGCCGTCCTCGCGCTCCTGGCCGAGCTGCCGCCCCGCCGCCGGGCGGTGCTGGTGCTGCGGTTCTTCTGCGACCTGTCGGTCGAGCAGACCGCCCAGGCGCTCGGCTGCACGCCCGGCACGGTGAAGAGCCAGACCGCCCGGGGCCTGGACGCCCTGCGCGACCGGCTCGTCGACATCGAGGGGAAGTCATGGAACTCCTGACCGAACAGTTGCTGGCGGCCGCGGCCGACCCGCCGCCGAGCCGCATCGACCTCGACGCCCTGATCGCGGGGGAGCGACGCAGGCGCAGAAACATGGCCGCGGGTGGCGTGGCCGCCGCCGTTCTCGCGCTCGCCGTCGCGGTCCCGCTCATGCTGGGGTACGGCGGTACGCCCGCCCCGGGGACGGAAGTCAGCACGCCGGCACCGGAGGACCCCGCGGGACGGCTGACCGCGACCCTCGATGCCCAGCTGCGTAAGTTCCTGCCCGATGCGGCGTTCACCAACCTGTCGTTCGACGGAGTGCCGGGTACCTACAAAGCGCTCGTCGACATCCAAGACGGTTCGGGGACGGGGCACCTGTCCGTGATCGTCGTGACGGGCGGTTCCGACCTCGAGTGCCCGACGTGCGTCGTGCTGACCGACGGCACGCGCGTCGACGTCGTGACCGACAACAACGGCCAGGCGATGAGCCGCCAAGTCACGGTCGAGCGCCCGAACGGCACGTTGGTCGCCCTCTCCACCGACAACTTCCAACCGGATCCGTCGATCCCGCCAGAGCAGTACAAGACCGGCCCGCCACCGCCGATGACCGTCACTCGACCGAAGCCGCCACTCACGACCGATGAGCTCCTCCTCATCGGCCTTGCGCTGAGCGACAACGCCTAGCTCCCGCGGTCACTCGCGCAGGCGCTCCCCGAGGAAGGACATCACCCGGTCGAGCGCCTCGCGGGTCGGGTGGCCCGGTTCGTCGACGAGGTGAAGGGTCAGCACGGAGTGCGACGTCTTCGGGATGTCGTTCGGGTTGCCCTCCGAGGAGTCGATCTCGATGCTCTCGAAACCGTCACCTAGTTCGCGGCGCAACGTGTCGAAGCGCTCGCCACGGCAGACCGGGTCCTCGCTGAACCGCAGTCCCAGTACGCGCAAGCCGTCCTGCGTTCGCTCTTTGACGGCCGCCAGGTCGGCCGCGTCCAGACCCAGCTGAGCGGGGCGCGCAGCGCCGATCGGCATCGGCAGCGACGGCTGGCTCAGCACCGGCGCGAGTACCGCCGGCTCCACCGCCATCGCGAGCGCGAACCCGCCGGTGAAGCACATGCCGATCGCACCGACGCCCGGGCCACCGCACTCGGTGTGGGCCTTGGCGGCCAGCGCCCGCAGCCAGGTAGCGGCCGGGGCGGTCTCGTCGGCCAGCAGGCGGAACTCGCGTGAGATACACACTCGCAGCATCGATCGCATCGAACCGCCGGCGCTGTACGGTGCGCCGGGCCGCCCGAACAAAGACGGCAGATAGACGGTGTACCCGGCGTCCAGCAGGCGTCGACCGAAGTCGACGACGCCCGGATGCAGGCCTGGCATCTCGTGCATGACGACCACGGCTGGACCGTTGCCGGCCCGGTACACGTCGTGGGTACGCCCGTCGAAAGTGAAGGATTCGCATGTGAAGCCATCGAGGGGAGCAGGCATGTCAGGTAAGGTACCGGCCCGAGATCGCGCGGGCTATGACGAGGCGCTGGATCTCCGATGTACCTTCGAAGATCGTGTAGATCTTGGCGTCGCGGTACCAGCGTTCGACCGGGTGCTCGCGGCTGAAGCCGTAGCCGCCCAGGATCTGCACGGCCTTCTCGCACACCGCTACCGCGACCTCGCCGGCCTTGAGCTTGGACATCGAACCCTCGCCAGCCTCGAACGGCCTGTTGTTGCGGCCCATCCACGCCGCCCGCCACACGAGCAGGCGGGCCGCGTCGATCTCGGTACGCATGTCCACCAGCGCGAAAGCGATCGCCTGGTTGTCCACAATGGGCCGTCCAAACTGGACTCTCGTCTTCGCGTAGTCGAGCGCGTACTCGTACGCGGCCCGCGCGATGCCGATCGCCTGCGCGCCCACGGTGGGTCGGGTCAGCTCGAACGTCCGCATCGCGGCCTGGGACGTGGCGCGTTGCCCCTCCCGGGCGCGGGCTAGCCGTTCGTCCAGCGCCTCCTTGCCGCCGAGCAGGCACCGACCCGGTACCCGGACGTCGTCGAGGAACACGTCGGCGGTATGCGACGCGCGCAGCCCGAGCTTCTCGAGCTTCCGCGGCGAGGACAGCCCCTTCGTCCCCGGCGGTACGACGAACGCGGCCTGCCCGCGCGAGCCCAGCGCCGGCTCCACGCTGGCGGTGACCACGTGGACGCTGGCGATACCGCCGTTGGTGGCGAACGCCTTCTGTCCATTGAGGACCCACTCATCGGTCGCCTCGTCGTAGACCGCCCGACTCCGCATGGCAGCGACGTCGGAGCCGGCCTCCGGTTCGGTCGTACAGAAGGCGGCCACGGCCGGCTCGTCGATCGTGCCGAAACACTGCGGTACCCATTCGAGCAGCTGCTCCGGCTGTCCCGAGCCGTAGATGGCGGCCACCGCGAGCGATGTGCCGAACAGGGACAGCCCGATGCCGGCGTCGCCCCAGAACAGCTCCTCGTTAGCGATCGGCAGGCTCAGTCCGGTCGGATCGGCCCAGCAGTTGGCGAGGAACTCGAACCCGTACAGCCCGATCTTCGCCGCCTCGCCGATGATCGGCCAAGGTGTCTCTTCCCGCTTGTCCCACTCGGCCGCGGCCGGGCGCACGACCTCGGCGGCGAAACCGTGCACCCAGTCGCGCAGCTCGCGTTGATCCTCCGAGAGATCGAGCGAGAACTCGACCATCTCAGGCCTTGGGCAGATCGAACAGGTTCTGGATGTTCGCGGCCAGACCCAGGTCGCCCTTTGCCTTGAGCTTGCCCGTCATGAACAGCATGACCGGGTTTCCGTTGCCGGAGACCACGTTGAGGAAGTCGACGGCCCCCAGCGACAGGGACAGCTTCGGCTCGCGCTCGGCCGACTCCGAGACGGTGCACGCGCCGTTCTCGATGACTACCTCGTAGGTATCGCTGCCACCGTCCGCCCGGTCGCCGATGCTCCAGTGAATGACCGCACTGGTGTTGCCGGCACGGTCGGCCCGGAACAGCGTCGGGAACCGGGCGAAGATCGCATCGAGGATCTTCTCGCGGTCGTCGCCCTGCATCACGGCCTGCAACTGATCGGCCGGCGTGGTCTTGACGAGCTGGGCGAACTGCTGCGGATCGATCGACGACAAATTGGCCAGATCGAACTCGGTCATATCGGATGTCCTCCCGCCGGTACCCTACTCGCGCGTAACCTTACGGGCGAGTAGGTAGCCTGGCAAGCGTGCCGACTCGCCTGCCCCGCGCCGTACGCCAGCAGCAGATGCTGGACGCGGCCGTCGCCGTGTTCTCGCGACGGGGCTTCCACGCCGCGAACATGGACGAGATCGCGGACGAGGCCGGCATCTCCAAGCCCATGGTGTACGCCTACCTCGGCGCCAAGGAGGACGTCTTCGTCGCCTGCCTGCACCGCGAAGGCACCCGGCTGATGGAGGCGATCGCCCGGGTAGCCGAGCCCGACCTGCCGCCCGACGTCCAGCTCTGGCGCGGGGTGCGGGCGTTCTTCGGCTTCGTCGGGGCACACCGCGACGGCTGGTCAGTGCTCTACCGCCAGGCGCGCGGTCAGGAGCCGTTCGCCGCCGTGCTGGCCGGGATGCGGCAACGGATGATCGAGGTCGTAGCCGGCCTGCTGCGCCGATCCGCGGCCCACCCCGACGATGTGACCCCGATGGCGTACGCCCTCGTCGGCGTCGCCGAATCCCTCGCCGATTGGCTCGTCGAGCACCCCGACGAAGACCCCGACGTCACCGCCACCCGCATGATGAACATCGTCCGTCCCATGATCGCCCCATGATCGCCGCACTTTCCCCGAAACTGGCCCTTCAACCCTGGCCATAGCGCCACTTTCGGCGAAAGTGCGTTGATCGAGCACGCGTCAGCCGTGCCACCCACGCGATCGCAATGCGCGGCGGACCTCGTCGACCACCGCGGGGAGTTCGCGCATCCGTCGGCTCGTCACATGTAACACGATCCACCCTTCGGCCACGAGCTGGTTGAGCCGGCGACGGTCGAAATGAAACTGGTCCGGGCTGTCGTGCCAGGTGCCGTCGTACTCAACCGCGACCCGGTACTCCGGCCACGCCAGGTCGGGATGCACCACGAGCCCGGACCGCAGGGTGATGGGGAACTGGGTGACCGGGCGCGGCAGACCGGCGCGGATGAACCGGACCCGCAGCCGGGACTCAGCGGGTGACTGCGCACCGGCGTCGACGAGGTCGAAGACCCGGCCAGCGCGCAGGACGCCTCGCCGGCCCGCCTGTTCGGCTACCCGCTCGAGCAGCTCGGTGCGACTGGTGAGGCGCAGCCGCAGCAAGCCATCGACTGCCGTTACCGCTTCTACGAGGTCGAGCCACTGCGCGAGGTCCCAGGCGGTCCGCACCGGCGTGGTGGATCGCAGGCCGTGCCGGACGGTCACTTCGACGAGTCCCAGTGGAGTGTGGTGGACCTGCACTCCGCGGGGAGCCGAGACGCGACATCCGGGCGGTGCGATGACGTGCACCGGGTCGCCGTACCCGGCCGCGAACTCCACGCCGTACAGCCAGGCGGCGGACGGCCCCGCGAAGGTCACCCCGGCAGGTAGCCGCAAGGCAGCCGCGCGGCAGCGCAGACCATGGTCGCAGTCGAGCCGGGAGTCGGCGTACACCCCATGCAATGGGCTGATCCATGCGCTGCTCCGGAGCTGGTACGGCGTAACAATGCCGTGATCGACGGCCTGAGCGCCGAGGAACACCTGCCACTGCAGCGCCCGAGGACGGGCGGGAGACCTGGCCACCGCGACAGCTTGGTCGCCGTTCAGATGATCCCGCAGCCCCTGTGGATAACCGCCGAAAGTCCTGTGGACGACTAGGGACTGATCGTGCCGGTGAGGTGGGGGCGGCCGGACTTTACCTCGTGGACCGAGAGCGTCCAGGCGTCTCCGGGAGCCGCGTGGAAGCCGACCGTCGCGGGTAGCAGGATCGGCGACTTGAACGCAACGTCCACTGTGTACTCGTCCGGCAGCCGACCATCCAGCGCAGCCAGGCAGCGCGCCTTCGTCCGCATGCCGTGGGCGATCGGGCGGGCGAAGCCGAACAGTCGCGCCCCGAGCCGGGAGGTGTGGATCGGGTTGCGGTCGCCGGAGACAGCCGCGTACTGCCGACCGACATCCGACCCAACCCGCCAGATCGCGGTCGGTTGCGGCGGCGATGTGGAGTCCCGACGCGACGACGAAGACGACGAGGAGCCCTCTCGCCGGAGGTACGTCGCCACGCCCCGCCACACCTCCTCGCCATCACGAACAGCCACGGTCACGACATCGAGCTGCCGCCCCCGGTCATGGGGCCGCAGGTTCTCCGCCGACACCGAGAAGTCCAATGTGGACGATGCGAGGACCGGCCGCAGGACGGTGATGCGGTTCGCGATGTGAACCAGACCCACGACCGGGAACGGGAAGTCGGAGCCGGACATCAGCTCCATGGCCAGTGGGAACGCCAGCACGTGCGGGTACGTCGCCGGCAGCGTGTCGCGCAACCGGAACCCGCACACCCGGCTATACGCCGCCAGCCGTGATGCGTCGACGGTCACGCCGCTGCGGGAAACGACCCGCGACGGCAGGGACGAACCGCCGCCTCGATTCGTCACCAACGTGAGAGCGGCTCGCCAGTACACCGACATCACGCTCCCAGCAACGACTGGCCGCACACGCGGACCACGTTGCCGGTCACCCCGGACGAGCCCGGTGAGGCGAACCAGGCGATGGTCTCGGCCACGTCCACCGGCAACCCGCCCTGCGCCATGCTGTTCAGCCGCCGGCCGGCCTCGCGGACCGTCATCGGCATCGCGGCCGTCATCTTCGTCTCGATGAAGCCGGGCGCCACCGCGTTGATGGTGATCCCGCGCTCCCGCAGGATCGGGGCGTACGCCTGCACGAGCCCGATGACACCCGCCTTCGAGGTGGCGTAGTTCGTCTGGCCACGGTTGCCGGCGATGCCGGATACCGAGGAGACGCAGACGATCCGCCCGCCGGACGGGACGAGGTCACCGTCCAACAAGGACGAATTGACGCGCGATTGAGAGAGCAGGTTCACGTCGAGAACCGACGACCACCCTTCCGGCGACATCTTCGCGATCGTGCGGTCCCGGGTGATGCCCGCGTTGTGCACAAGGATGTCCACAGCACCGAATCGGGTGGAAACGAAGTCGACCACGCGGGCGGGTGCGTCAGTAGACGTCAGGTCCAGCTGTACCGCCGTACCCCCGATGTCATTGGCCACTGTGGACAGTGCGTCGCCGGCGGCGGGCACGTCGAGGCAGGCGACGTGCGCCCCGTCACGGGCCAGGACGCGCGCTATGGCCGCGCCGATCCCCCTGGCCGCGCCCGTGACGAGAGCCGTCTTGCCGGCCAGCGGCATCGTCCAGTCGCCCGGGGCCGGTGAGGCCCCGGAGACGTGAATGACCTGGCCGGACACGTAGGCAGACCGCGCCGAGAGCAGGAACCGCAGCGTCGACTCGAGGCCGTCCTCGGCGCCGGGCGCGACGTAGACCAGTTGGGCCGTCCTGCCCTGACCGAACTCCTTGCCGACGCTGCGCACGAATCCTTCGAGCGCCCGCTGGGCGATCGCCTCGGCCGGCGAACCCGCCGATAGCGGCGGCGTGCCGAACACGACCACCCGACCGCACGGGTACATCGGGCGGGCGTGGGCGTGGAAGAAGTCGTAGAGCTCGGCCAGCGAGTCCGGCGAAGCGAGGCCGGTCGCGTCGAAGACGAGAGCGAAAGCAGCGCCGTCGAAGTCGAGAGCGGCGCCGAACGACGACAACAGCTTGGCGAGTTCGGGACTCAACCGCCCGGAGCCGCCCAGCCGCACCGGACCGGCTACCAGCGGGTCTCCGGGGGCGTAGCGGCGCAGCCGCGGCGGGTCGGGCAGGCCGAGGCGCCGGACGACGGCACGACCTGGGCCGGAGTTCGCGAAACTGGCGTACCGGTCACTCATAGGCGTAGCCTACTAGCCAGTAGGTTAACGGCAACCGAGGGAGCGCACGGTGCGTCGGGTAGCGATCATCGGGGGTAATCGGATCCCGTTCGCACGATCCAACGGCCGGTACGCCGCGGCGTCGAACCAGGACATGTTGACCACTGCGCTCGACGGACTCGTCGCCCGCTACGGGCTGGCCGGCGAGCGGATGGGTGAGGTGGCGGCCGGCGCCGTGCTCAAGCACTCGCGGGATTACAACCTCACCCGGGAGAGTGTGCTCGGCTCGCGGCTGGACCCGCACACGCCGGCGTACGACGTCCAGCAGGCGTGCGGTACCGGTCTCGAAGCCGTGATTCTCGTCGCCAACAAGATCGCGCTCGGGCAGATCGACGCGGGCATCGCGGGCGGTGTCGACACCACGTCCGACGCTCCGCTGGCCGTCAACGAGCAACTGCGGCGGACGCTCCTCGAGCTCAACTCGGCCAGGTCGCTGACCGCCCGGCTCAAAGCCGCCGCGAAGCTGCGCCCGCTGCAGCCGTTCCGTCCGGAGATTCCCCGCAACGCGGAACCGCGTACCGGGTTGTCGATGGGTGAGCACGCCGCCATCACCGCTCGCGAGTGGGAGATCGGTCGCGAGGAACAGGACGAGCTGGCGTTGGCCAGTCACCGCAACCTGGCGGCGGCGTACGAGCGGGGCTTCTTCGACGACCTGCTGACGCCGTACCTCGGGCTGACCCGGGACCAGAACCTGCGCCCGGACACGTCGCTCGAGAAGCTCGCCACCTTGAAGCCAGCGTTCGGCGGGGAAGACGGGACGATGACGGCCGGCAACTCCTCGCCGCTCACCGACGGCGCCGCGGTCGTGCTGCTCGCGAGCGAAGAGTGGGCGGCCGAGCGCAAGCTGCCCGTGCTGGCGTATTTCGTCGATGCCGAAACGGCCGCGGTCGACTTCGTGCACGGTGGCGAAGGGTTGCTGATGGCGCCCACGCTCGCCGTGCCGCGGCTGCTCGCCCGGACCGGCAACAAGCTTCAGGACTTCGACTTCTACGAGATTCACGAGGCGTTCGCCTCCCAGGTCCTCGCCACGCTGAAGGCCTGGGAGCAGAGTGACCCTCCATTGGGGACGATCGATCGGTCGAGACTGAACGTCAACGGTTCGTCGCTGGCGGCCGGCCACCCGTTCGCGGCTACCGGTGGGCGGATCGTGGCCACCCTCGCCAAGCTCCTGCACGACAAGGGCGAGGGCCGCGGGCTCATCTCGATTTGCGCTGCGGGTGGACAGGGAGTGACCGCTATCCTCGAGCGGTGACCCACCCCCCTCTGGGCGCGCTGGCGCCGTTGCGCCATCAACCTTTCCGGTACCTGATAACCGGTCGGTTCGTCACGATGCTCGGCAACGCGGTCGCGCCGATCGCGCTGGCGTTCGCCGTTCTCGACCTGACCGGTTCGGTCCGCGACCTCGGTCTGGTGGTGGGTGCCCGGTCGCTGATGACCGTCGTCTTCGTGCTCTTCGGTGGGGTCGTGGCCGACCGGTTCCCCCGGCATCTCGTGATGGTGTCGTCGAACGCGTTCGCCGCGCTGACACAGGCCACCGTGGCCGCGCTCGTGTTGTCCGGTACGGCGACGGTGGGGTTGCTCACCGTGCTGGCCGCGGCCAACGGGATCGTGGCGTCGTTCACCTTTCCCTCGGCGCAGGCGCTCATCGCGCAGTCCGTTCCCGAGGACCTTCGGCTGCGGGCCAACGCGCTCAACCGGCTCGCCAGCAACTCCGCGCTCATCGGGGGCGCGGCTGTCGGTGGGGTGTTGGTCGCGGCCGTCGGTCCGGGGTGGGGACTCGCCGCGGACGCCGCCACCTTCGCGTTGGCCGGGGTCGCGTTCGCGATGGTACGGGTGCCCGGCGTGCGAGACCGGTCGGCACCGCGCACCGGCGTGCTCGCCGACCTTCGGGTGGGCTGGACGGAGTTCGTGTCCCGGACGTGGACCTGGGCCGTGGTACTCGGCTTCATGTTCCTCAACGCCGCCTTCACCGGCGCGATGGCGGTACTCGGCCCGGTGGTGGCGGACGGCTCGATCGGCCGCTCGGCATGGGGCTTCGTGCTCGCTGCCAATACCGCCGGGATGGTGGTCGGCGCGCTCGTCGCCTTGCGGTTGCGGGTACGCCGGCTGTTGTTCGTCGGAGTGCTCTGCATGCTCGGCGAGGTGCCGGTCCTGCTGGCACTGGCCCTCGAGCCCAGCGTCGCGATCCTGATGCTGTGTACCTTCGCCGGCGGAATCGCGGTCGAACAGTTCGCGGTCGCCTGGGACACGTCGGTACAGCAGTACGTTCCGGCCGACAAGCTGGCCCGGGTGTACTCGTACGACCTGCTCGGCTCGATCGTGGCCGTCCCCATTGGACAGGTGGTCGCCGGTCCGGTGGCGCTGGCCGTCGGTACCGGCCCGGCGCTGTTGGGCGCCGCGGCGATCGTGGTGCTCTCCGTGGTCGGGATGGTCGCCAGCCGTGATGTCCGCCAGCTGGGCTCGCGGCCCTCGCTGGCAACCCAAGAGCCCGCTGTCTCCGTCACCTGACTAGGAGCGTGGGACATGCGGAGCGAGGACGAGTTTCGGGCTTATGTCAGCGCCAGGCTGGAGTCGTTGCGCCGTACGGCGTACCTGCTCTGCCGTGACTGGCACCTGGCGGACGATCTGGTTTCGATCACGATCGGCAAGCTGTACCGGCACTGGACGCGGGTGCGCGCGGCGGACAACGTCGACGCGTACTCCCGCGGTGTGCTGACCCGGGTGTACCTCGACGAGCTGCGAAGGCCGTGGCGGCGGGAGGACGCGACCGCCGACACGCCCGAACCACCCGCCAGTCAACCCGTGGACGGCATCGTGGAACGGTCCGCCCTCGCCCAGTTGCTCGATGGGCTGCCGCCGAGGCAACGGGCGGTACTGGTCCTGCGCTTCTACTGCGACCTCTCGGTCGAGGAGACCGCGGCTCTCCTGCACATCAGCAGGGGGACGGTGAAGAGCCAGTCCGCGCGGGGGCTCGAGACGCTGCGTTCGCTGGCCCGAGTAGAAGTGAGTGAGCCATGATGCAGCAGTTGTTCGACGAGCTGACCACGAACGCCCCACCATCCACTGTAGACATAGACGCGATCGTGGCACGGGAGCGGCGGGCCATGCGCCGCCGCCGGATCGCCGGTACCGGAGCCACCGCGTTGGCCGTCGCGGTCCTCGGCCTGCTGATCCAGGTCGACCCGCGTCCACCGGAGGCGCCGCCGGCCGCGGAGAGCACGCCCAGTGTGGAAACGGTGCAGGACATCGCCAGCAGGCTCACCGATGCCCTCCGGTACGCGGTATCGCGCGAGGCACCCACCGCCGAACTGTCCAGTGTGGACGGCGGCGCGGGTGCGCCGCTCGAGGTGAGCTACCGGGTGTGTGGCGCCGCCGAGCCGCCGCGCACGCTGCCTATGGCGTACATGGCCAGCGCCCGCGTCCGGGTCGACGACCGAGACGCGGTCCTCGTCTTCGAGGCGGGTGCGCGGGTCGCCGATGCCTTCTGCGCCAAGACCGTGTCTATACCGCCCGGCACCGAGTCACCCGGCCCGGCCGGGGAGCGCGTCTTCACCCGGTTGACGCCCGACGGAAGCAAGGCGAGCGTCTTCGTGGCGCGCCCCGACGGCACCTTCGTCCACCTGTACCTGCACCGGGCCGAGGGGCAGATTCCATTGACGGTGGCGCAGCTGACGGCGATAGCGGTGGACCGCGCACTCGAGCTCTGACGCTGCGGGACAATACGGGTGTGACGATCAGCAACGTGCTCGCCGAGCGGTACGCCTCACCGGAACTGGTCGCGCTCTGGTCGCCCGCGGAGAAGGTTCGGGCCGAGCGTCGGCTGTGGATCGCGGTGCTGCGGGCGCAACGGGAGCTCGACGTACCGATACCGGACGGGGTCCTCGAGGCGTACGAGTCGATGCTCGACCGGGTCGACCTCGCGTCGATCGCCGCCCGGGAGCGGGTGACCCGGCACGACGTGAAGGCGCGCATCGAGGAGTTCAACGAACTCGCCGGCCACGAGCGCATCCACCAGGGCATGACGTCCCGGGACCTGACCGAGAACGTCGAGCAGGTACGGATCCGGGCGTCGCTCGAACTGGTCCGGGACCGGGTGGTGGCCGCGCTCGGCCGGCTGGCTCGCCTCGCCGTGGAGCACGAAGGGCTGGTGATGGTCGGCCGTACGCACAACGTACCGGCCCAGGCGACCACGCTGGGCAAGCGGTTCGCGTCGGTGGGCGAGGAGTTGCTGATCGCGTACGAGCGGCTCGCCGAGCTGATCGCCCGCTACCCGCTGCGCGGTATCAAGGGTCCGGTCGGTACGGCAGCCGACCAGCTGGACCTCCTCGGCGATCCGGACAAGGCGGAGGAGTTGGAGCGCCGGGTGGCGATCCACCTCGGATTCACCCGGGTGATGGACAGCGTCGGGCAGGTGTACCCCCGCTCGCTGGACCTGGACGTCGTCGCCGCGCTCGCCCAGGCCACCGCCGCCCCGTCCGCGCTGGCCACCACGATCCGCCTGATGGCCGGGCACGAGCTGGCGACCGAGGGCTTCCAGGCCGGTCAGGTCGGGTCGAGCGCGATGCCGCACAAGATGAACACCCG
>DASRII010000251.1:0-6709 GCA_035650075.1 Micromonosporaceae bacterium | reverse complement strand
AGCGGCGCGAGGGCAGCATCACCAGCTCACCGAGCGCGCGGCACTTCGAGGTCTTCGACCAGTACGCGCGGCTGTTCGCCCGGGTGGCCGAGCTGGCCGAGGCCGGGCACCCGGAGGCTGACGGGTACCGCCGGGAGCTGTTCCGCGCGATGGTCGATCACCACCTGGTCATCGTCGGGCACCGGCACCGGCTGCCCAAGGCGGCCCGGCGGGCGTTCTTCCGCGAGATGGTCGAGGCGTACCGGCGGTACGAGCCGGCCGGCGGGTACTCGGTGCCGACCGGGGTACAGGGCGTCAAGCATCGGCTGGTGCAGCGCGATGCTTACCGCGCGTTTGCGGCGCTACGGCTGGGGTACCGGGTGGTGCCGCGGGCGGCCCGCCGCGGGCGCTAGGTTTCTTCACCGGCTCCTTGGCGAACTCCTCGTAGGCGGCGATCACCTCGTCGGTCGGGCCGTCCATCCGGATCAGCCCGGCCTCCAGCCAGATGGTCCGCTCGCAGCTCGCCTGGATCGTACTGAGCTGGTGGCTGACCAGAAACACCGTGCCGGCACCTTCGCGCAGCTCCTGCACCCGTTCCTCGCTGCGCCGGCGGAACTGCGCGTCGCCGGTGGCCAGCGCCTCGTCGATGAGCAGCACGTCGTGGCTCTTCGCGGCGGCGATGGCGAACCGCAGCCGGGCCGCCATGCCCGAGGAGTACGTGCGCATCGGCAGCGAGCTGAAGTCGCCCTGCTCGTTGATGCCGGAGAACTCGACGATCTCGCCGGCCTTGGCCCGGACCTCGGACCGCGACATGCCCATCGCCAGGCAGCCGAGCACGACGTTGCGGTCGCCGGAAAGATCGTTCAACAGGACGGCGTTCACGCCGAGCAGCGACGGTTGTCGTTTCGTGTACACCGTGCCCCGGGAGGCGGGCAGCAGTCCGGCGATCGCCCGCAGCAGCGTCGACTTGCCCGAGCCGTTGCTGCCGATCAGGCCGATCGCGTCGCCCTCGTACGCCGCGAAGCTCACCCCGCGGATCGCGTGCACCTCGCGGATCGCGCCGGACCGCCGGCCGGTGACGATCCGCTTCAACGCGGCGACCGGGCTGCTGGCGACCGGACCCAGCACCCGGTACACCACGTGCAGGTCGTCCACCACGACACTGGGTACCCGGGTGTAGGTCTGACCCGTCCGCGGCTCACCCACGGCCGTACTCCGGTTCACCGCGCCAGAAGAAGACGTACCCGCCGAAGCAGGCCAGTGCCGCCCAGCCCACGGCCAGCACCCAGAGCTGCATCGGCGAGGACGCGAGCGGTGGCGAGACGAGCAGCGCGTCCCGCGCCAGCTCGATATAGACGAGCATCGGGTTGGCTCGTACCAGCGTGGCGGCGACCGGCGGCAGGTGCTCGGCGAAGACCGCGACGCTGTAGAACACGCCGGAGCCGTACATCCAGGTCCGCATCACGTACGGCATCAGCTGCCGCAGGTCGGTGAGCCGGGCGCCCAGCCGGGCCACTGTCAACGCCAGCCCCGTGTTGAAGACGGCCTGCAGCAGCAGCGCCGGGATCAGGTAGAGCCAGTCGATCGTCACCGGGTCGCCGGTGAGCACCACGATGCCCGCCAGCACTGCGATCGATGCCACCAACGTCTGTAGATGCGTCAATGTCAACGCGATCGGCAGGGCGGCACGCGGGAACTGCACGGCCCGCACCAGCCCGAGCTGGCCGCTGATCGCCTGGACCCCGGAGAGCACCACGTGCTGGGTGAACGTGAAGACGAATAGGCCGGTGCACAGGTACGCGATGAAGTTCGGGACGCCGTCTCGAGTGTCGAGAACCACGCCGAAGATCAGGTAGTACACCGCGGCGTTGGTCAGCGGGGTCAACACCTGCCAGAGCCGGCCGAGGCGGGCGGTGTTGAACGACGCGGCGAGCCGGGCGTTCGCGTACGAGAAGATGAAATGCCGGTACCGCCACAGCTGCCGGGTGTAGGCACGCAGGCTCGGCCGGGTGCCGGCGGGGATCAGGCCGTACCCGTTGGCCAGGTCGGCCAGCGAAGGCGGTGTCTCGACTGGTGGGACCACGACCGGCGGCATCATGATCGTGTCGTCGTTCGGCTGCGGTCGCCAGGAACGGGCAGCCTCCTGGCCCCACGTCACGCGTGACCTCCTTGCCGGCAGCCGCCCGGCTCGCGGCAGCCGTCGGGAGGCTAACAGCGCCCGCACACCGCCGGCAACCGTGCCTGTACGGTCTCTCACATGACCGCTGCCGCTGACTTCCTCGCGCAGCGCCGTGGGGGAGGGCTGTTCACGGAGTTCGTGAGCCAGCGGATCGGTTCGTGGCTGGCGTCGACCGGCTACCGGCTCGGCCTCTCGCCGACCGCGTTGACGATGGCCGGGCTGGCGGTTGGAGTCGGCGGCTCGGGCTTTCTCGCGCTGGCGGGGCCGGGGGTCGTTGGCGGGCTGGTTGCCCTGATCGCTTGGCAGGTCGCGTACGGGCTGGACTGTGCCGACGGTCAGCTGGCCCGGTACACCGGACGGACCAGCCCGGCCGGGGCCCGGCTCGACATTCTCTGCGATGTGGCGGTACAGATATCCGTCGTCACCGCCCTCGGCGTGACCGCTCCCTCGTGGCTGGCGGCGCTGTTCGCCGGTACCTGGATGGTCAACGTCGTCACGTCGGTGCTGGCCACCGGGCCGGCGGCGGCCAGCCTGGTCCGGTCGCGGTCGGCGCCGGTCGCCGTCGTCAAGCTGGTCCGGGACTACGGGTTCGTGGTGTTCGTCTGCGGCCTGGTCGTGGCGCTGGTGCCGGGCCGCACCACCTGGCTGCTGGTCGCGTTGACCGTTGTCAACGGTGGGTTTCTGGTCGCCAGCGTGCTGGCCGGCGCCTACGCCAGCCTCGCCCAGGCGGCCCGACCCGGCATCGACGTGGCAGACTGTCGATCCGCAGTAGCAGCCTCTCGCGACCACGTGGACTCACATGACTGACCCCAGGACAGCGTTCATCACCGGAATTACCGGGCAAGACGGTTCGTACCTGGCCGAACTGCTCCTTGCCAAGGGGTACGAGGTCCATGGCGTCATCAGACGTGCGTCGATGTTCAACACCCACCGGCTGGACAACATCTACCAGGATCCGCACGAGAGCCACCGCCGGCTGTTCCTGCACTACGGCGACATCACCGACGCGAGCCGGCTGGGCAACCTGATCCGCGAGGTGCGGCCGGACGAGGTCTACCACCTGGCCGCGCAGAGTCACGTCATGGTCAGCTTCGAGGTGCCCGAGTACACCGGCGAGGCGACCGCCCTCGGCACGATCCGCCTGCTCGAGGCGATCCGCGCGTCCGGCATCGAGACCAGGTACTTCCAGGCCGCCACCTCCGAGATGTTCGGTTCGACGCCGCCGCCGCAGAACGAGCAGAGCGGCTTCCAGCCACGTAGCCCGTACGGCGTCTCGAAGCTGTACTCGTACTGGTCGACGGTCAACTACCGGATGGCGTACGGGCTGCACGCGTCCAACGGAATCCTGTTCAACCACGAGTCCGAGCGGCGGGGCGAGACGTTCGTCACCCGCAAGATCACTCGTGCGGTGGCGCGGATCCGGGCCGGCATGCAGGACCGGCTCTACATCGGCAACCTGGACGCGACGCGGGACTGGGGCTACGCACCCGAGTACGTCGAGGGCATGTGGCTGATGCTGCAACAGGACACGCCCGACGACTACGTGCTGGCGACCGGGGTACCGGCCACGGTCCGCGAGTTCTGCAGTGCCGCCTTCAGCCACGCCGACCTCGACTGGGAGCGGTACGTCGAGGTGGATCCGCGGTACAAGCGGCCGGTCGAGGTACCGTCGCTGATCGGTGATGCCCGCAAGGCGCGGGCCCAGCTGGGTTGGATTCCCAAGGCCGACTGGCGGGACGTGGCCCGGCGGATGGTCGAGGCCGACATCGCGCTGCTCGACGACGAGCTGTCCGGCCGGACGGTCCGCATCGACCGTTAACCCACCAGGCTTTCGTACACCGAAATCAATTCTCCCGTGACGACCGCGGGGCTGAACTCGCGTTCGTAGCGCGACCTCGCCGTGGCGGCCAGCCCGCCAGCCTCGGCAGTCGCGCGAAGTAGGCCCTCGGCGAGCGCATCGGCCTCCGGCTCGCAGATCCAGCCGGCCTCACCGACGAGCCACGGCAGCCCACCCCGAGCGGTACCCAACACCGGCCGCCCGTTGGCGAGCCCCTCCAACGCCACCATCGGACACACCTCGTCCCACGTCGACGGCACAACAACCACCGCCGCACGACGCATCGCCTCGCGTACCCCCGCCTGGTCCAGATGCCCGAGCACGACGATGTCGGAGCGCTCCGCGGCGGCCGCGTGAACGCGACCTCGCAGCGGCCCGTCCCCAGCGATCCACAGTGGACCGAGTGCACCGTCCGGATGCCGCGCCCAAGCGTCGAGCAGCAGATCGAGCCCCTTCTCCGGCGACAGCCGCCCGGCGAAGACGAACCCGTTACCCACCGCGGCCGGAGGACCGGGATCCGGCACGGAGTTCGGCTTGACCACAATCCGGTCATCGGCAACGCCAAGAGCGCCGAGATACGCGGCAACGGCAGGAGTGAGCGCGAGAAACCGATCCACCTGTTGCCACGTGCGCCGGTGCACCGCCAGCGCCACGGCCATCGCCGCGCTCTGCGGCCGCGAGCCGCGATAGCAGCCGTGCCGCACGGCCGGCAGCGCCAACGCCCGCCCGGCGCAGTCGTGACAGGGTCGGCCGTCGCGGAAGAACAGGCCCGAGACGCAGGTGTGCCGGAAGTTGTGGACCGTCTGCACGACCGGCACGCCGTGCGCGTGCGCGGTGCGCACGACCCAGGGCGACAGCAAGGGGTACGGGTTGTGCAGGTGCACCACGTCGGGACGGTGCTCCCGGAGGAGATTGCCCAGTTCGCGCTGGGCGCGGGCGGCGTAGACCGGCGACAGCGGCAGCGCCGCCTTCTGCCGCACCGGCAGGGTCGGGATCTCGTCGGAGCTGCGGAGGTACGTGACCACCGCCACTCCGGCCTCGGCCAACTGGCGCACCTCGGCGTCCACGACCGCGTTCTCCCCGGACGGCTGACCCGAGGAGTACCGGTTGTGTGCGACGAGCACCTTCACGCTCGGGGATGATACGTCTCGTGCCATACCACCACGAGGTTCCGCGGGACGCTTGCGTCTACATCGCCGGTCATGCCGGCCTGGCCGGATCGGCGATCTGGCGGTGCTTCGCGGCGAACGGGTTCACGAACCTCGTCGGTCGCCGCTCGGCGTCGCTGGACCTTCGGGATCGAGAGGCTACGCGTGACTTCTTCGCCGAGGTACGGCCGCACTACGTGATCGACGCGGCCGCACGGGTCGGCGGAATCCTCGCCAACGACACGTATCCGGTTGATTTCCTCTCGGACAATCTGCGCATCCAGCTCAACCTGATCGACAGTGCCCAGGAGTTCGGCGTCACCCGCCTGCTCTTCCTCGGCTCGAGCTGCATCTATCCCCGGCTCGCCGCCCAGCCCATCACCGAGGACGCCCTGCTGACCGGTCCGCTCGAGCCGACGAACGAGGCGTACGCGATCGCGAAGATCGCCGGTGTCGAGCACGTGCGGGCCATGCGCAGGCAGTACGGCTGCTCGTTCATCTCGGCCATGCCCACCAACCTGTACGGGCCGGGCGACAACTTCGACGCCACGAACTCGCACGTGCTGCCCGCGCTGATGGGGCGGTTGTCGGAGGCCGTGGCGCTGGGATCGACGAGCGTGACCGTCTGGGGCAGCGGGTCGCCGCGGCGGGAGTTTCTGCACGCCGACGACCTCGCGGCGGCGTGCCTGGTGCTGCTCGAGCTGTACGACGACCCGATGCCGATCAATGTAGGTACCGGCGTCGATGTCACGATCCGGGAACTCGCCGAGATCGTCGCCGATGTCGTCGGTTACACCGGCGAGCTGGTCTTCGATCCGAGCAAACCGGACGGCACACCCCGCAAGGTGCTCGATGTTTCGCGGATAACCGCACTGGGCTGGCGTCCGCGGATCCCGTTACGGGAAGGCGTCGCGAGCGTCTACGAAGCGTATCGATCCGGTCGCCCGATGCGCGAAGGGCGGCTGAGCGTCTAAGCTTCTGCCCGCTATGGGTGGGGACGCTGGGGCGGGCCAGAGCAGATTTACGTGCAGCGGGGTGCGGATCGATTGCGTCGGTCCACCTACCGCTGTCGATATGCTGCTCGAATCCCGGTACGGGGAACCGCGGCGGGTGCACCTGTGCAACGCGTACACGCTGGCACTCGCGGTGCGCGATCGGGCGTACCGGCGGTTGCTCAACGACAGTGACCTCAACTTCGCCGATGGCCACTACATCGCGATGGTCGGCCGGTGGCGGGGGCATGCCGAGATGGCACAACGGGTGTACGGCCCGTCGTTGATGCTCGCCACTCTCGACCGGGGTCGGGCCGACGGGATGCGGCACTACCTGTACGGGACGACGCCGGACACGGTGACCCGGCTGGCTACGGCGCTGTCCGAGCGCTTCCCCGGGCTGCACCTGGTGGGCGTGGAGGCGCCGCCGTTCCGCCCGCTGACCGCGTCCGAGGAGTCCGATCTCGTCGAGCGGATCGGCGCCGCCAAGCCGGACATCATGTGGGTGGGTCTGGGCACCCCGCGGCAGGACGATTTCGTCGCGCGGTACGCCGAGCGGCTGGGCTGCACGGTC
>DASRII010000250.1:0-15776 GCA_035650075.1 Micromonosporaceae bacterium | reverse complement strand
ATCCTTGCACCGAGAGTGCCCTTCCGGCAGGGATTGATGAGGTTCTAGGCAAACCAGATCATCCCAGCTTGGAGGGCACTTTCACCGTATCTACACGCCCGGTTCGGGCGTCACCTGGCCAGCTCGATCCACGGATTCAGGCTAAGGCTTCGGTGTATCTCTCCGTCATCGAGCGGGCCGGTCGCTCGTTGGGTCTTACGGTCGGTCCACCGAACCCGACCGACGAGAGAGGACTCGTGGTGAGCGGCGCTGGTCAAGCACACGATCCGGAAGAGGCCGTCCGAGCCGCGGCCGGTACCGGCTCCCTGCCGCAGTACCTGAAGAACGCGCCGCCCAGGGAGCGCGCGGCGCTGCACCGTATCGTCTCCCAGCTGGTGTACGACCGGGTGACCCGGCCGGTGGAGCGCAGGCGCGGCCACCGGCACTGCGCCAGCTCGCCCGACCAGCTCGAGCCCGACTGCCACGACCGGCACCAGGACGACGTACGAGCGGTGTACGAGTACCTGATGCGCCACGCCACCGTGCCGATCGCCAGCCTGGAGGCGTGGCTGGTGCCTCGGCTCCGGCCCTCGACAGTCGACGCCCACCGCCGCCGTCGCGGCGAACGCGGCGCACAGCAGCGGCCCCGGCTGCCCGGCTGGCTGACGAAGGAGCTGGACCACGACCCGTGGCTGCAGCGGCTGGCCATCGAGATCCTCACGTGGGTCGGCGTGTCGACGACGGCCGGCTTCGAGCTGTGGCCGCTGAGCGCGTGGGCCGACCGCCGCGCCACCGTGACCGGTGACCCCACGTCGAACGAGTCCCAGGTAGCCCGCGACGTCGAGCGGGTTCTCGCGGCCATGCGCAGGAGACGGCCGTGGTACGAGCGGTTCGTCGAGCGTCCCCTTGGACGTAAGCAGGCACCGGTGCTCCCCGCACCGACCGGTGACCATGACGCGGCTGCCGTCGAGCGGCAGGGCCTGGCGCTCGTACCGGCCCACGAGGTCGACGACGCGCGGCTGCTGGAGCTGGCGGGCGAGGCGGTCACGGCCATCACCACCCGTATCCGTCACGGCGAGGACGCACGGTCCGCGGTCCTCGACGTACTGGAGGTCGTCTTCGGGTCGGGCACCGGCGCGGAGTGCCTCGACCGCTCACCCGGTGCCGCGCCCGCCGAGGACGAGTACGTGGCCACGATCCTGGCCGACCGGGCGACGGTGGACCGGATCGTGGTCGAGATACTCAAGATTCTGGACGGGGGATGAGCGTCGGTCCGGCCCGACCGCTCGCGCCCGTCGGCCGAAGCCGACGCAGCCGCTCGGCAATGCTGCGCGACAGCTCCACCGGGTCGACGCCACGATCGAGCGCGGCGACCCACGCGATCCGCAGCTCCTTGTGGAGCAGGACGACGAGCCAGCCAACAGGTCCGTCGGTTCCGTGGACGTCCACCGTCACCACCGCCCTCAGGTGGGTCTGGCCCGAGCCCGGATGGGCGTCGGGCCAGACTCGCGGGATCAGCCGGCGATCTCGCTGGGCTTCGGGCCCAGGTCAAGGTCGAAGATGACGGTGTTGAGCGTCCTGCCGTTGAACAGCACCCGCACCGGCTTGTCGCTGTCGTCCAGCAGCAGGAGGTCCACGGTGGTACCGGTCTCCATGGCGTCCCTGACCTGCTGTACGAGCTCCTGTTCTTTCACCTGCCCGTCCGACGGGATCCCGAACGTCAGCCCGCCGAGGTGGACATGCTTCCGGCTCATCGTGAGCCTCCTTCTGTGCTCCGTTGGTTGACAGACAAGGGTTGTGCCGATCGGCGGTCAGCCGGTCGACTCCACGCTGTAGTGGAACGAGAAGTCCTGCGCGTGCAGGTCGCCGTGGCGTGGATGCCGGCCGATGCCGAAGTTCTCGTGGGCGAGCAGTGTCGTCCGGTACAGGCCGATGCTGTCGCCGACGAACCGGGACAGCAGCTCGTACGCGATGCTCACGACGACCGCCCCGGCACCGATCGCGGCTACCGCCGCCGCGGTGTGCGGTGCGGCGAAGGCCACGCCGATGAGCTGCGCGGCCGCCGCCTGGAAGTCGGCGCCGGTGAGCCGCGAGCGCAGGAGGTCGCTCAGCGCCAGGCTGTCCTTACGGTCACGGGTGACCCAGATCGCGATGTCGAGGAAGTCGACCGCCGGGCCGTGGTACAGCAGCATCCGGTCGAGCGGCAACCGGTCCTGGTCGCGGACGTTGCTGAACCGGGCCGTCGCCGCGTGGTAGGGCGGTCGTTGCGGGTCCGTGCCGCCGCCGGTCAGCACGACTGCGTCAACCCGGACGTCGGTGCCACCGAGCGCCCGGTTCTGGTGCACCACCAGCTCATCGAGCCGGACCGCGACCATGGTCGCGGCGGACGGCACGCCGCGGGGCGTCCACAGGCGTACCGACGGTTCCGGCCGTTCGTCGATGGCGAAGCGCGCGGACTCGGATGCCGGCGGGTGGGTAGGGCTGAGCACGAAGTTGATCGGGTAGAGCGCGTAGTCGACCGGTGGCCCGTCGGCCTGCCCGGCGTCGCGGAAGCCCGTGGCCACCTCGGCCAGCCTGCGCTCCAACGGCGACATCGCGCGGGTACGCGACGAGCGCTGCTCCCGTACCCCCTCATGCTGGAGCGCGCTGATGTCCTGGGGCGCCGAGCTGACCAGCACGAGGATCGTCTCCGGCCGGGGATCGGTCAGCGGCGGCCCCTCCGGCCAGCTCAGCGGCACGCCCGACGTGGTCTCGTCGAGGCGTCGCTGGCCGAGGAGGTAGGACCGGCCGGCCGGTACGGCCACGCCCGCCGGCTCGAACGAGGTGAGCAGCGCGATCCGTCCGCTCACGCCGATGTCGATGACCGAGGCGTACACGGTGCGGTCCGTCGCGTTTTCGATCTTGACGTATACCCGCTCGTCGAGGTAGAGCACCTCGCCCGACGTCGACAGCGGCCGCAGCTCGCCAGCGACGACCCGGCCCCACTCGACCGTGACGCCCTCGTCTATGGCGTACTCGTCGTCCTCGCCGACCGCGCGCAGGCTCGCGGCCCGCGCCAGCCGCTGGAGGTTCTGGGCCGCGCACGCGACGCCTCCTCCTGTGGCGGGCCTCGGCGGGTGCAGCGGACCGATCCGGTCGTGCACCGCCAGCCGGCCGTCGTCGGTCACGTGCACCTCGGCCATCGGTACCTCGTCCGGCTCGGCCAGCCGTACGGTCGGGGTCGCCTCGACCGCCGCGGCCAGCGCGGTGACGCCGGGTCCGGACCCGCATATCCGTACCGGCGCGGCCACGGCTGCGGTGTGGATCCGGTACGCCTGCGCTCCGAGCGGTAGGCCGGTATGCGGTGCCCGCCACTGCACCCGGGCGTACGCGTACGCGGGGTCGACCCGTACCACCCGGGCCCGGCCGATCGACGCGTCCTCGTCGTACTCCGATGCGCCGGCGGCCATGATGGCGAGCTCGTCGTTGACCTGGACGCCGAAGAGCCGGGCGGCCGGAAGCCGTACCCCGCCGGAGCTCTCCTGCACCGGCAGCGCCGCCACCTGCTCGGCCACATCGGTGCGGAACAGCCGCCGCTGCGCGGGCCCCTCGGCCTCCGGCCGCTGGTTCGGCACCAGGGTGAGCACCTGCCGCCGTACCCGGTCCATCAGCACGGACCAGCTGACCGGGGTGTCACCCGCCTCGGCCAGCGCCTCGACCAGCGCATCGGTGAACATGCCGGCACGCTTGCCGTGCGCGTTCGTGTACTCGTACGACGACTGGTCGACCGCACACGCCACGAGCCGTACCGCGTCCGGGTTCCCGGTCACGTCCAGCCCGGCGTACCGCGGGTCGCTGCGCAGCCGGTCCAGGTGCCCGAGCACGCTGGCGCGGGTCGCGCGTACGTACGCCGGTCGGTAGAGCGCCTTGACCCGCAGGTCCAGGTCCTCGTTGCGGAACATCGTCGCGGAGTGGCAGCAGTCGAGCGCCACGACCACGTTGGGGCACACCTTGGTCAGCCTCGCCTGCAGCAGCGAGAGCTCGACCGAGGCGATGCCGCGGAAGTCGTCGTCGGTGGAGCTGTCGTAGTCGGTGGGGACGATGAACTGCACCCTCGGCGGCATCAGCCGGACACCGCCGGAGGGCTCCGTCGGCTCCGGCTCGCGCAGCAGACCTCCATGGCCGCTGTAGTAGATGACGAACGCGTCGTCAGGGTCCGCTTCTGCGATCAGCTTCGCGTACCCGTCGAGGATGGCCGCGCGGGTGGCGTCCTTGCCGACGTGGCGGAGGATCGTGAAGCCTCGTCTCCCGAGCACGTCCGCCATCGTGTCGACGTCGTTCTCGACCCCGCTGAGACCGAATGTCTGCGAACCGATCAGCAGTGCTTTGCGTGACACGGACTCTCCCGGTTGCTCGGACTGGATGTCTTTCCCTGACGGACACGCGCAGCCGCTGTGCCGGGGGCTGTCCGTCGTCGCGTCGCTGGCCTCCGGCCGTCCCTCGCCCCTCCCGTACCAGTGCGGACATGGCGTATCGTCGAGACCAGCAAGATCGAGCAAGGCCGGGGCTGGCCCGCCGTGCGGAGCCGGACAATGCCGATGTGAGTCCTCCGGAGGGGGAGCGCCGTGGCCGACGCACCTGTGAGCTCTCCGGACGAGGGCGCCGGCCGTACGTTGGACGCTGAGACGCGGGTCCGCCTGCTCGCCGTCCTACAGGAGGAGCTGACCCGCGCCAGCCACCGGGCGCTGTCCGACGGGATGACGGCCGACGAGCTGAACGCGCAGGTCGACGACCGCATCGCCCGCCTCCGCGCGCGGATCACCGACCCGTCGGGGGAAGGTCCACTGCCAGGCCAGGGGTGACGTCCAGCGCACCGGCCTGACGCGTCGATGTGGAACTCACCCACTGGTCAGCTGGCTGGCCGCCGTGATGGGCGCCGGCCACGGGTACGCCAGCGGGATGTCGCCGGCCGCATCCCGCACCTGGGCCAGCGCGGTCGCCGCCCGGCAGATGCCGCCCAACGCCCGCAGCGTGGCCAGGTCCCCCAGATCCGTTACGCCGGCCGCGACTGCAGTGTCGAGCCGGTCGGCGTACCCGTCGGCGACGGCGGCCTCGATGCTGTCCAGCGGGCGGCTCCCACTCAGGAACGCCCCGAGGCTACGCAGGATCACGACTCCGGCCGGATGGCTGAGCGGGATCCGTTGCGCCGCCGTGAGGAGCGCCTTGGCGCCGGCGCGCCGGTCGGCTCCGGTCGAGTGGCCATCGACCCGGTCCCGCAGGAGCAGCGTCACCGCCAGTACGTACGCGTCGATCGCGGCCTGGGTCGGGTCGGCGCCGGGCAGCTCGGCCAGCGTCGAGGCCAGCGCGACCATCTTGTCGACGGCGGCCACGTCCGGCGCTGGCGCACCCGGCAGCAGCAGGTCGGCCGCCATCTGCCAGACCTCGCCCGCCGAGTCGTCGCCCGCCGGCAGCAAGGCGGATAGCTGGCCGCGCAGCGAGTCGGGGTCGGCGTCCGGTGGCTCGGCGGCGATGGCCAGTGGCGCGGTCACGACCGCCGCCTCGACGGCCGGTTCCTCCCCCAGCACGACTGGCACCGGCCACTCGGTCGGGTCGGCGGCGGCCAGCTGGCTCAGCGAGATGTCGAAGAAGCCGTTCTGCGGCAGCCGGTACCCGAGCCCACCGCCCTGCCTCATACGCTCCTGTACCTGCTGCATGGTGGCGGCCATGCCGGTCAACCGGCTCAGGTCCATATCTCTGATGTCGCCGCTCATCGCCCGCAGCAGCGCCCGGATGGCCGCGGTCATCTCCAGCATCATCCGGGCGACCGTCATCAGCTCGTCGCTGACCGGCTCACCGTCGACGACCGCGCGCAGATACGTCTCGGCCCGACCGGCGTCCTCGGTCGCCCGCGTCGGTGGGTAGCCACCGCCCCGGGCCGCGATACCGGGCTGCTGGGTCTGGATGTAGGCCGCCGCCCGGCTCAGGAGCAGCTGACCGAGCAGCACCCGGCCCAGCGTCGGCTCCAGGCCCTGCGGGCCCGCCGACCCAACCGCCGTCTGCAGCAGCGCGATGGCGCGGTCGCAGTCGTCGCCAGCGCCGCCGTGGGTCAAGTACCGGATGCTGAGGTGGTGCCCGAGCGTGAGGGCGATGTGCACGCGCAACGGATCGCCGGCCTGCACGTACCCGTACGCCTCCGCCAGGCGGGTGATCCCTTCGTCCAAGCAAGGCTTGCCCGCTGGCGCGCCCGGACCTGTGGTCGTGTACTCGGTGGCCAGTGCCTGAGCCAGCCGCAGCAGACCAGGCAGCCGCGCCGGGCCTTTCAACGGGTCGATCTCGGCCCGCAGCTGGGAGATGAGCTCCGATGGCATGTACCCTCCTTGCTTAATGTCCATAGTGGATGAATCCCGCCCAGGCCAGTACGTCGGCTGGGTCGTCCTCGGTCCCGGGTACCAGCTCCCGCGGCATCTCCGGCGGCGGCTGGCGGTCCGGGTCCAACATCCAGATCTGGGCCCGCCGGAGGGCCTGCCATGGCGGCAGGCGCTCGACGCGCAGGTAGTGGTGGAACAGGAACATGAGCGTCGACGTGGCCGCGTCCGGCACACTCCACTGGGTCGACAGGACCGTCCGGACACCCCCGGCCAGGAACCCGGTACCCAGGCTGTACGCCTCGTCGTACCCGTACACCGAACGGCCGCTGTTGCACGCGGCCAGGACGGCGAGCGCGACCCGCCGGTCGGGGACACGGGCCAGCAGGTCCACCAGCTCCTCGAAGCCGAGCACGGTCGCCGGTGAGCCCCCGGTACCGTCGCCGGCCAGCAACAGGTGTGCGCCGGTCTCGACGGCGTAGTACCCATGGCAGGCAAGATGGAGCATCGCGCCCGCCAACGGGCTGTTGTCCGTCAGCCAGTCCCGTACCTGGTCGGCGGTACCGGCGCCGGAGATACTCGACCGGTTGCCGGTCGGCAGCCGGCCGACATACCGCGCCCCCGGGTAGAACGCCTGGCGGATGGCGTACGCCTCCAGCCGGGCGGACCGAAGCGGCCGGTCCCGCTCGCCGGTGTCCGGGTCGCCTACCACCAGGCCGGTCGGGCCGACCGGTACCGGAGGGAGGGCGGCGTTGGCACACAGCAGCCGGGCCGACGCCGCCTGGGAGATCGCGGCCAGCTCGACGGCGTACCGGCCGTCCTTGCGCCGGGCGGCCTGCCACGGTACGCGGGCCAGCGTGCCCACCGGGATCAGCACGACTCTCGGCTCCCGGTGCGTCGGGCGGTTCCGCAGCCGCGGCAGGTAGCTCTCCAGTACCGGCCCCATGGCCGTTCGCCAGGCCCAGCCGCACAACTCGTCCAGCTGCTCGGCGAAGCCGTCGCCCTCAGCCGGCCTCAGGTCACGGGTCTGCAACGCCGTCAGATACCGGTTGACCTCGGTTCCCGGGGCCAGGTTCAGGTACGGCAACGCCATGTAGGCCGGCAGCCCGACGGCCGGGACCATGACCGCCAGACCGGGCTGGGGTGGGTTGCCCGCCACCAGGTACACCAACGCGTCGGCGTCCAGCCGGGTCAGCGCGGACCGGATCTCCGGTAGCGTCGGCGGGTCGAAGATGGTCTCTCCTTCGGACTGGGCCAGCAGGTTCATCGCCTGACCGCGCGCTGCGTCCGACGGCGTGCCCGTACGCCAGGCCGCCGCCAGCTCCGGGTGGCCGGCCGCCGCCAGCCGGTGCGGGATCCGATGTAGCTCGATCGCAGCGAACAGCAGCAGCCCCCGCCCGGCATCCAGCGTCCGCAGTGCGTCGGCCGGTCCGCCTGCGGCCAGCCGTCGGCGTGCCTGGTTCACCGCGTCGTCGGCGGCGTCCCGGATCGCGGCGCGGGCACCCGCCGGGTGCCGTTCGAGAAGAACCCGCCAGGCGTACCCACGCTGAGCCGACGCCGCCGGGTCGCGCCCGGCCGCGTATCCGGCCCGGTCGTAGATGGATGCGAGCGTGTCGTTGGCGATCCCCCACAGCGGATGCGTGGGGCTGCCGAGCAGGCCTCGGCACTCCTCGAGGAGGACGATCGCCTCGTCCAGCCCGGCCGTGTCCGCTGTCACCTCGGTACGGCGGAAGATCACCAGGGCCAGGGAGAACAGGGCCCACGCCCGGTAGGGCTCCCCCGGCGGGTTCCCGGCGAGGGTCTTCCGAAGCCGTGTTATCCCCTCGTCAATCCGCTGCAGGTCACTCTCCTCCGCCATGCCGATGCCCATCAGCGCCTTTAGGAGCGTGTCCGCACCGTGGTGGCCGGCCATCGGCTCGTCGAACGCCGTCGCCGGTACCTCGCTCAACCGGTCCCGCCGCAGCGAGCCGTCGTCGTTAACCAGCGCGGCCAGCATCTGCGCCACCGGCAGTATCTCGGCCATCATGGCCCGGCTCGGGTGGTCGGTCGGCAGCGACGCGATCATTCGCTGCACGGCGGACGTCAGGCTTTGAATGGCACCGTAGTCACCCCGCCGCTGAGCTGCGTTGATCTCGACCGCGGCTTGGAAGGACTCCGCCATCTCCACCGCGGCCGGCGTGTCGGGTACCAGTGATGCCAGTTCGTCGGCGAAGCGGTGCATCTCCACCTGCACGCTCTGGTTGTCGGTCTCGGCGGCACGCCGCACAACCAACCCCAGCTGTAATGCTCGGACCGCGGTGACGAGCGCCTGGTCGCCCGCCACCTGGCCGGCCAGCGCCGCCAGCTCTCTGTCGATCGCGTCGATGTCGCACACCGGCTGGCCCAGCGTATGCAGCAGCCAGACCACCCTCGCCTGCAGCCGGGTCTGCGGCCATCCGGAACCCGCGGGCGGGTTCGCGTCGGCCACGGCCAGCAGCGCATCGATGTACCGATACAGCGGGTACGCCTGGGCGTGCATCACCGCACGGAGCAGAACAGCCGCCCGACGCCCACGGTCGGGGTCGTCGTCAGGGCAGGCCAGCACCTCGACGATCGCACCCTCCACGTCCCCTACCGCGGCGTTGACGATTGTCATGCCTCACCTCTCGTGGCCCGCTACGTCTGCGCCGGCCGATGCTGCTACCGGTTCTCTTTGTCGACTAGCCGTTCTCTTCCGATGCAAGGAGTTGGCCGGATGCCAGCAGCCGCGTGTCGAGTAGCGGTACGAACATCAGCCAATCCGGTCCGTCGGCGATCAGCGGCGGACCGCTGATCGGCGCCCGGACTTCGATCGGTGTCGCGGGCTCCGGCTCCGGGATGGCCTCCTCCACCGGCAAGGCGAGCGGTACCGCGTCGGATACGCGCGCCGCGAGCCAGGCCTGCCGTATCGCCTCGAAGCCGGCCGAGTCGGTTCGGTGATGGATGACCACCTCGCTCACCCGAATGTCGATGGACATCCGAAGATTGAAGCCGCTGTGATCCGGCGTCTCGGTCCATTGCTCGATCGTGTCCAGCGGTACGTCGATCGTCAGTTCAGGGCTGTCGATGCGCAGCCGCCCCTCAGCGAGATGGAACCGCAACGCTCCTTCGTCAGCGGGCGGATCGACGAGACGCGGGTCAGACACTGTTGGCGATGGTATCGATGATCTCGACCAGCTCCACCTCTTCCAGCCCGTCGCCGGCCTGCGAGGGCAGGTAGACGGTATTGTTCCAATCCGCCGCGATGACGTTCCACGGGCTCGTGTCCGGCGCGAACAGCAGGAGGCGTTTCGCCGCGTTCTCCATCACCGCTTGCTGGCTGGAGGCGTACCCCCACATCTCGAACAGGTCGTCGATTGTCGAGGGAAGGGCAGGCGGGTAGCTGAACGCGCTGGATCCGGTCCCGAGCGGGTGGGCCGACGCGTCGGTGAACACGGCGATGACGTGCCGACGCCGGTCCAGTCCCCGCTCCCAGTCAGACTTGACGGCCAGTGCGAGCGCTTCCAGCCCCGACTCCGGCTCGTCGCCGCCGCCGGAGGCCCGCTGCCGGCGAATGAACGACTCGAACTCGGTGGTCTGCTCGGGGATGTGCCAGAACTCGGACGCCTCGATCGCGTCGGCTGCGTTGTCAGCGAAGTCGCGGTACGTGATGACCCGCAGACGCAGCTGGCTGATGCCCTTGCCCTTGGCTGCCATCGCGCTCTCCAGGCGCTTATGGAACGAGATTGCGCCTTCCTTCACCCTCTCCAGGACCGGCGACATGCTCCCGGTGACATCGATGCAGAACACGATATCGACGGCATAGGTGAGGCTGGTGTTGTAGTTGGACATGGTCACTCCTTACTGTCGAAGTTCTTGCGAAGCCGTGTCGTCGGTGTACGCGGCGCTGGCGCACGCGGTGTTGATGCAGCGGGCGGCGTCGGCCCGAGATTGATGCGGACCCGGCGCGTGACGACCGGCGGGGCCGAACCGCCGCTCGTCACCACCGGCCGCCGGGGCACCGGTGACAGGCCGTCCACGCAATGCAGGTACTGCTCCTCGGTGATGCTGGCGAGGACGAGATCGATCGTCGGCCGCTCCTGGTGCCGCAGAACCGTCATGCGACCCATGAGCTCAACCGTGTTTGGGTGGAGTCGCTTGTCGAACTCCAGGGTCTCGCCCGCGCGTATTGCTTCGGCCGGTGCGCCGAACCGGTCCTGGTCGTAGCCGGGTAGATCACCCGTCAGGTAAACGTGGAAGACGAGGGCGAGCGTAAAGATATCGGCCATTGTCGTCAGTTCGGCTGGCGTCACGTGGTCGTCCTGCTTGACGTAGCTCAACCACTCCGGTGCCGCGAACCGCTGGTCGCCGACGATCTGGTCGGGCGGTGGTGGATCACCGCTGGGGTAGGAGTCGTCGAAATCGATCACCTTGGCCTGGTACAGGTCGACCGTATCGGAGCGTTGCAGCAGAACGTTCTCCGGCTTCAGGTCGCCGTGCACGATTCGATTGCGGTGCAGCTGGCGCACACTCTGGCAGAGCGTACGCAGCACGACGGCGGTCTGCCGCAAAGTGAGCGCGCCGAGGTTGGCCATGCTCAGTGCGCTTACCCGTTCGGTGACCTTGTAGTAGGTGGTGCCCTCCCGGAAGAAGTCGACTGCGGAGACGAGGTTGCCACCCGTCGCGCCACCGGGGTTGATCCGCTGATTGACATCCCTGTGCCGATTTTCAAAAATCAGACACTCGCGCCGACGGGCCTCCTTGCTCGCGGCACTGCCCATCGAGGACATGTTGGGCCACTTCGGATCCAGGAACTGCTTGAGGAAGAACTCGTTATTGTCCTTCGTGGCGAAGGCCCAGACGCACCTGCCGCCGCCGCTGGTCGTCGGGTCAGACATGATCCGGTACCCGTTGATGACGTCGCCCTTCTTCAGCACCCGGTCTCCTTCCCATTCGGCCGGCCATTGCCGTGCTCGCCGGCTGCCGCTGGACGGCGCGGTGCCGTCACGGCGTCGGTCGGGTAGGTGGACCGGTCGAGGTACTGCAGGTACTGCGATCGGTACAGCTCCCAGGAACGGCGCCGGGCGGCCACGAACACCGATCGGTCGCCGATCGGGGCTATGACTTCTGCATGGTCGCTCTCCAAGTCCCGCAACCGCCGGGTGAAGCTCTGGCGTAGCCGGTGGAACGACGCGAAGCCGAGCGCGACCATCACCAGCGAGGCATCGTCGCTGGTGTAGCTGCATACGCGGGCAGCCAGACTGCGGCTCCACCCGGACGCGTCCCGTGCGCGATCCAGCTCGCTGAGCAGGACGTGTTCGAACAATGCGGGCGCTGCTACATAGCCGAAGAAGCCGTCGGTGGCACAGACCAATACGCACGGCAGAGATACGCGCGCGAGGCCGTGCTCATGGATCGCGAAGTCGCCGTTGGCCGACACCACATTGGTCATCGGCTGGTCGGCGATGAGCAGCTCCAGAACGTCCTGCACGTCGCTGTCGTCCCGGCTGAGCTGCTGCAGGCCCTGGTCCGGAGTCAGCAGATAGCAGCGCGAGTCGCCCGCCCACAACGCCGTAACCGCGACGTTCTTGCGGTCCACCCGATACTCGATCGCCGCCAGCGTGGTCGGGAAGTCCCGCCGCAGCGTCCCGACAACTTTGTTACGCGTACTCGACCGTGCCTTGGTCAGGACCTCGGTGAGGCGTACGGAAAGCGGAGCCGGCTCCGACCTGTCGCTGGAAACCCGTGCGGCGAACCAGGACTGCACCGTCAGGTGTGCGAGCCGGGACGCCACGAAGGCATGCGTGATATGCCGTCCGTCTTTCGCATGCCCGGCGTGGCGCGAGCCGGCTCCCCCGAGCCCGTCATATACGCCGAGTACGCCCTGCCGATTCGGTCCATGATGGACAAAAGTCGGCTCAGCGTCCTCCCCGAGGCCTGGCCTCTTCTGCGACCAGACTGCGACCGCGATCAGTTCCTTCGTGGCGACGTGCCAGACGGCACTCGGTGGGTGGGTCTCCGCCGGGTCCCCATCGGCCGAAATCAGCATTCTTCGCTCCCGATCAAGACTTCACGTATGCGTCGCCGAGAACGGCGTAGAATAAGCGCGCCTCGTTGGTCCTCGAGTCCCGGCCCGAGCAGGTGATCCGGAGGCGGATGACCGACGTCAGATTCAGCTGCACCGGCTTCGGGCGTCCCACGGAGACGGCGTACGCCTGTCCGAGCTGGCGTCCGTCCTGGTCGTAGAAGATGAACTCCGCGATGGCTCCGAAGGAGTCGTCGGCGTCGTCGGCGATGCCCAGAGTGGCTGAGAAGGACGTGCGACCTGCGACATTCCACTCGTTGAACTGCTCAGCGGCGCGATAGCAGCGCATCTGGACGCTTCGCGGGTAGCGCTTCCCGGACAGGTACTGGGCTCCCTCGTACACGTATCCCTCGACGGCGTCCATGCTGTCGAGGTACGCGACCGTCTCGGACGCAGGTTCCGAGACCCCCGGATCCGGCGTCTCCGTGCCGTCGGTGGGTGTCGGGTCGGCCGTTTCTGACGGGCTCGCGGGCGCCGACGGGCTCGGCGACTCCTCCGGGGTGGGTGTAGGCGACGGGCTCGGCAGAGCAGGAGTCTCCAATATCGGCGCCGGAGCGGCTGCTACGACGGGTGCCCGGCTGCTCACGGACTTCCACCCGGCGCCGAAGCCGGCGAGCGTTGCGATGGCGGTCAGCCCTACCGTCAGCACGAGCAGCTGGCCAGGTGCTTGTGGGTCCTGACCGTTGGGCTGCCGGCCGAAGTACTGATTGCGCTTCAAATAGGCGTTACGCCGCGCGATCAGTACCGAGGCCAGGCCGAGTAGCGCAGCGGTGGCGAAGGCGCCGAGAAGCGTGGTCTCGGCCGGCAGTTGTGCAACGACGGCAACGCCGACCACGGCCGCGGCAAGTAGGGCGCCCAAGACCGTTGGGCTCAATTTCCTGCTACCAGGCATGTGCGGAAATCCTTCTCAGAATCGGTACAGGAGTAGACCGGCAGGGAGAACGCGGGTGCGCTGGTCGGGCCGGCGCTTCGATCCGAAAGCGGAGGGCGCCCAGGGCCGGTGCGCTACCAGAACATGATCCGCCAGCGCCCGCCCCGGAAGATGTAGCGGGCGTAGAGGCCGGCGAGCACCGCGATGACGAGTCCCACCATTCCGGCGCCCGGGTTGCTGCCGAACGAGGCGAGCGCGGCCACGGTCGCGACTACCGCGACGAGGGCCCAGAAGCCTCCGAAGAAGACCCGCGAGCCGATCTCCATACCCTTCTCGACCCGGCTCGGCCGAGCGGGCTGCGGCGGCCGGGCGGCCGGAGCGCTCCGGATGGTCGCGCCGGCGGTCTGTGCCGGCCGGCCGCAGGACGCGCACGATGTGCGGTTGATCGCCCGCCCCGCGGCAGTGCATTGTGGATTGACGCAGACGAAGCTGTCGGTACGGTCAGCGGTGCTCACGGAAGTCCTCCAGGGTTGCGTATCAGCGGGTCGACCCGATCCCGAGCGGATGCCCGCACAGGTCGGCGATGCTCGTGGTGGCGCCCATCAGCTCCGCCACGCTGGTGGCGTCGCTGTCGGAGATCTCGTGGAGCCGCTTCGCGTCGGCGGACAGACCTCCGCCCTCGTAGCGGTCGGCAGTGTCGGCCAGCGACTCGGCGGCGCGGAAGATCGGGTTATCGACAATGCCGTTGGCCCGCAGCATCTGTACACCGAGGGCGTCGAAGCTGTCGCACACTTCCTGTTTTGACGCCGGACTGGCCGAGCATCCAGAAGCCAGGAGGACCGTCGCGGCGACGATCATAGGGATCTTCATGGTGTCTCCTCCCGGGAGTTCGAAGGGATGGTGAATGTCTGGTCGGCTTCCGGCAGATCGATCCAGCAAAGGGCGCACGTAGGCGTGCCGTCACGGAGGTCACGACTTCGATCAGGTCTGCCGACGAGATATGGCGCATCGGGCGCGGCGCCGATACGCCGATGGCTATCCGCCTGACCGATCGAGCCAGCACCATTGCGAATGGAACCGCTTGAGCACACGCGGCTTGGGCCACCCGTCACGGTCTGGCGTTGACGCGCGGCCGGGAGCAGACTCGGGCGCACGCCGACCACCAGCCGGGTCGTTGACGTTGGCTGCTCAACGGGCGATCCTTCACCGCATACTGTGTCCATCGCTGGAGTACTGACGGACGGGTCCAGACCGACGGGCTAGACATCCCATGAGTTTGTTTGTCAACCGGAGCGCGCGACGCGGTGACCGATGCCGCAGGCACGCAGCTGGTCGCAGTAGGCAGGGGCGCCGGGCGATCTGGTGAGTGCGTGGAGCCCGAGGGCATCGATGAGTTGGGTTGTTGTGCACGTGGCGGGCGGAGACGACCTTCTTCTTGTCTTCGTTGGGCAGCTGGGTCAACACCGCCGGATTACGGCCCGACAAGCAGTGGCGAGCCACGTAGTCGATCGCGGCTCACCTCACTCCCGCTGCGGCAGCCGGACGTCGACGCTGACGGGCCCGAAACGAGGCCCCTGGTCCGTAGCGAAGCGGATTTGGTCGCCGGGCGCGATGATGGTCCGGCGGTCGATCTCGGACCCGTTGAGGAATGTCCCGTTCGGTGGCGGTCCGACGGGCGATGCGCAGCGCGCGGGTGAAACTGATCCGGTCAGGATCGAGGTCAGCGGCCTCGGCCGCCTGGGTGACCAAGGCGGCAAGGGCGTGGTGGACGATCAGCCATGCCCAGATCTCCTGGTAGGCCAGCTCGGCCAGCTTCGAGCTCGACGGCGTTGCTGGGCGTGTCCGGCAGGTCCACGTCGAACCCGTCGATGGCCAGCACCCGCCACCGGCGCAGCCACGCCCCCCGCGTCTGCGCCGTGCCCACCGGCGTCGCCACCGACTCGAAGATCTCCGCCATGACCGGAGCTCCCAGCCGCTTACGCGCCTGCGTGACCCCCGACGCCGTCGGCACCGACCAGTCGGCGTCCCAGCACCCGGACCGGGTCAACCCCCCGGTGACCTTCGTGGCGACCTCTTCGTAGTCATCCTCACCGAACAAGCACAACGCCATCGTCAGATACGCCACCACATGCGCCGGCAGCTTCCCATCCGAACGCCTGGCTCCCACCCCGTAGCGGGCCACCGCAGCGTCCACCGCATCCCTGGGCACCGTAGATACCAGCACACCCAGCGACACCTGATCCGCTGTCACCGCCACCGTCTGGGCCATGACCGGCAAGCACACCAGCACCGGACCCGCCGGTCGCGCCACCACGCCGACCATCCACAAAAGCCCAGCTCACCAACATGATCAACTTAGGCTACGTGGCATTGTTGTGTCCCGAACGCGAAAGGCAGGAATATGTAGGAACTTCTGTCTTGTGGCGACGCTGTACGGAAGATGAAGGTTTGGCCCTTCGGAGTCGCCCTGCTGGGGGAGGCTTCAAACCACCTCATGCTG
>DASRII010000249.1:0-7345 GCA_035650075.1 Micromonosporaceae bacterium | reverse complement strand
TCGACCAGCACCCCACACACCGCTGACCAGCACAAACACCACCGCCTAGTGACACGCCCCACCAGCGTGCCGCCAGCCATTCCCACAGCTCAACCCCCGAATCCGCGCACTACACCCGAACCCGAACTGTCGAACTCCGGTGGAGGGATCCCGGTGAGTGGGCAGAGCGGCACTCACCCGGCCTGGTGCACGGGTGACCACTCGCCAGATGGAGGGCACTCCAGCGAGGCGGTCATCGTGGAACCGGACGGCGAAAGCTCGACCCGTGCCGTGCTCTATCTGTGGCAGCCACCGGGCAGTCCGGTAATGGTGGCGGCAGAGCTGAGCGGGGATCGGGATGAGGAGGCGATGCTGTACCTGTTCTCGTTGGCAGGCATGCAACAACTTCGAAAGGCCGTACGGAATGTCGGTCGACTGATCGAACGCACCGGCGATCACGACAGCTGGTACAGCTGACCACGGGCCTGCGGGCCCTATACAGCAGCCATCGCAACGCGTACCAGAGAGTCGTACGTCTCGTTGGTGCGCTCCAGCTCGACGCCGAGCGAACGTACAAAGGCGTCCAGCTCGGCCTGCACGACAGCACCAGCCTGCCCCGACCCGACAACCGCCTCGACCTCCAGGAAGACACCCGCGTGCTCGACCTCATCCAGGCATAGGGACAGTCGACCGAGCCGGGCCGTGCGGCGGGCCTTCACGATGCGGACAGTCGGGTAGAAGCCCATGTGCAGGATCGCCTCGTGCATCTGCCCACGGTCGGCAACCTCGGTCTCGAACTCCAGGCAGGCCAGCTCGTTGTCCGTGGGCCGCTTGAGCGTGAACAGATGCCGACCGTTCTGCGTACGGAGCCGAGCGAAGGCCACACCGAGCTTGCTCATGCCGTAATGCCAGCCGTCCTCGGCGTACGCCTGGTCATCCTGGTGCACAGGCGGTAACAGCGCCGAGCCGCGAGCACGCAGCGCCTGCTCCAGTCCAGCCAGGTCATGGACGCGGTACTTGACCTCGATCTCCCTGGCCTGACTCATGCTGTGACTCCCGAGCAGTCGGCCGATAATCGGCCGAGGGTAGACCTTGGGCTGGCGGCAGACACGTAGGCACACGGAGAGGCGTTGAACTACGCCCGATGTTGGAACGCGTCGCCGAGCTGCGCCTCAGTCAGGCCGTGCGCAGCGACCAAGCCGCCATCGCGGACTCCCTGACCCGCCGTAACGGGGCAGCTCTAGCGAGACAGACGACCACCCTGATCTCGCAGCGCCGAGAGGGCGAAGGTGACCAGTCCGTCCGGTGAAAGTAGACCCTCCACAATGGAGAACGCCCAGGCACGCTCGGCCTGGTTGTGGCCGTTGACGTCGAGGACGTCCCCGGCGAAGTCGAAGAGGTCCTCCATCGCCCGCACGCACATGTAGTAGGCGAGCCGGGTCCGATCGACCTCGACCGGCCCGTACCCGTGAAAGAACCGCTCCTGCTCCCAGCCGGCCACCGGTGCGGGCGCGAAGGCGCGCAGGCCGCCGGTGGCGAACATGAGATCCCGCTCGGGCGGGGCGAGGACCGCGTCGTCCCAGTCGACCAGCCAGACCCGGTCGTCATCGCCGAGCAGCAGGTTACCGAGGTGCGGGTCCCCGTGACACACCACGCCCGTCTCCGGCCGGCCCCGGATCTCACCGCCGAGCACGTCTGCCTGGGCGAGCAGGGTCCGCACCTGACCGGCAGCGCCATGCCACTGCCGCACCATGGCCTCCGCAAGGTCATCGGCCGGTCCCGCACCAAGCCGGCGCTCGACCAGACGATGCAGCGACAGCGCCCGCTCGTGGGTGTGGTCCTCCCGCGGCAGGACAGCCGCCACACCCAGCTGGTGATAGCTGCTCGCCATACCCGGCCGGTCACCAGGCTCCTCACGGATAGCCAACGACCGCTACGGGGCCGCAGATGCGGGCAGGCCTGGGGCCTGCCCGAGCGAGACGACTCACGCCGCACTGTTCTCCCGTCTCCCGGAGCTAGCTCGGCCTCGTGGCGAAGCGACATACCCCCATGGCAGATACCCGCCATGGGGGTACCTTGATCAATTGCGCCAGGCCTGCGACGATGGCCGTGGCTCTTGATCCATGTAAATCGATGACGTGGGCGGTGAGTCGCGCGTTTCCTGCACCCTATGGCGGGCGACCCCCGCCGCTACTGTCAAGGGAGACTTGGTGGCAAGACAGAAAATGTCGTTGCGGGTGGCCCTCGCGGCCCTGATCGCATTCGTGATGCTGCCACTGGCCAGCGGCACCGCGTCCGCCCAGCCGGCCACCGGCGAGTCCGCGCTCGAGAAGAAGGCAGAGCCCGTACTGCTCGAACAGCTTGAGGCCGAGGAGGAGGTCCCCTTCTGGCTCGAGCTCGACCGCGACGCCGACCTGCACGTGGCGGCGCAGGCCGCGACGAAGACGGAGAAGGCGACCGCTGTCTACGAGGCGAAGCGGCAGCAGGCCGCGGCATCCCAGGCGGACGTGGTCAAGCTGCTGGAGTCGGCGGGAGTCGCCCATACCTCCTTCTGGATCGACAACTCCATCCAGGTCGTCGGCGGCCTGGAGATCGCCGCGAAGCTCGCCGAGCGCCCCGAGGTCGCGCGGATCATGGCGGACGACGAGATCAAGCTCGAACAGCCGCTTGCCGGCGAGACCGAGCCCACGGTCGACGGCATCGAGTGGAATGTCGACCGGATCAACGCCCCCCGGGTCTGGAGTGAGATCGGGGTACGCGGTGAGGGCATCGTCGTCGCCAACATCGACACCGGTGTCCAGTATGACCACGCGGCGGTCCGGAGCCAGTACCGCGGCCGGAACGGCGACGGCAGCTACGACCACAACTACAGCTGGTTCGACCCGGCCCAGGTGTGCGCCACAGCCGCGCCGTGCGACAACAACGGCCACGGCACGCACACCATGGGCACGATGGTCGGCGACGATGGCGGCGACAACAAGATCGGCGTCGCTCCCGGCGCCAGGTGGATCGCGGCCAAGGGGTGCGAGTCCAGCTCCTGTAGCCGCGAGTCCCTGCTCGCCTCCGGGCAGTGGATCGTCGCGCCCACCGACCTGACCGGCGCCAACCCGCGCCCCGACCTGGCCCCCGACGTGGTGAACAACTCCTGGGGCTCGACCGTCTTCGACCCGTGGTACCAGGACGTGGTCGCCGCCTGGCGCGCCGCCGGCATCTTCCCGGCGTTCTCCAACGGCAACAGCGGACCGGGCTGCAACACCAGCGGTTCGCCGGGCTCGTACGTGGCCAGCTACAGCTCCGGAGCGTTCGACATCAACAACGCCATCGCCAGCTTCTCCTCCCGGGGCACCGGCGAGAACGGGACCATCAAGCCGAACCTCGCATCTCCGGGCGTCAACGTGCGCTCCGCTGTCAACGGCGGCGGCTACGGCTCGAAGTCCGGCACGTCCATGGCCTCCCCGCACACCGCGGCGACGGTTGCCCTGATGTGGTCGGCATCCCCTGCCATCCACGGCGATGTGGCGCAGACCGAGGTGCTCCTCGACCAGACCGCCGTCGACGTCGACGCCGTCACCTGCGGCGGCACCCCGGCCGACAACAACGTCTTCGGTGAGGGACGGCTGAACGCGTTGGCGGCGGTCTCGGCCACGCCGCGTGGCCCGACCGGTTCGCTGAGTGGCACGGTCACCTCCGGTGGCGCGGCCGTCGCCGGGGCGAAGGTGGTCGTGGACGGCCCGATGGACCGCATTCTCAACACCGCGTCCGACGGCACGTACGCGCTACCCGTGCTCTCCGTCGGTGACTACACGGTCACAGTCACCAAGTTCGGCTACCTCACGGATACCGGCACCGTCACCGTCGTCGAGGGGCAGGCCGCCACCCGCGACGTCGTGCTGCAACAGGCGCCGTCGGCGAAGGTCTCGGGAACGGTCACGTCGTACTCCGGGCCTGCCGGGGGCGCGACAGTCACCGTGGGCGGCACCCCGGTGACCGCTACCGCGGATGCCCAAGGCCACTACGAGGTGACCCTGCCGCACGGGTCGTATGACCTGACGGCCACTCACCCGTCCCTCTGCGTCACCGCGGGCACCGCGCACGTGGAGGTCACGGCCGACGCCACCGCGGACATCGCGCTGCCGGCTCGCGTGGACATCTTTGGGTACGCGTGCGCGGCCGGCAACGACAACCGCTTTGTCGCGGGCACGGACAAGCTTGAGCTCCCCGACGGGACCAGCGACTCCGTGGCGGTCACCCTGCCCTTCCCGGTCGCGCTGTACGGGGAGACCTACCGGTCCGGTTGGGTCACCACCAACGGTGTGGTGACCTTCGCCTCCAGCTCGACCTCGAGCGCCAACAACACGATTCCTCGTACGACCACACCCAACGCGGCGCTCTACCCGTTCTGGGACTCCCTGCGGGTACCCCCGGCCACCGCGGGCATCTACACCGGCGTCATCGGTACCACTCCGAACCGCTCGTTCGTTGTCGAGTGGCGCAACGTCGTCCACACGTCGGCCCTGTCCGAGGAGTTCTCGTTCTCCGCCGTCATCGGTGAGAACGGCAAGATCTCCTACCACTACAAGGACATCGCCGGCACCAGCTTCGAGTCGGGCTCCAGCGCCACCATCGGGGTGGAGAACCGCATGGGCACCGACGCGTTCCAGTACTCCTTCAACACGGCCGGCGTGCTCTCCGACGGCTTCAGCATCGACCTGCGCACCACCAGGACCGGCGTGGTGCTGGGCACGGTGCGCGATGCCAACGACGGCGAGGGCGTCGCTGGGGCCACGGTCACCGTGGGCACAGGAGACACGGCGGTCACCACCACTACCGGGGCGGACGGCTCGTACCTGGCCCAGGCACCGACCGGTGCCACCACGGTGACACTCTCCGCTCCGGCGTACCAGCCCTTCGAGCGGGCGGTGACGCTCGAGGCGGGCGGAGTCGTCGCGGTGTCCGAGGCGCTCAAGACCGGCAAGGTTGCGGTCGTCAAGGGCGCGTACGAGATCGTCGTCCCCGCCGGCCAGCAGCGCATCCGCGCCTTCGAGCTGGTGAACTCGGGTTTCCCGACGGCGTACACCGTCGCAGAGGACGCCCCGTGGCTGTCGGTCAGCCTGACCAGTGGCGACCTCGCCACTGGCGCGAGGGCCACCGGCACGCTCTCGGTGGATACGACCGGGTACGCGGGCGGTGAGGTGCTCACCACCACCGTGCAGGTGACATCGGAGAGTGGGCGGGCCCCGGTGGTCACCGTACCGGTGACGGTCGTCGTGCCGCGCTACCAGGCGGCGCTCGACGCGGGCGCCTCGGGCAGCGGGGTCGTGGACACGCACGGCGACACCTGGCAGCCGGACCAGGAGTACACGGCGGGCTCCTTCGGCTACCAGGGCAGCTCAAGCACCAAGTCCACGAACCAGGCCATCAGCGGCACCGATGACCCGGCGCTCTTCCAGAACGCGCGGGAGGGCTTGTACGAGTACCGGTTCGACAATGTGCCCAACGGCGTGTACGCGGTGGAGCTGTACTTCGCCGAGCTGTCGAGCACCAAGCCGACCAAGCGGGTCTTCGACGTCCTCATCGAGGGCACCGAGGTACTGTCCTCGTTGGACATTACGCTCGAGGCCGGCATCTACACGGCGGTCACCCGGACCTACACGGTCACGGTGACCGACGGCGTGCTCAACGTGCGGTTCGTGGCGAGCAGCGGCAAGCCGCTGGCCAACGCGGTTCGCGTGACCGAGCGGCCAGACCTGGCCTGATCCGGTAATAGAAAGGGCCCGTCCCGCTGTACGGCGGGACGGGCCCTCGGTCAGCCGGCGCCACCCCGGCCGTGGCCCGAGCTGCGCCTCGGTCAGGTCGTGCGCGGCGACCCAGCCGCCGTCGCGGACTCCCTGACTCGCCGTAACGGGGCAGCTCTAGCGAGACAACCGACCACCCTGATCTCGCAGCGCCGAGAGGGCGAGGGTGACCAGTCCGCTCGGTGAAAGCAGGCCCTCCACAATGGAGAAGGCCCAGGCGCGCTCGGTCTGGGTGTGGCCGTTGACGTCGAGGACGTTTGCGGCGAAGTCGAAGAGGTCCTCCATCGCCCGCACGCACATGTAGTAGGCGAGCCGGGTCCGATCGACCTCGACCGGCCCGTACCCGTGAAAGAACCGCTCCTGCTCCGGGCCGGTCACCGGGGCGAAGGCGAGCACGCCGCCGGTGACGAACATCAGGTCCCGCTCGGGCGGGGCGAGGACCGCATCGTCCCAGTCGACCAGCCAGACCCGCTCGTCCTCGCCGAGCAGCAGGTTACCGAGGTGCGGGTCCCCGTGACACACCACGCCCGTCTCCGGCCGGCCCCGGATCTCACCGCCGAGCGCATCTGCCTGGACGAGCAGGGTCCTCACCTGACCGGCAGCACCATGCCACTGCCGCACCATGGCCTCCGCAAGGTCATCGACCGGTCCTGCGCCAAGCCGGCGCTCGACCAGACGATGCAGCGACAGCGCCCGCTCGTGGGTGTGGCTCTCCCGCGGCAGGACAGCCGCCAGCTCCTCGGCCACCGGCGTGGCGTGCACCCGCGCCAGCAGCGCGCCGTAAGCCTCCCAGTGCGCCGCCGTCATCCCGCCGTCGAGCGCGCGATGGTCGGACACCCACGGCGCCAGAGACAGGCGACGCCCGTCGCGCTCGCTCCACAGCCGCCCGTCCCGCGTCCGCACCGGTCCAGCAATTCCTGGTACGCCGTACCGTGCGAGATGGTCGGTCACCAGCAACCCGGCCGGCGTGCCACCACCGCTCAGCTTGACCGCGTACCGCCTGCCGTCCTTGCCGGCGGCGCGCCACAGCTGGGCCGCCTCGTCGGCACCGTGCCCCACCTCATCGAGCGCACCGAACTCGACGCCGAAGTCCTCCCGGACCCACGCCCGCAGCCGCTCCCCTGCGACCGGCCTCATGCGCCGTACGGGCCGGGCTGCTCGCCAGCGCGGGCCGTCTCCTCCACCACAGTCACGGCTTCAGCGGCTGGAAGTCAGGTCGAAGGTCCAGACGGGGAACGGCGGGTAGTGGTCGCCCGGAGGATCGAAGTCGTCGGCTCGTCCAAGATCCTCCCAGGCAACGACGCCGGGGGTGTCGTCGCTGAGAAAGCTCGCGACAATGGCACCGAGATCGTCGGTTGGACGGTAGTTGTCGCCGAATGGCAAGTTGCCCTTGGGTCGGGAGGAGACCGAGCACCGCGACTGCCCGGCCTGCTCGTCGTGCCACACGTAGAAGGTAGCTGTGCCGTTGAAGCCGGCTGCCCTGACTTGGTGCCGGAGTGCGCGTGCGGTCTCCCCAAACGCGGCGACCAATTGAGTCACGGACAGGGTGGACCGGTCCTTTGCGGTGGCGG
>DASRII010000248.1:0-10990 GCA_035650075.1 Micromonosporaceae bacterium | reverse complement strand
TGGCGGTCCGCCGGGAGTCCCGGTTCCCGATCTCGGAGATCATCGCGCAGACGCCGTCGATACCCGAGAACGGCCAGTGGGGCATCTTCCTGCGCAACCACGACGAGCTGACGCTCGAGATGGTGACCGACGAGGAGCGGGACTACCTCTACACCGAGTACGCCAAGGATCCGCGGATGCGCGCGAACGTCGGCATCCGCCGCCGGCTGACTTCGTTGCTGGAGAACGACCGCAACCAGTACGAGCTGTTCAACGCGCTGCTGTTGAGCCTGCCCGGCTCACCGGTCCTGTACTACGGCGACGAGATCGGCATGGGGGACAACATCTGGTTGGGTGACCGGGACGGCGTACGCACCCCGATGCAGTGGACACCCGACCGGAACGCGGGATTCTCCACCGCCACCCCGGGCCGGCTGTACGTGCCGGTCAATCAGGACCCGGTGTACGGCTACCAGTCCATCAACGTCGAAGCGCAGCGGGACAGCTCGACCTCGGTCGTCAACTGGACCCGCACGATGCTGGCGGTACGCAAGCGGCACGAGGCGTTCGCCGTCGGTTCCTTCCACGACCTAGGCGGGTCCAATCCTTCGGTGTTGGCCTTCCTGCGCCAGCACGACAGAGACGTCGTGCTGTGCGTGAACAACCTGTCCCGGTTCCCTCAGCCGATCGAGCTACCGCTGCAGGAATGGTCGGGGTACACGCCGGTCGAGCTGACCGGCCGGGTCACCTTCCCGCGCATCGGCCACCTGCCGTATCTGCTGACACTGCCCGGCCACGGCTTCTACTGGTTCCAGCTGACCGAGCCGCAGGAGGAAACCGGATGACGTTGCCCTTTGCCCAATGGTTGCCGCGACAGCGCTGGTACGCGGGCCGCCACCGGGAGATATCCACTGTGGAGCCCCGGGCGGTCACGTCACTGCGCTCCGACCTGGATCACGTGCTGCTTGACGTCGGGTACGCCGACGGCGGGCACGAGAACTACCAGGTGCTCGTCGGGTGGGACCGGCCCCCGGCCGACGAGTTCGTGGCGACCGCGCTGATCGGGGCGGACGGTGACCGTACCGGGTTCGACGCGCTCTACGAGGAGTCGGCAGCACACCACCTGCTGCAGCTCATCGAGGCCGGGGCGGTCTTCGGTCGGCTGCGCTTCCTGCTCGAGCCCGGTGCCTCGCTGCCGACCGAGGCACCGGCGCGGGTCGTGGACGCCGAACAGAGCAACACCAGTGTCATCTTCGGTACCTCCGCCATTCTCAAGGCGTTCCGTCGCGTGGTGCCCGGGATCAACCCGGACCTCGAGCTGAACCGGGTCCTCGCCCGCGCCGGCTGCCCGCACGTCGCCGCCTTGGTTGGGGCGATCGAGGGCAGCGACGACAACGATCAACCGATGGACTACGGCATGGTCACCGCGTACGCGGAGAACGCCGCGTCTGGTACCGCGATGGCCGCCGCGAGCACGCGGGATCTCTACGCCGAGGCGGATCTGCGCGCGGACGAGGTCGGCGGTGACCTGGCGGCCGAGTCGCACCGGCTCGGCGAGGCGGTGGCCGTGGTGCACGACATGCTGGCGACCGAGCTCGGCGTCGGTACCGTCGAACCGCCGCTCGCCGCCTGGCACGCGCGGCTCGACGACGCGCTGTCGGCGGTACCGGAACTGGCCGAGTTCGCCGACGCGGTCCGTGCCGCGTACGCCGCCGTCCCCAGTGGACAGATCACGGTTCAGCGCATCCACGGGGATCTGCACCTGGGTCAGGTGTTGCGTACTCCGGAGACCTGGTTGCTCATCGATTTCGAAGGTGAGCCGGGCCACCCACTGGCCGAACGGCGGCGCTCCGACTCGCGGCTGCGTGACGTCGCCGGCATGCTGCGGTCGTACGAGTATGCGGCGTACCAGCCGCTGGCCGCGGAGGTGGACGACGCGCAGCTGTACTACCGGGCCTACGAGTGGGCCGCGCGTAACCAGCTCGCGTTCTGCGAGGGATACACCAGCGTCACCGGGTCGGATCCGCAGGACTCGGCCGAGCTGCTGCGCGCCTACGAGCTGGACAAGGCGGTGTACGAGGTCGGGTACGAGGCGCGGCACCGGCCCAGCTGGCTGCACATCCCGCTGGCCTCGATCGCCCGCCTGCTGGGTCGCGCCCCGGACCACCGGGAGACGGCATGGATCTACTGATCGCCGGCGCACACCACGACCCGCACGCGGTGCTGGGCGCGCATCCCGACGGGGACGGGACGGTCATCCGTACGCTGCGCCGGGGCGCCGAGCAGGTAGCGGTCGTCGTCGGCAGCGAACGGCATCCGATGAACCGCGTCCACCCCGAGGGCGTCTTCGAGGTGTCCGTGCCCGGCGAGGTCACCGACTACCGGCTGGACGTGGATGGGTCCACTGTGGACGACCCGTACCGCTACCCGCCGACGCTCGGCGACCTCGATCTGCATCTGATCAGCGAGGGCCGGCACGAGCGACTGTGGACGGTTCTGGGCGCGCACCCGGCCGACGGTGGAGTCGGCTTCTCGGTCTGGGCGCCGAACGCCCAAGGGGTACGGGTCGTGGGCGACTTCACCGGCTGGGGACCGCACGACGGCTGGCCGATGCGCTCGATGGGTGCCAGCGGTGTCTGGGAGGTCTTCGTGCCGGGGGCCGCGGTCGGTGACCGGTACAAGTTACGGTTGCTCGGTCCGGACGGACAGTGGCGGGACAAGGCGGACCCGCTCGCGTTCGCCACCGAGGCGCCGCCGCGTACCGCCTCGGTCGTGCACGAGTCGCGGTACGACTGGAAGGACGGCGACTGGCTGCGCGAGCGCGCGGCTCGTCCGGCCCACGCGGCTCCGATGAGCATCTACGAGGTGCACCTGGGCTCGTGGCGGCCGGGTCTGTCCTATGTGGAGCTGGCCGACCAGCTGACCGACTACGTGACCGACCTCGGCTACACCCACGTCGAGTTCATGCCGGTGATGGAGCACCCGTTCGGCGGGTCCTGGGGTTACCAGGTGACGTCGTACTACGCGCCGACCGCCCGGTTCGGTACCCCCGACGAGCTGCGCTACCTCATCGACCGGCTGCACCAGGCCGGGATCGGCGTGATCATGGACTGGGTGCCGGCGCACTTTCCGAAGGACGAGTGGGCGCTGGCGCGCTTCGACGGTACGCCGCTGTACGAGCACGCGGACCCACGGCGCGGCGAGCACCCGGACTGGGGCACGCTGGTCTTCGACTTCGGCCGGCCCGAGGTACGCAACTTCCTCGTCGCTAACGCGCTGTTCTGGTGCGACGAGTACCACGTCGACGGGCTGCGCGTCGACGCGGTCGCCTCGATGCTGTACCTCGACTATTCGCGCAAGGCCGGGCAGTGGACGCCGAACGTCTACGGTGGACGGGAGAACCTGGACGCGGTGTCGTTCCTGCAGGAGATGAACGCGACCGTCTACAAGCACCACCCCGGTGTGGTGACCGTGGCGGAGGAGTCCACCGCGTGGCCGGGCGTAACCAAGCCGACCGACGCCGACGGGCTGGGCTTCGGGTTCAAGTGGAACATGGGCTGGATGCACGACACGCTCGGCTACCTCAAGCGCGACCCGGTACACCGGCAGTACCACCACCACGAGCTGACGTTCGCGATGGTCTACGCCTGGAGCGAGAACTACATCCTGCCGCTGTCCCACGACGAGGTCGTCCACGGCAAGGGCGCGCTCGCGGCGAAGCCTCCCGGAGACACCTGGCGCAAGCTGGCGACGCTCCGCGCCCTGCTCGCGTTCATGTGGGCCCACCCCGGCAAGCAGCTGCTGTTCATGGGCGCCGAGCTGGCCGACGACCGGGAGTGGGACCATGACCGCGGGGTCTCCTGGCACCTGCTGGACGATCCGGCGCGAGCCGGCGTGCAGGCCCTCGTCCGCGATCTCAACCGGGCGTACCGGGCCGACGAGGCACTGTGGACACAGGACACCACACCCGCCGGCTTCGAGTGGATCACGTCCGACGACGCGGCGCACAACGTGTTCGCGTTCCGGCGCATCGGGGTGGACGGTGGTGAGCTCGTCTGCGTCGTGAACTTCGCCGCTCTGCCGCACGAAGGCTACCGCCTCGGACTGCCGCGGCCTGGGCAGTGGCGCGAGGTCGTCAACACCGACGCGAACGTGTACGGCGGTTCCGGGGTCGGCAACCTCGGTGTGGTCCAGGCGGAGGACGTACCGTGGCACGGCCTGCCCGCGTCGGCGACCCTGCGCGTGCCGCCCCTCGGCGCGCTATGGCTGTCCCCACCGCTGCGTTGATCGAGGTCGGTCGGTGCGGTAGCCGCGGTCGGTACGTTCCGTCGGCGGCCGATGCAACCGTTGTGCAACCGGTTGCCCCGATGCTGCCCTCATGTCGAGACATCGATTATTGCTAGCTGGTTCGGGTCTCCTGCTCATCGCGTCCGTCGTAGGGCCGGCCGGCGTCGCCCACGCCGCCGGAACCGGTATCGACTCCTGCCGCGTCCAGACTCTCACTACCGCCAGCACGGACTGGCTGGAATCCGGCGTCAGCCGCCGCGTCAACGAGGATCTCGCGGCTGAGGTGGGTCGCCGCTTCGGCGCGGGGAGCAAGGCCGACCCGCTCGCATCGGTGCGGTCGGGGCTGATCGGTCTGACGGTCGACCACTCCACGCAGTCGATCGTGGCCATGGTCGATCCGGCCCTGCCGAATCGGGACGCGTTGTCCCAGGCCCTGTCCGGGGTGGTCGATCGGGCTCGCGGCGCGGCCGCGGCCGGCCCGCGGATCCGGGTGCAGTCCGCTTGCCATTCGACCGCGGAGATTCTGTACGCCGACAAGGTGTTGCGGGCTCGTGACTGGCATCCGGACGTACGTACGGCGTCGATCGGTGGTTACCTCGACCCGGCCGACGCCACCTTCCACGTCACCGTGGACCCTGGCCATCCGGATGTCGCCACCGCGCTGAAGGGCAAGCTCGGCGACCTCGTCACCGTCACGCTGGACGACACCGGGCGCACCGGCCGGGTGGGCGACGCCTCGCCGCACAAGGGCGGCGCGAACATCCGTCGCGACAGCACCCACTGCACCGCTGGGTTCAGCGTCCAACGCAGCGACGGGTACCGGGCCATGGTGACCGCCGGTCATTGCTTCGACAATGTTCAGTCGATCTACTCGGGTGACACGTACTTCGGCATCACCGACGGCGAATACAACTATCCCGTATACGACATGATCGAGGTCACGTCGAGCACTGAAACCTATACGAATGTGATCTACGTCGATCCGTGTTGCCCGACCACCCGCGTGGTCGTCAACCGCGGCGATCCGTTCGTGAACGACCTGGTCTGCGTCAGCGGTGCGGTCACCAAGGCGAGGTGCGCCCTGCGGGTCCTCAACTTCAGTGGGTGGGTCTGTAACGGGAACGACTGTACCTATGCGCTGATCACCGCACGCCGCGACGACGGGGGCATCGTCGTCCAACTCGGCGACTCCGGTGCGCCGATGTACAGCAGACCGGGCAACACCACCGCCACGATCAACGGCCTGCTCATCGGCCGCGGGGAGAGCGGCGCCGTCGCATACGCCGAGCTGGTCTCGAACGTCGAGGCCCACCTCGGCGTGCAGACCCTGACCTGGGCCTAACCGCCCAGACGGCGGGCGCGGAGGACTTCGGCCACCGACCACGCCTGGAACGGACAGCCCGTCGCCCGGTGCGGTGGGTCGCCGTCCGCGGTCTCCGAGATCGAGCCGATGCCGTACTCGCTCAGATGCGCGACGAGGCCGTCGAGCACCCCGTCGACGGGGAGCCCGGCGGCCCTGCGCGCGTCGACGTACGGGCCGATCAGCCAGGGCCAGACCGTGCCCTGGTGGTAGGCGCGGTCGCGGCTCGCCGGCCCACCGCCGTGCCGGCCGGTGTAGCCGGGAGCGCCCGGAGCCAGCGTTCGCAGACCCAGTGGCGTCAGCAGCGAGTCGAGGGTCGCGGCCGGTTCGAGACAGTGCATCGGTCCGCACGGCAGCGAGTACGCCAGGAGCTGGTTCGGCCTTAGGCTGTCGTCACCCACCACATCGGACAGTCCACTGTGGCCAGTGGTGAACGCGCGCCGGAACGACGCGACCGCCTCGACCTGCCGGTTGCCGAGCGAGGGATCGGCCGCCAGGTCGGCAACGGTACCGAGGGCGTTGACCCACAGCGCGTTGATGTCCACCGCCGCGCCGGCCCGTGGGGTCACCGGCTCCCCGTCGACGACCGCGTCCATCCACGTCAGCGCGTGTCCTGAGGCGCCGGCCACCACCAGTCCGCTGGCCGGGTCGACGCGGATGCCGTACCGGGTTCCGCCGGTATACGCGCGCACTATGTCGGAGAGCGCGGGCAGCAACGCGTCGGCCAGGTCGGTGTCGCCGGCGACGGCCACGTGCCGGCCGACCGCGTGCACGAACCACAGTGGAGCGTCGACGCTGTTGTAGACGGCCGCGCCGGAGTCGGTCGTGTTGGGCAGCATCCCGTCGCGTACCGCCGAGCCGTACCGCCGCAGCAACGAAGCGCCCTCCGCGGCACGTCCGGTAGCCAGGAACAGTCCCTCGTACGCGATCATCGTGTCCCGGGACCACGCGCCGAACCACGGGTACCCGGCGACGACGTCCGGACCGCGGACCACGAAGGCATCCGCGGCGACGGCCAGCGCGGCGTCCACGTCGTCCGCCGGCTTCGCCGCCTCGACGACCGACGCCAGGCGGCGGGCCGCGGCCTCGACAACGACCTCCGCGGGCGGTGGAGGCGAGCCGAGGTCGCCGGCCCACGCGAGAACCGGCAGCGCCTCGCCCACCTCGAGGTCGGCGGCGAAGCGACCCGCGTACCACAGGTCCTCGGTAGCGGCCAGGCCGCGCTCCCGCTCCTCGCGCAGGTGGACGCCGTGATACCACTCACCGGCCGGGGTGAAGCCTGGGCCGGCGACGCGGTACGCGTCCTCGACGACCACCCCGTCAGCGGTCGGGGTGACCCGGGGCGGCGGGCCGCTGGCGTACCGCTCGCCGTGGGCGTCCCGCCACGTGGCCAAGATCTCGAGGCCCAGCCGCACTCTGCCACCAGAACCGCCGGCCAGCAGCCGGTGCACCACCGCGAGCGCGGGCCGACCGTGATCCATCGCCAGCTCCCGCTCGAGCACGACCCCACCCACCCGCCAGCGCCAACGGGGGAGGCCGCCCACCATGCGGAACGACTCGAGGTACTCGTGTCCGGCGGGCGAGACGCTCCCGGAAGCCCATTCGTGCACTCCCAGGCGGATCCGGGCGCCGTCGACCTCGATGACCGGATCCAGCGTGGCCAGCCCTACGTGCCGTACCCCCGGCTGCACGCCGCTGACCACGAGCAACCCGTGATATCGGCGGGTACGCAGGCCGCTGACGGTACCCATGGCGTAGCCGCCACAGCCGTCGGGGACCAACCACTCGCGCGCACCACCGGCCGCGAGGTCACCACACACCTGGGAACCGAATGTGACCTGCCACGCATACACCCGCGAGCGTAGCCAATGGCACAATGTCGCGATGCACCGAGGCATGCCCGCTGAACGCGCACGACTGGCGGCAGCGGACGATGGCACCGAGCCATGGCGGGACTGGGGTCCATACCTCGCCGAGCGGGCTTGGGGTACGGTTCGCGAGGACTACAGCGAGTGGGGGGCGTCGTGGGACTACCTCCCGCACGACCACGCGCGCTCGCGGGCGTACCGCTGGAACGAGGACGGGCTCGCGGGGATCTGTGACGACGGTCAGCGGTTCTGCTTCGCGTTCGCGCTGTGGAACGGCAGAGACCCCATCCTCAAGGAGCGCGTCTTCGGCCTCGCCGGGCCCGAGGGCAACCACGGGGAGGACGCCAAGGAGTACTGGTGGTACGCCGACTCCACGCCGACCCACTCGTACCTGCGCTGGCGGTACCACTACCCGCAGGCCGAGTACCCGTATACGGCGCTGGTCGACGCCAGCCGGACGGCGGGCCGGGACGCACCCGAGATCGAGCTGGCCGACACCGGAGTCTTCGAGGGCAACCGGTACTGGGCGGTGCATGCCGAGTACGCCAAGGCCGGCCCGCACGACATGTGCATCGAGCTCACGGTCACCAATCGCGGGCCGGACGTGGAGACCCTGCACGTCCTGCCCACCCTGTGGTTCCGCAACACCTGGTCGTGGGACAACGACGTCGCCGACCCACCGGTCATCTCGGCCGAGCCGCCGCGGTTGGTCGCGCGACATCGGGAGCTGGGCGAGCTGGTGCTCACCGGCGACGGCGCACCGGCCGCGTACGCCTGCGACAACGAGTCCAATGTGGAGCGTCTGTGGGGGTACGAGGGCGGCAGTCGCTACCCCAAGGACGGCATCAACGACAGGGTCGTATCGGGTGCGGACACCACCAATCCCGACGGTACGGGTAGCAAGGCGGCGCTCCACTATGTCCTGACCGTACCGGCGGGCGGCACGGCAAGGATCCGCCTGCGGTTGAACCGGGACCGTGGCCGTGCGGATCTGCGCCGCGACTTCGACCGGGTCCTCAGGCGTCGGCGGGCCGAGGCGGACGAGTACTTCGCCTCGCTGACTCCGGCCGGGGCGAGCGCCGATACCGGACTCGTGCTGCGCCAGGCGGTCGCCGGTCTCATGTGGAGCAAGCAGTTCTACCACTACGACGTGGCCCGGTGGCTGGCCGGTGACCCCACGTCGGAGCCGCCGCCGGCGGGCCACCGGCACGGGCGGAACACCCGCTGGACGCACATGTACTGCCACGACGTCATGCCCATGCCGGATCCGTGGGAGTACCCGTGGTTCGCCGCCTGGGACCTCGCGTTCCACTGTGTGGCAATCGCCCACGTCGATTCGCGGTACGCCAAGGAATCGCTGCTGCTCCTGCTGCAGGAGCGGTACCAGCATCCGGACGGGGCACTGCCGGCGTACGAGTGGGCCTTCGACGACGCGAACCCGCCGGTACACGCGTGGGCGGCGTTGCGGGTGTACGCCCTCGACGGCTCCCGGGACCGCGAGTTCCTCAAGCGGATGCTCGACCGGCTGTTGCTGAACTTCGGCTGGTGGGTCAACCGGATGCGCCTCGACGACACCTGGGTATTCGGTGGTGGGTTCCTCGGGCTGGACAACGTCGGCCCGTTCGACCGCGGCGCGATACCGATCGAGGCGACACTCGCGCAGAGCGACGGTACCGCGTGGCTGGCCGCGTACGCGCTGAACCTCATGGAGATGGCGCTGGTGCTCGCGGTCGACGAGCCGAGCTACACAGATCTGGCCGTCACGCTGGCCGCCCGGTACGCCGAAATCGCCTCGGCAGCCTACGAGCAGGGGCTGTGGAACGAGGAGGACGGTTTCTTCTTCGACGTGTTGCGGGCGCCGGACGGGGAGCGGATGCCCGTGTCGTGCCGTTCTGTGGTCGGCCTGCTGCCGCTGTTCGCGACCGCGGCGCTGGACGAGGCGACCCTCGCCGCGGTGCCCGGCTTCGCGGACCGGCTGGACGAGCTGGCCGCCCGCCGGCCCGAGCTGGCTCCATTCCTCGGCGAGCCCGGCCCCGACCGCCTACTGTCCATGGTGGACCCCGGCCGACTGGTGCGGGTGTTGACGCGGATGCTGGACGAGACGGAGTTCCTGTCGCCGTACGGGATCCGCTCGCTGTCCAAGGCGCACACCGAGCCGTGTGTGGTCGGCGACTTCCGGCTGGGCTACGAGCCGGCGGAGTCGCGTACCGACACGTTCGGCGGCAACTCCAACTGGCGCGGACCGGTCTGGTTCCCGGTCAACGTGGTGCTCATCGACGCGCTGCGCCGCTGGCACCGGCACACGGGCGATCGGCTGGTCGTGGAGTACCCGACCGGCTCCGGCGCCAAGTACCACCTGGGCGAGGTGGCCGACGACCTGTCCCGCCGGCTGGTCCGGTTGTTCCTGCGTGACGGCGAAGGGCGACGCCCGGTCTTCACCGGCCACCCCGGCTTCGACGATCCACAGTGGAGCGACCTGCCGCTGTTCTACGAGTACTTCCACGGCGACACCGGCGCCGGTCTCGGCGCGGCCCACCAGACCGGATGGACCGCCCTGGTCGTCGATCTGATCAGGTCCGGTCGTCGGGCTCCAGGCAGTTGATGCCCAGGCCGAGCGAGACCGCGTCGAGCGTGTCCGCGAGGGCCTTGGTGCGCTCGGGATCCAGGTGGTCGAAGACCATCCGCCGCACCGCCGCGGCGTGGACCGGCGCGATCCGGTCGACCAGCTTCCGGCCGGCCTCGGTGATCACCGCGTACCGGACCCGTGCGTCGCCGGCACAGCCGTGGTGCGTGACGTAACCCAGCTCGGTGAGCTTGCGCATGCGGTGGCTGAGCCGGCTGGGGGAGACCCGCATCGCCTCGGCCAGGTCGGACAGCCGTACGCCGTCGGGCTGCCCGCCCAAAGCGGCGAGCAACCCGTACTCGACGTGCACCAACCCGTGCTCCCGGCAGGCGCGCTCGACCTCGGGGAAGACGACGAGCGCCAGCGTGACCATGCCGTACCACGCCCGCTCCTCGTCGACATTCAGCCGCGCCGCCATCCGGTCCTTTCGTCTAGAACGCGTACGGTCCGAACCGCCCCCAGGCGACGATAACCGCGAGCACCAAGAGTACGCCGGGCACAGCGGCGGTCTTCGCCAACTCGTGCCGGCGAGCGTGCAGCGCCAGCGCCCCGACCATCGTCACGGCTAGCCCGGTGGCCGCGATCGGGGTGAGGATCGTGGCGATGCCGGTGACCGCGGGCAGGATCAGTCCCACCGCGCCGAGCAGCTCCGCGATCCCGATGATCCGGTACTGCGTGTCCGTCAGATCTTCGGCATAGGCCATCCCGCGCTTCATCGCCTGTTCCCGCGTACCGAGCGTCTTCATCAGACCGCTGCCCAGGAAGGCGACCGCGAGCAGGCCCTGCAGTATCCAGAGGAACACGTTCATCGGCACTCCTTAGTTGAAGCTTCAACCGTCGGGTTCGGAGGCTACCTCGCGAGAGGTTGAAGCG
>DASRII010000247.1:0-3298 GCA_035650075.1 Micromonosporaceae bacterium | reverse complement strand
GCCGTACCGGGTGATCATCGTGCCCAGCGGCGCCACCTTCTGCCGCACCGAGACCGTCCCCAGTGGATGGACGACCAGTGCCTCGTCGGCGCCGGCGGCGGGGCGCAGCGTCACGCCCGGCCTCGTGGCGGCAGGCAAGCTGGAAGTCCAGCTCTCCGGGCGGGCCAGCTCGGCCTGCAGCAGCGCCAGCACGTCGACCGTGTCGAGGATGGGTGGCGGTTGCGGGTCGCCGATCGTGAAGTTGACGCCGGTCTCGATACTGAAGAACAGCAGGTGCACGGTGAGTACGCCGGCCACGTGCCACGGTTGCGGTCCGGTCACCTCGACCTTCAGCCGTGCGCCGAAGAGCGTACCGGCCGGGCTGAACACCTTCACCCAGGCTTCGAGCATGACGTCGATGCCGAACGGGTCCCACTGCACGAGCGCGTCGAACGCGCCGCCGCCATCCACTCCGAACCCGTGGGCCTCGGCCCGCAGCGAAACCCGCGCGCCGAACTGGATCGTGTTCGAGGTGAGGGCGAGGTAGCTCTCGAAGCGGATCCGCGGGTTGTCGCGGTCGGACAGGCTCAACGCCATCCGGCCCAGCTTGCGCAGCCCGGCCGGCGGCGTGAACCGCGGATGGAAGCCGCCGATCGACAGCAGGAACTGCGGATCGTCGCCCCAGTTCAGCCGCAGCGCCATGTCGCCGGTGAGCACGTACTTCCACAGCCGCGAGTGGTGCAGCGACGCGTCGAGAGCCAGCTCGCCGCGACCCAGGTCCAGGACGCCGATGGCGTCGACGTGCAGCTCGACGACGGCCTCGTCCGGTTTGGGCAGGAGCACCGACAGCGCCGCCAGCAGTACCGCGCGGACCGGCTGCGGGATCTCCAGCAGCAGCGCGAGGCGTACCTTCACGATCGTCGGGCTGCCCCAGACGATCTCGGCGAGCGGGCCGACGAGCAGCCGGTCCGGTGCCGCCGGAAACAGCTTGTCCAATGTGGACAATATCTGGTCGGCGTTGGCGACCGGGTCCTTCGCGAACAGCACCGAGTCGAGTACGCCGTTGTTCAGGCCACCGCGTACCGCGCCGACGTCGATCGTGCGGTTGAGCGCGATGAACCCGCCGATGCCGGTGAGCATGAACCCGAGACCGAGCTGTATCGGCGTGAAGCCGTCGGCGGTGATCATCAGGAGCAGGTTGAAGCCCGCCGGCCCGGTGGTGATGAGTCCGATCGCCTTGACCGATACCACGTCGACGATCGTGAGCTCGAACGTGCCGGCGTACCGGCCGGTCTGCTCGTCCAGGCGCAGGAAGCCACCGCCCGAAGCGGCGGGAGTCGCCAGCGCCAGCCCGATCGCGGTGGGCCACACCGGTCGGAACCCGATGTCGAACGGGCCGGCGTTGCCCGTTTCGGCGGTGAGCGCCAGCTCCAGCCCGAGACGGTCCACTGTGTACACGAACGGGCCGAGGCCGCCGGAGATGGCCGCGGTAGCCCGCAGCGCCAGCGCCGGCGTGCTGCCGCTGGCCGCCGAGACGTGCAGCGCCAGGTCGACTCGGTCGAACCGCAGCAGGCCGAGGTCGACTCCGGGATGTGCGGTGAGCTCGAACCCGGCTCCGGTCTGGAACCGCAGTCCGGTCCGGCTCGACCAGTCGAGCGCCAGCGGTATCTCGACCCGAAGCTCCGAGCCGCCGAGCACGGAGGAGAGGAACCCGTCGGCGCCGCCCGGACTGATCACCAGCGCCAGCCCGGTCACGGCGACCGTCGCGGCCAGTTCCGGTTCGCCCTCGTGCACGTTCAACGCCACGCCGACCTTCGCGCCCCCGGCCTCGAGCCGTGTCGACTCCGGTTCGCCGAACAGCAGTACCGGTGGCGACGACGTCATCTCCAGCGTGGCGCCGAAGCCCCCGCTCGGTAGCGGATGACCGGGCGAGCCCGGGTACCGCACCGACAGCCCGTCCGGTCGCGCGACCACCCCCAGCTGGGCGGCCAGGTCGGTACCGGCCCGCAGCGTGAAGGTCCAGCCGCCGCCGATGTCGACGTGCTCGTCGATGCCGTCCGGCACCAGCGGCAGCAGCACGAGGCCGGGCATGGCGGTGCCCTCGGCCGGCAGCTCGGTCAGCAGCAGGCCGACCGGGAACGACTTCTCGGCGACGTCGACGTCGAACACGTTGATGGTCACCGCGGCCTTCGGCGACCCCGCCGGCTCACCGGACGCCTCGGCCTGCAGCGCGTCGGCGAGGGTTCGCGAAAGGACATCGAGCGAGGCCGGCAGTCCGAGACCCGTGACGAACGCGGCGATCCGTTCGGCGAGCGCGGGGAAGTTCAGGGAAGGCGTACCCCAGCCGTACACGCGCGCCGGGATCAACGCCGGATCGGCTAGGATCGCCGGGATCTGGTCCCAGTCGAACCGCACCCGGCCGAATGCGGGACGGGTCGGCGTCGCCTCGTGGTCCTCGTACGAGACGATGCCCAGCAACTCCAGGGCGGCGTACCAGTCCGGCGCCTCGGCCAGCAATTCCCGCCCGAGCACGTACTCGAACAGCCGGTTGGCCAGCTCCGGCAGGAACTCCTCGGCGTCGATACCGTCCGGTGCCTCGGTCAGCGCGGTAACGGCCCGGTAGACCGCACCGGCCTTGTCGACGACGGCGAGCACCTCCTGGACGCTGGCGCCGTCGGCCAGTGCCGCCAAGGCGTTCACCGCGACTTCGCTTTTCTCGGCAACGACCACATAGGACGGTGGTAGTCCGGGAACTTCCCAGCCGAGCTGGAGCATGAGTACCTGGAACTGGTCGCTGTCGCGGAACGCGTCCACCAACGGCCGGACCGCGCCCACCAGCCGCTCCGCGATGCGCCCCAGGGTGCCCGCCATCATGGGTTCCTCTGCTCGTAGCGAGCCCGGTACTGCCGCTCGATTCGCGGGTGCAGGCTCGGATTGACCGCGTCGACCATCGCGTACCGGCAGACCATGCAGAACTCGTACGCCTGGAGGTTGTGCTGCGCGGTGCTGCCGTGCGTTGCCCGCGCCATGAGGCATATGCCGGTCGGCCGGTAGATGCCGCAGAAGTAGCGCCCGCCGTTTTCGTAGAGTCCGATCGTGAACGCCGAGTACCGCGGCGGATGTGGTGCCTTGTTGTCCGGGAAGTTGACCGCCCGCGTGGGCAGGTCGAGTTTGACGTTTCCGCACACCCGGTTGGGCGGGTCGGGGTTGGCGTTGAGTGGGTTGTGGGTATCCGTGATCCGCGTCCGCACGTTCGGGGTGACGAGCGTCAGGTCGTTGCCGTCGGGTCCGCGGACCGGCCGCAGCACGATGCTGTTGG
>DASRII010000246.1:0-10215 GCA_035650075.1 Micromonosporaceae bacterium | reverse complement strand
CCGCTACCACCTGGATGCGTTGACCGGGAGGTTCGAGGCGGAGCGCACGATCGTCCGCAATGGACGGACCCGCCGGGTGCGCTTCGTCAAGCGCTTGTTCGCCTTCCCCGAACTACGGGACTGGCTGCACGCCGCGGGCTTCACCGCGGTGGCCGGCTACGGCGAGGACGGCCGACCGCTGACCTCCGACCACAAGCGGATGGTTATCGTCGCCGAGCTGCCGTGAGGGCTTTGTCGGCGGCGCGGCTGCGGGACAGGTCCAGCTCGAGCCAGCGGGCCAGGTCCTCGATCTCGTGACCCACGGCGGCGGCCGTGGCTTTGTCGAAGAGCACCTCCTGGTGGATCGCGTCCACCCGCAGCACTCCGGCTTTCCGGTCGGCGGTGGCATCCAGCTTTCCCACGAACCGATCGCCGTAGAGGATCGGCAGCGCGAAGAATCCCCACCGGCGCTGGTCGGCCGGTTTGTACATCTCCACGTAGTAGTCGTATTCGAAGAGCTCGTCCGTGCGCTTCCGGTCGTAGACGAGCCGGTCGAACGGTGACAACAAGGCCGCACGCCCCGAGAACGGCTGGTCCAACATGGACGGATCGACACGCCACGAGCCCCGGACGCCCTCGACCACGGCGAGCTCACCGGCATCGGCCACGTCCTGCGGTTCGACCGAACACTCCGGTCCCTGAGCGCGGGCAATGCCCAGAGCACGCAGCCGCCGCTCGTTGCGAATCCGCCGCGCCTCGCCCGAGGGAACTACCTTGTCGTCGGGGTAGACCCGCTTCGCCAGGTCCCACAGCCGGTCGCGACCCTTGCGGCCCGCGACCGCGACCTGGCCGCGGACGACCATGAGCTCCAGCATCTGCGTGACGTTGCGGTTGTTGGTCCATCCGGTCGACTTCCACGGCACCGCGCACGTGTCGGGAATGTCTCGCGCCGACAGCGGACCGGACGCATCGAGCCGCGCGAGAATGTCCCGCCGGCAGGCGTCGTTGGCCCGGACCCAGTCCCGCACGGACGCGCGCCAGCCCGGCAGCTCCCCGCGTTTGGCCTTGTCCCACGCGGCCATGTCCGCCCGATAGAGCGCTATGTCCTCGCTCGGCCGGATCATCGCCCGGAGGTCGACCAACGTCCGGCTGGCGAGCGCCGCCTGCAGATCGGCCGGGGAATACGACGACCCGAGACGACTCCACAACACCAGGTCCGCGCTCGGCGCGATGGCCGCGGTCGCGTCGATCTGCAACATCGTCAGCCGGCGTACCACGTCGAGCAGGTCGGTCGGCCGCGGGCTGTCCAGCAACTGCGCGCGTACCGCGATGCGGCGCGCGTCCGCGCGGGACAGCTCGTGGACAGTCATGATCCGAGGTTAGCCCAGTTGAAATGGTCGAGGGGGCCGTGGCCCGAGCCCAACGTCCAGTGCTGGCCACCGTTGACGGCGCGCCAGACGTACCTCTTGGCCTCGGCTACCGCCTGGTCGATCGGCACGTCGCGCGCGAGCAGCGCCGCGATCGCGGAGGCGAACGAGCAGCCGCTGCCGTGGTTGTTGGTCGTGGCGAGGCGTGGCATCCGCAGCTCGTGTACCTGTCCCTCGTGCCAGACGACGTCCACCGCCTCGTCCGGGGTGTCGAAAACCGTGTGGCCGCCCTTGACGACCACAGTGGACGGTCCGAGCGTGGCCAGTTCGGCCGCCGCTTCACGTTGGTCGGCCAGCGAGGTGATGGGCCGGCCGACGAGAACCTCGGCTTCCTTCAGGTTCGGCGTCACGACATCGGCGCAGGGCAGGAGATCCTCGACATACCGGAGTTCGGCGTCGGGCTCGAGCAGCCGGTCACCGGACGACGAAACCATGACCGGGTCGACCACCAGCCGCGGGAAGGCTCCGGTACCGGCCAGCTTCGCGACCGCCTGCACGATCTCGGCGGTGGCGAGCATGCCGGTCTTGACCGCGGCCACCGGCAGGTCGTCGAGTACGGCATCGATCTGGGCCAGCACGAACGACGCGGGCATGGCGTAGACGCCACGGACGCCCACCGTGTTCTGCGCGGTGAGGGCGGTGATCGCGCTGGTACCGAAGACGCCGAGCGCGGCGAACGTCTTCAGGTCGGCTTGGATACCGGCTCCCCCGCCGGAGTCGGAGCCGGCGATGGTCAGAGCGACGGGCGGGTTCGTTACGGATGCGTCCATTGGGACAGCCTTTCGAGATACTCGGTGACGATCGTGGGTGAGCGCAGGATCGGACCCATGACGGCGACGCCGTACGCGCCGGCTTCGAGGCACTCGGGTACCGCGTCCGGCGTCACCCCGCCGAGGGCGAACACCGGTAACCCCGGTCGGCAGAGCGCGGCCAGTCCCGACGGCCCGAGTGCGGGACCGTAGCCCGGCTTGGAAGGGGTCGGGTAGACCGGCGAAACGGTGACGTAGTCGCATCCCTGCGCGGCGGCCCGCGATACCTCTTCCGTGTCGTGGCAGGAGCGGCCGACCAGTGCGGGGCGCGGCTCGGGGAACGGTTCGCGCGCGGCGAGGTGGACCGCGTCGCCACGGCCGCCCGCCATGATGAGCAGCCCGCCGACCGGTGCGAGCAGTTGGCGCACTGCGGCAGCCAGCTCCAGCCGCGGTGCGGTCGGCAGCTCGCGGGCTCGCAGTACCACCGCGCGGGCTCCACAGTGGACCGCCTCGGCCACGACGGCACGGAGCCGACCGCCGACCGTACGGGCATCGGCGATGACGAGCAACCTCGGTAACTCACTCACAATTCCGGCAACCCCGAGACTTGTGTCGAGGCCTGCGCGTGCCACCGCCGCGGGATGCGCCCGGCCCGGTACGCGAGCCGGCCCGCGGACACCGCGTCGCGCATCGCGGTGGCCATCAGCTCGGGATCGTGGGCGCGGGTCACCGCCGTAGCGAGCAATACCGCGTCGCAGCCCAGCTCCATGGCCAGCGCCGCATCCGAAGCGGTACCGATGCCGGCGTCCAGCACGACGGGCACGCTGACCGCCTCCCGGATGAGCGCGATGTTGTGCGGGTTGCGGATGCCCAGCCCGCTGCCGATCGGCGAGCCGAGCGGCATCACCGCGGCGCAGCCGATGTCGGCGAGGCGCCGGGCCATGATCGGGTCGTCGTTGGTGTACGGCAGCACGGTGAAGCCGTCCGCGACGAGCTGTTCCGCGGCGTCGAGCAGCTCGACCGGGTCGGGTAGCAGAGTGTGCTCGTCACCGATGACCTCGAGCTTGACCCAGGACGTCTCGAACGCCTCCCGCGCGAGTTTGGCGGTGAGCACCGCTTCCCGTGCGGTCATGCAGCCCGCCGTGTTGGGCAGCAACCTCACCCGGCACCGCTCCAGAACGGAGAGCAGCGGTCCACTGGTCGACGCCTCGATCCGGCGCAACGCGACCGTCACCATCTCGGTACCCGAGCAGTGGATCACCTTGTCGAGCACGTCGAGGCTGGGCAGCCCGCCGGTACCCAGTACCAGCCGCGACTCGAACTTCTCCCCCGCGATCATCAATTGGTCCATGCCGGTCAACCCCCTGCCACCGGTGCGAGTACCTCGATGAGGTCGCCTTCGGCCAGCGGCGTGGAGTCCCACTGGCCTCGCGGCACGACCTCGCCGTTCCGCGCCACCGCGACGCGACGCTGCTCCTCGGTACGCGACCGGACCAGGTCACCCACTGACCAGCCCGGCATCGCCTCGAGCGAACGTCCGTTGACGGTTATCCTCATGGTCTCGCCACCTCCGGCAGGGCGCCGTTCACGATGAGGTCCGCGATCGCGTCGGCGGTCACCGGCGTCAGCAGGATCCCGTTGCGGTAGTGGCCGGTAGCCAGCACGAGCCCGGGCAGCTCGGTGCCGCCGAGCAACGGGGCGTTGTCCGGCGTGCCGGGGCGGAACCGGACCAGGCTCTCGGTCAGTTCCAGTTCGCCGACGCCCGGTACGACCTCGATGGCGTCGCGGAGCAGCTCGTAGACCGCGCCGGCGGTGACCGCCTCGTCGAACCCCTTCTCCTCCACCGTGGCTCCGACGATCAGCTCGTCTGTCCGAAGTGGAACGAGGTAGACCGACCGGCCGCGGACCAGTGCCCGGACGGTACCGTCGAGGAGTCCGCGCGCCCCGCGCAGCCGCAGGATCTGTCCCTTGACCGGCCGTACCGGAATCGACAGTCCGGCCAGCGATCCGCTCCACGCGCCCAGCGCGACCACCACCGTCCCGCCGCGCAGCGTCGTACCGTCGGCCAGCCGGACTCCCACCGCCCTGTCGGATACGACGACGACCTCGTCGACAACGCCGTACTCGACCCGGGCGCCGGCCCGCTGCGCCGCCGTCTTCAACGCCTCCCGCAACGCCCTGGCGTCGACGGAGTGGTCCGACGGTACGTGCACCGCGCCTCGGATTCGCGGCGACAGGGACGGCTCCCGCTGCCGGGCATGACCCGCGGTCAGCCGCTCCGCCGGCAGGCCCAACGTCTCGTGGAACCGGTGCAGGTCGTCCACTGCCCGCATGTCGTCCGCGTCGAAGCCGACCTGCAGGGTGCCGCTGGTCCGCAGGCCGACGTTCACGCCCGAGGCGGCCCGCAATTCCTCCACAAAGGACGGATACCGCTCCAGCGAGGCGAGGCTGAGCCGAAGCAGCCACTCCTCACCGTAGGTCGCCTCGGTGACGGGCGCCAACATGCCCGCCGCGGCCTCGTAGGCGCCGCCGCGCGAGGCGTCGACGACTGCCACGGTGCGTCCCCGCTGAGCGCACCGCCAGGCGATGGCCAAGCCGATCGGGCCGCCTCCGGCGACTACGACGTCCGGCATGACGCCTCCGTGAGCGCGGCGAGCAGGGACCTCGTGGCCGCGGCCGGGTCAACCGAGTCGGTGATCGCGGTGACCACGGCGACGCCGTGCGCGCCCGCGTCGACCAACGGGCGGACCCGTTCCGTCGTGATACCCCCGATGGCGATCACCGGTACCGCGACCGCCCGCGCCACCGCACCGATCCCCTCCGGCCCCAACGGAGCCGGCAGTCCGTCCTTTGTGGACGTTTCGTACGCCGGACCCACGCCCAGGTAGTCCGCTCCCTCCGCGACCAGCTCCGCCGCGTGCCGGGGCTCCCGCGCGGTACCGCCGATGAGGTGTCCCGGACCGGCCACCCGCCGTACCGCCGTCACGGAAAGGTCGTCGGCACCGAGATGCGTACCGTGCGCGCCGATCGCGAGCGCGATGTCGACGCGGTCGTTCACGATGCAGGTCGCCCCGTGGCTGGCGCAGATCGCCATCAGGCGCGTACCCAGGTCGTACAGCTCGCGGTCGGTACACCCCTTGACCCGCAGCTGCACCACGGGCGCACCGGCCTCGATCGCCTGGGCCGTGACGCCGATCGTGTCCCGTCCCGCCCTGGCGTCGGTGAGCACGTGCAGCCGGCCGAGCATCTCGGTCACCGGCCACGCCTGGCAACGGCCAGTGGCGCTGTGAGGACGGCCGCCACCACCAGGCTCACCAGGGACGCCGACCAGCCGTTGGCGGGATCGATCCCGAGGTCCGCCTGGCGCGCGCCCCACCAGGCTGTCCACCCGGAGCCCAGGCCCTCGAAGTACGTCGGCAGCGTCAGTTGGTACGCCACGAAGCCGGCCAGCCACGGCAGCAGCAGCCAGGGCCGCGCCGGTGCGCTGTCCGAGGTGTCCCAGGTGCCGCGGGGTACGAGGAAGTACGCGACCACGAACACGCCGACCAGCGGTACGAAGATGGCTCCGATGAGGAACAGGAACGGTTCGTACGCCACCAGGTCGAAGCCGAACGCGAGCAGCGTGGCCACCGCACCGACGACGATTGCCAGTACCCGCCGGTCCAGCCGGGCGGCGAAGTTCTGGGTCGACACCGCGGTCGAGTAGATGTTCGCGAAGGCCTCGTCGAGCTCGACGACGATCAGGATGACGACGGCGATTGCCCCGAGCGGTACCGCGAGCAGCGCCCCGATCACGTCGATTCCGGCGGCGCTGTACGCCGCGATCGCCAGCACGCCCAGCGTGAAGAAGGCGATCGTGGCCGCGCCGTAGCCGACCGACGTACCGAGGAACGCGGTCCGTCCACTTCGGACATATCTGGTGTAGTCAGCCACCAGCGGGAACCAGGAGATCGGCAGCGCGATGACGATGTCGGCGGCAGTCCAGAACGACGCGGCGCCGCCCGCCGTCACGGGCGCCAGCGGGGTCGTGAGCACCTCGACGAACAGGTAGACCACGCAGGCGAGGGCGACCCAGACGGCGTACCGGCCGAGGATCCGCACCGAGCCGAGCGGCCGCAGGGCCATCAGCGTGGCCAGCAGTCCCGCGGCGAGCACGAACGGCCAGCGCGGCGCGGCCAGCGCGCGCGAGGCCGCCTCCGCGATGACCCAGACCTCGAAGGCGGCCCAGCCTACGCACTGAACCAGGTTGAACACGGTCGGTAGGTACGACACCCACCGGCCGAGCAGTCCACGCAGGAGCACCATGGTCGGTACGCCCTCGCGGGCGCCGGCGACCGCCCCCAGCCCGAGCAGGGCCGAGCCGATGACGGCGCCGACCACGATGGCCAGCACGGTGATTCCGAGTGGTCGACCCGGCAGTACGACGAACGCCGCGGCTACCGGCAGCAGCAGGCTGATGCCGAGGTTGCCCCAGAGGCCCATCGTCTCGCGGAGTCCGAGCAGCCGCGGGGCCGGCTCGACCAGGGTGAGCGGTGCGTCAGTGACTGCCTGCGTAACCATGTGCGTGCTCCCTACGCCGGCATTACCCGGTCAGGTTCCAGCGGTCGGCGGCAGATTCGTCCGCCCTCTCAGCCCGGTCGTCTCCGAGCTCCCGTCAACAACGCCGCAACTGTACGCCCACCTGTCCAGGCAGCGGTAACAATGAGGTCGTGATGATCCGCACCGCTACCGCCGAGGACTCGCCCGTGGTCGCCGCGATCTGGCGGGACGGTTGGCGCGACGGTCACCTGGGACACGTCCCGGGCGCGCTCGTCGCGGAGCGCACACCCGAGTCGTTCGACGAGCGGGCCGCGCAGCGGGTGGACGACACCACGGTCGCGGTGGTCGACGGCACGGTTGCCGGGTTCGTGATGGTCGTCGGCGACGAGGTCGAGCAGGTCTACGTGTCCGCCGACCATCGCGGTACCGGGGTGGCCGCCGCTCTGCTCGCCGAGGCCGAGCGCCTCGTCTCGGCCAACGGCCATGACCGGGCGTGGCTCGCGGTCGCCACCGGCAACGCCCGCGCGCGCCGGTTCTACGAGCGCCGGGGCTGGGTCGACGAAGGGCCGTTCGACTACCCCGCGGCCGGTGCGAACGGACCGATCCCGGTGCCCTGCCACCGGTACGCGAAGCGGGTCTAGCGGCATAGTCTGGTCAGCGTGTACGAGATCGCGTTGAGCGTGTCGGCGTGCCTGCGGGCCGGTACCCGGGTGAACGTCGCATGGGTGGTCGAGACCCGAGGATTCAGTGCCCGGGACAAGAGCGAGGCCCTGGCGATCACGCCCGGCGGCGGTCGGGTCGGCTCGATCCTGTCGGGCTCGCTCGACGACCAGCTCGTCGACCTGTCCGACCGCACCACGACCGGACGCTCCATCGACGTGCACGTCGGTGACATGGCGGCCGAGCTGGCCGGACTGGCCTGTGGTGGTGACGCGCGCTGCCTGGTCGTACCGGCCGCCGATCTGCCGGCCGGACTGTGGGAGCGGCTGCGCGACCGGGAGCCCGTCTGCCTCGTGGCCCGCCTCGACGGAGACCGGGTCGCGGAGGTCACGATGTTCGGCCGCGACAACATCGCCGATGCCGGCGAGGACGCGGCGCGGCTGTTCGGCCGGGGCGTGAGCGATGCGTCGATCGCGCCGGACACGGTGACGACGGTCTTCTGGCCGGTACCGAAGCTGGTGATCATCGGCGGTGGGACCGTCACCGACGCGCTGCGCAGCGCGGCGGACCTCCTCGGCTGGCACACCCAGGTGGCCACCGAGGTCGGTACCGCGACCGGCGTCATCGCCGGCCTGGCCATGCTGGACAAGGTCGTCGTGACCAGCCACGATGTCGAGCTGGCCGGTGCCGCGCTCGAGGCGGCGCTGTCGGGCGAGGTGGGCTACATCGGGGCGCTCGGCTCCCGCCGGACGCAGCAGGCCCGAGTGGACTGGCTGGCCTACCGCGGCGTCACCGACCTCGACCGGGTGCACGGCCCCGCCGGCCTGGACATCGGCGCCAACACACCACCGGAGATCGCGGTCTCCATCCTCGCCGAGGCACTGTCGGTGCAGTCGAACGCACCGGCGCGGTCCCTCCGCGAGAAGTCCGGCTCGATCCATTGAAGCCCACGTAAGCGAACTATTAATCTGCTGTCGCGTATGGCGCTCGGGCCGCTTAGGGTTGACCAACGAGCTGAGAGGACGGTTGGTCATGGCGTACCAGCCCGATGACACGGTTGACGTGCTGCGAGCCGTGTGGACCGCCGAAGGACAGGGTTCCGAGGTGCTCGACGAGGCGTGTGGGCCGACGAAGAGCTGCCGGAACATGAAGGACGTCAGCTTCGACGGGATGGCCGAGCCGGGCAGTGACCTGCGCGCCGCCTGGCGCGAACGGCTCCAGCGCGAGGGCAAGCTGAGCACGTCGGGTGGCAGCATTCGCGAGCTGGTGCTAGGCCCCGAAGCACATTGATGGACCGTCCGGAGACGGTAGCCGAGCTGACCCAACAGTTGCGCGACGGCGGCTACCTGGCCGACCGTGGGCTGGCTACCGCGCTGTTCGTCGCGCTGTCGTTGGGGCGCCCGATCCTCGTCGAGGGTGAGGTCGGCGTCGGCAAGACCGAGGTCGCCAAGACGCTCGCGGCGGTCTTCGGCCGGCGGCTGATCCGCCTGCAGTGCTACGAGGGCATCGACACCAACCAGGCGCTCTACGAGTGGGACTACGCGCGCCAGATGCTGCAGATCCGGGCGTTGTCCGAGCGGAAGCTGGACCGCGACGACGCGGTCGACCTGCTGTTCGGGCCGAAGTTCCTGATCGAGCGGCCGCTGCTCGAGGCGGTCCGCGCCGGCGACCAGGCCGTCCTGCTCATCGACGAGGTCGACCGGGCCGACGACGAGTTCGAGGCGTTCCTGCTAGAGCTGCTCGCCGACTTCCAGATCACCATCCCCGAGATCGGCACGATCAAGGCCGAGACACCGCCGCTGGTCGTCCTGACGTCGAACCGCACGCGGGAACTGCACGACGCGCTGAAACGGCGCTGCCTGTACCACTGGGTGGGTTACCCGAGCGCCGAGCGCGAGGTGGAGATCGTACTCGTGCGGGAGCCTCGCGCGTCCGAGGCGTTGACGCGCAAGGTGGTGGCCGCGGTACACCGGATGCGCGACCTGGAGCTGGCCAAGCCGCCGGGTGTCGCGGAGACCATCGACTGGGTACGCGCGCTCGACGTGCTCGGGGCCACCGAGCTGGACGCCGCCACGGTCGACGACACGCTGGGCGCGGTCGTCAAGGAGCGCGACGACCTCGAGCTGGTCCGCGCCAACCTGGACAGGCTCGTCCCGCGTGGCTGACGCCCCGTTCGTCGGTGTGTTGGTCGCGTTCGCGGATCGGCTGCGCCACGCGGGTCTGGCGGTCGGCTCCGGCGATGTGCTCACCTACTGCGCGGCCATGGCGCCACTGGACCCGACCGACCTGCTGGACCTGTACTGGGCCGGCCGCACCTCGCTCGTCACCCGGCGCGAGCACATCCCGGTCTACGACCGCGTGTTCCGGGCGTTCTTCCTCGACGAGGCGGACAGGCTGCCGGAACCGGTACAGCAGACGATTCGCGTCACGAAGGAGACCCAGTCGGTGCTGCAGGTGCCGGCGACCGAACCCGGTACCGAGGGCCGGGACGAACAGATGGCCGAACTCGGCCTGGTCGGCTCGGACGCGGAAGTGTTGCGGAACAAGGCGTTCGCCGCCTGTACCCCCGAAGAGCTGGCGTCCCTGCGGCGCATCATCGCGCGCATGCGGCTCGCGCCACCGCGGCGGCGCACCCGGCGCACGGAGGCCGCGCGGGAGGGCCGAGCGCCCGATCCCCGCCGCACGGTACGGGCGATGATGCGTACCCATGGCGAACCGTCCACATTGTTGTGGCGCCGGCGCCGGCTCCGGCTGCGCCCGCTGATCCTGATCCTGGACGTGTCGGGCTCGATGGCCGACTACTCCCGGAACCTGGTGCAGTTCGCCTACTCGGCGAGGCGGGCCAGCGCGCGGGTCGAGGC
>DASRII010000245.1:0-7492 GCA_035650075.1 Micromonosporaceae bacterium | reverse complement strand
CTACCAACGCAGCTACAAAGCCGCGTGGCGCGCGCGTCGCCACCCACCGTCCACTGAGGAGGACAAGACGTGAGCGAGACAAACGACCGAGACCCGATGCCGGTCTTCACCCTCAAGGCGCAAGACGTGTTCACGCCAGTGGTGGTGATGCGATACCACGAACTGTGTGTAGATGCCGGGCTATATAAGCACGGCATAGAGGTCAGCAGGGCGTACGACGAAATCATGGCCTGGCGTGAGCGCAACCCCGACAAGGTCAAGGTTCCCTATCACAAACACGTTCCGGTAGACATGGGCCAACCGTCCACAGAGGAGAAAGCACCATGAACCAACCGCAAGACGCCAACGATCTGCTGATGAACGGCGGCACCCCCTCGGTCAAGTGGGAAGGCCGCGCCATCGGACACACCGTGATCGGCACCATCACGGACCAGCCGAAGGCAGTGCAGATGACCAAATACCAGTCCAGCGAGCTGGACTACTGGCCTTCCGGCGATCCCAAGATGGAGATCATCTGCGTGGTTCAGACCGACGAGCGCGACCCGGCCAAAACCGGCGACGACGGCCGCCGCCGGCTGCACATCACCCCCCGCATGCAGAAGCCGCTCCGCGAGGCAGTGCAGCGGGTGGGCGCGCCCGGCCTGGCCATCGGCGGACGCATCGCCTTCCGGTGGATCTCCGGAACCGGGGTCGGCGAAGGCAACGCCCGTGAATTCGCAGCAGACTACGCCCCGCCCGTGGTCGACCCTGGATCCCTGCTCGGCGCCAACGGCGGTCAGCCGGCCGCACAGTCGCCGCTGAACGCCACCGCACCCGCACAGCCGGCCCCGGCTGCACAGGCGCCCGGTGGTGGCGTGTGGCTCGGCCAGCAAGCAGCACAGCAGCAAGCGGCACAGGCAGCACAGGCGCCCGGACTGTTCGGTACGCCCGGGGCCGTACCGCCGCCACCGATCACCACCTGCCCGCCGGGTGTCGACCCGGGCGTGTGGGCGCAGCTGCCCGAAACGCAGAAACAGGCCGTCCTGGCCGCCATGGCCAACCCGGCAGCGTCCGCACCGCCGTTCTAGGACCCCAACCCAGAACCCCCGGCCCCGTCGCGATACCAGGGGGTTGCGACGGGGCCGGGCCAACCCGAGCGGAGCATAGATGGCCAGTGATGCCGGACCGGTCGCCGATCTCGCGCACGCCCGTCAATGGCTGGCCATCCTGCACGGTGACGCGCCCGGCCTCACGCACATCTGCTCGACCGACGACTGGGCCGGGCGGGCCTTCGCCGACCTGGGCGCCGCGATCAACTACGTGCGCTACCTCGACACCGAAGGCCGCGAGGGCATCTACGTGCGGGTGTCCACCCTGCGCGCCGCCCTGCCGCCCGGCCGCCGCGGCGGGGCCGCTGACACGCAGGCCCTGCCCGCACTGTGGGCGGATCTCGACCTGGCCGGCCCCGGTCACGAAGAGACCAACCTGCCACCCGACGAGCAGGCCGGGCGCAAGGTCATCACCGTGTCCGGCCTGCCGGATCCCACCTTGTGGATCCACTCCGGCGGGGGGCTGTACCCGATCTGGCTGCTCGACCAGCCGTGGACCATCACCGACGACCAGTTCGACCACGCGCGCCGGCTCGCCGCCGACTGGCAGCGGGTCATCGAGCACGCTACAGCGTCCCTCGGCTGGCGGTACGGGCGTGGCGTTGGCGACCTGGCCCGGGTGCTGCGCCTACCCGGCACCGTCAACCGCAAGGCCGGCCTGACCCGCCCCTGCCGGATCATCGATGCCACCGACACCCGGTACAGCGTCGAGCAGCTGGACCGGGTCCTGGCCGCCGCCGTCGAGCGCATCGCCCCGCCGGCCGATTCGCGAATCGTGAATCCCGCCGGCGGAATAGTTGCGCCGTCAACAAATTCGCCGGCGGGACAGCGCGTTACCGCGCCCGGCGACGGCCCCGGTGACGACTACAACGCGCGGGGCCCGGCCTGGCCGGCCATCCTGGAGCCCCACGGCTGGCGTGTGCACTACCAGCAGGATGACGTCACCTACTGGACCAGGCCCGGTAAGACCACCGGCACGAGCGCCAGCACGAACGCGCTCGGCACCGACCGGTTGCACGTGTTCAGCACGAACGCCACGCCGTTCGAGGCCGGCCAGTCGTACCACCGTTTCGCCGCCTATGCCCTGCTCGACCACGCGGGCGACTACCGCGCCGCGGCCCGTCAGCTTGGAGAGCAGGGCTACGGCGCGCCCCTACCCGACCTGGCCGCCGAGCAGGCCGACAACCTCGCCGCGCTGCTCGGGCCGGGCGCCGCCGGCATGAGCACGGGCACACCTGCAACGCCCCCCAGGAAGGCCGCAGGCGGTCCACCATCCGCGTACTTCAGGGATGGTTCGCTGCTCGTCGAGACGCTCTCCAGCGCCATCCTGGCCCGCCACCCGTGCGCCCTGACCCGGGAGCACAAGGTGGCTGTCTACGCCGACGGGGTCTATCGGCTCGACACGCTCGCGCTCTCGGCCGCGGTCGCCGAACTGCTCGGCGACCGGTTCTCGCCCCGCCACCGTGGCACCGTCGCCGAGTTCATCGCGGCGCGCCTCTACCTCGACCGCCGGTTCCTACCCGAACGGGTCGCGGCGCCACTGCTCAACCTACGCAACGGCATGCTCGACCTGCTCACCGGCCAGCTCGAATCACACGACCCCAGCCACCTGTCCGCAGTCCAGCTACCCATCCAGTGGCAACCGGATGCCACCTGCCCGCGGTACGAGTCATGGCTGACCGAGGTCATCCCCGACCAGGTTGACGACCTGGAAGAGATTGCCGGGACCATGCTGGATCCGAGTCGCACGCCCACCCGCGCCCTGTTCGCCTTCGGGCCGGCCCGCTCAGGAAAGTCGACCTTCCTGCGACTGCTCGCCGCGATAGCCGGCGCGCCCAACACATCCGCCGTCACTCTGCATCAGCTCGTCGACAACCGATTCGCGGCAGCCAACGTGTACGGGAAGATCCTCAACAGTGCTGCCGACATATCCTCGGCGCACGTCGAGGACATCGGCATATTCAAGATGATGACCGGCGAGGATCCCATTCATGCGGACCGCAAATACGGCGGGCAGTTCACATTTACCAATCGAGCGCTATTCGCATTCAGCGCCAACACGTTGCCGACCGTCGGGGAATCATCGCGTGCCTATGTCGAGCGTATCAAGCCGTTTGCTTTTGAGTCGTCTTTCGCCGGTCGGGAAGATCCCCAAGTCGAGGTGGCGATGATGTCCGAGCTGCCCGGCATCCTGGCCCGCTGGGTGGCCGCGTACCGCCGGCTGGTCGGCCGCGGACGTCCCCTGGACACTCCGCAAAAGGTGCGAAACGAGTTCGAAGAGCGCTCCGACCGGGTGCGCCAGTGGGTGGCAGATTGCTGCGAGCTGACCGGCAATCTGCCACCCACTGGCGCACTTCTGCCACCGACCGAAGTGGCCTCCCGGCGATGGCTCGCCAGGGCGTTCAACGACTGGGCGAGAGACCAGGGAAGCGCACCCATGGGTGAACGTAAGATCCTCGACCGCCTGACCAGCATCGATGGTGTGGTCGAGGTGCGAAATGCAGTCGACAAGTCCCGGGGGCTCAATATCCGAGTAACCGGAGGGCATACACACAGTGACCTACTCGGTGGCAGAAGTGGCAGAAATGGATAACCCTACGCCAGACGGATGCGCGCGTGCGCGTGTATGTATGCGCGTGAGGGTAGGGGAGGGTCATTTCTGCCACTTCTGCCACCCAAGATCGGGAGGCAGGGGTGAGACATCGGCACATGATCAGCACGGTGGCGACCAAGACCCGGTGTGGGCGGTGCCGACATCCCATCCTCGCCGCGCTCGACCAAGGGCTACCCGCTCGTGTCGAGCTGACCGCTCTCGACCGCAACGACGAAATAGCCGCATTGCTGGCCGGTCTCCACACCTATACGTACACCGCCAATCATGAGCTTGTCGAGCGCAGTACCGAACGAATCGCAAGTGGCAGACCGGTCGGCACTATTCATGCCCAGCACCAATGTCCAACACCGAGTGGAGAACGGTAATGCTCCTTGCTATTGATCCCGGCAACGCTGAGTCTGCGTATGTCGTAATTGATGATAAGTGCCGACCGGTTAACTTCGGTAAGCTTCGTAACCAAGATCTGTTGACTCACATAGGTTCAATAGCACATGAGGTCGAAACTGCGGCAATTGAGATGGTCGCCTCGTACGGCATGGCCGTGGGTGCCGACATCTTCGACACCTGTGTGTGGATCGGGCGCTTCTATCAGGTATTGGTCGGACCTATTCCGTCGGTACCGACGCGGTTGATCAAGCGATTGCAGATCAAGACCCACCATTGCCACTCAGCGAAGGCGAATGATGCGAATATCCGTCAAGCGTTGATTGACCGGTTCGCCCCTGGTGAGCGGAACTATGGCAAAGGTACCCAGAAAGAGCCAGGTTGGTTCTTCGGTTTCCACTCCGATGTCTGGGCTGCCTACGCACTTGCCGTCTATGTCGCTGACGTCGCTACCGATCGGGGTAGCAGGTGAGTCGCGTAGCCGCGCTCGACACCGATCGCGATCGACTCGTGCAGGAGGTTGCCGACGCGGTGCGCGAGCTGACCCAACCGTACCGGCGCGAGGTCAAGAGCTACCGATGGTCGAAGAGCAGAAACCGGGTATGGACGAGCTGGACGACGCAGTTCCCCTCGCTGCTCGACCAGATGCACGATGCGGCCGCCTACGATCGCCGCGGACAGCTCGGCGGCGGCGGTCGGCACATCCGGCCAGGCTCTGCCGTTCCGGCCGTCCTGGTGGCACTGGAGGGCATCCGGGTGTCGGTTCATGGGTGGGTGGTCGAGTTGGGCGGGGCGCCCGGGGGACTCGCCGCGGATCTTCGCCTACTCGTCGCCCTGGCGCCCATTGTCGATCATCGGACACTCGTGCGACTCGCCGCGGACGTGGCGCGCTGGCATCGGATCGCCGAGACGTGCTCGGGGTGGTGACTTGACTCGACGATGATCGAATACGAAGATTGCACCGGGACGAGTCTGTCCCCAGGCTCTAGCGGGCCTTCCAGCCGGCCTCGACGCACCGCGCTGCGAAGCCATCCGCCGCGAGTCGCCAGGCGCCCGTCGACCCGTCCGCGACCCGCGCCAGATCGGCCCCAAGATCTGTGATCCGCTCGGTGCGCGAGCTGCGCGCCCAGCCGTTGACCTTCCTGGCCAGCTCGGCACGCTCCGCGGTCGAATCAGCCAGCGGGTAGCCGGCAGCGAAGTCGTTACAGGCCAGGCGCGCCGCGTCGTCCAGCTCGACGGCCGCCGCAGGCGCAGGGGTGGGAGTGTCGTCGCCGAGCAGCCCCACGAAGACGCCCGCCACGGCCACGGCCAGCAGTCCGGCCAGCAGTCCGAGCAGCCACACAGGGGGCTTCCGGCTAGGCCTAGGGCGCACGGGGACACGCTGGGGAAGCTGAGAATGTTGGGTCACGCCGATAGCATAGCGCGTGAGCCTATAGCGATTGAAGGGCGCCACTGATGCCGTTTCCGGCTAGCGTCACCACCGTCACGGTGCACATGGCCCTGCTCGACGGGCAGGGCCAGCCCTTCGCGGGACAGGTCATGTGGGTGATCCCGCAGGTGCTGCGCGACGTCACCGGGAACATCGTGATCACGCCAGGAGCCCACATCGCCGAGCTGGACGCGGACGGCGAAGCCTCGATCACCCTGCCCACTACCGACGATCCCGACCTCGCGCCGCAGGACTGGACGTACGACGTCGTGATCTCCGGAACAGGGATGCGCAGCCAGGCGATGCGCATACAACTGCCGGTTGCGCTCGGCGCCGGACCGGTCGAATTCAGCGACCTGGCGACCGTCGAAGACCCACCCGACGTCATCGCGTACCTGCCCATCGTCGGCGGCACGCTGACCGGCCCGCTCGTCCTGTCCGGCGCACCGACACAGGCGCTGCACGCCGCGACGAAGGCCTACGTCGATGCCGGCGCGGGTGGCATTTCGCCGACCATCCTCGACGCCAAGGGCGACCTTCTGGCCGCCAGTGCAGCGGACGCGCCGGCTCGCGTGGCGGTCGGCAGCAACGGACAGGTGCTGACCGCCGATTCGACGCAGGCCGCGGGGGTGCGATGGGCGACGCCATCCGCGGGCGACGGTGGTGCGCTCTACCCGCCGGAGGGCTACGGGCTCAAGGCGATGTCTGCCGATCCGACACACCACCAGGGCTCTGCGGGCATCGGCTCTGACACGATCTGGGCCACACGGCTGTGGATTCCGGCTGGTGTCGCCATCGCCAATCTCTACGTCGCGGTGCGGGCCGGCGGCACGCACAACGGCGCCACAGCCGGTAACCAGCTCGGCCTGTACGACGACACAGGCGCGCAGGTCGACACCACGGCCAGCGACAACACACTGTGGACGGCGGCCGGCTGGCGGGGCGGTGCCCTACAGGGTGGGGCCGTTGCGGCGCAGGGGGCCGGGCGGTTCGTCTACGTCCTGTGGATCACACGGGGACTTACCGTCAACGTGAGCATCCCCTATCCCAGCAGCGCGGATGACGCCAACGCGGTGTATGCCTCCACCGGGGTGGGTGGTGGCAACCGGCGCGCCATGTACGCCGCTGGCGCGTCGCTGCCCGCATCGTTCGACCCGACGTCCTATGGCACGTCCACCGGCTTTCTGTCGCTGGTAGGCGTCAGCTGATGACCTCCCGGGAGTGGCGTACCGTACCCCTGCCCCCGGGATGGAAGACCCGCATCGTCCCGCGCATCCTGCGCAGGGATCCACGATGCAGGCTGCGGACACACTGCTGGGGTGCGAAGAGCGCTGAGGTCGACCACATCGACGACCCAGCGGATCACAGCGACGAGAACCTGCGCGGCGTGTGCCGCAGATGTCACGCTCACCGCACCGGACAGCAGGGCGCGGCAGCGATGCACGCACGACGACCACGGCGTGAGCGCAGGCCCGCGCCGCACCCGGGCCTGCGCGGTGACGCGGCGTGACGGCGGGGGTGGGGGAGGACCCCGGCCCAGGGGGCTGACCAGCGGCGAGGGTTAGCGCCTGCCAGCCCGTATGAAACTTTGTCACCCTGCGTAGTCGTCGCCGGCGTAACGCATTCAGTCTGATGAATGGGGGGGGTTCTGGTGATCCATTCGTCTCATTTGCCAGAACCTGACGATCGGCGGCTGATAACCGGATGTACCTACTGTCGTCGCTGTTGTCGATTGCTGGATTCGGACCGTCGCGGAGTGACGAAGTACGGCGCCATGGAATGCCCTGGCCCGGCGCGGCTGCGGCCGTTTGAGGAGACGAGGGAGGTGTGCTGAATGGCTGTCGCTGGACGCAAGCCCAAGCCGGAGGACCAGCGGCGCAACCGGATGCCGCCGACCCATCAGTGGACCGAGGTGCCCGACGTCCCGCACGAGGGGGCGCCCGCGCTGCCGGACCGGCCGCCGTTCGTGCACCCGAA
>DASRII010000244.1:0-6022 GCA_035650075.1 Micromonosporaceae bacterium | reverse complement strand
TTCACCTACGTCGGCCAGGAGAACCGTCAGCACGTCCTGGGCCACCTGGTGATGTGGGGCATGAAGCGTCCGGTGATGCCGTGGTCCAGCGATGGCCCGGACGAGGCCGACCTCGGAGGCGCGCTCGACACGACGCTGTCCGACTGGGCCGATCGGGTTCACGCGGAGGGCGGGACGGTGGTCGCGGCACATTTCCCGAACCCGAACGGCGAACCCGCCGTGCTCATCACCACCGGCCGGGCGGACGCGGTCGAGACGCTCGCGGCGAGTCCGGACGGCCTCGCCGAGTACTACCGCTACCTCAACAGCGGCTACCGGCTTCCCCTCGTCGGCGGCACCGACAAGATGTCGAACGCGGTGCCGGTCGGCCTCTACCGCACATATGCCCAGCTCGACGCCGACGAGGAGCTCACGTACGAGGGCTGGTGCCGCGCGGTTCGCCGCGGGCGGACGTTCGTGTCCGGCGGTCCGCTGCTCTCGTTCACCGTCGACGGCAAGGTGGTCGGCGACACCATCGAGCTGGCCGGACCGGGCACAGTGACGGCGGAGGCGTCGGTGACCAGTGTGTTCCCGCTACGGTCGCTCGAACTGGTCTGCAACGGTGAGGTCGTCGCGCAGGTGTCCGAGGTCGGCGCGCACGAGCTCAGGCTCTCCGAGCACGTGCGGATCGACGGCAGCGCCTGGCTCGCGATGCGCGCGTATGGCGTCGACAACCACCTCGATGAATGGGCTCGGCCGGTGTTCGCACACACGTCGCCGGTGTTCGTGGCATGCGGCGGACCGTGGGCGATGGCGGACCCGGAAGGGCTGCATTACCTCCGCACGCTCGTACAGGGGGCGCGGGAGTACGTTCGGCACACCGCGGTCCGCCGAGACGACACCCTCACCACGCACCACCACGGCGAGCCCGACCACCTGGCGTGGCTGGAGCGTCCCTTCGCCGAGGCGCTGGAGGCCCTCGACCGACGTCGCTAAGCCGGCTTGGGCGGTTTGGCTTGGCCCGACGTGTCGGCCGTACTCCACGCCGCTGCGGCCGACGCCGATGTGGAGCTGGCTATTGCCTCGCTACCAAACCAACCGTGATCAACTACGGCACTCGCCGCAGATGACCACGCCGCCCGGTCCGGATACCCGTCCGTCGGGCCCGCTGGTGGACACCTGCGGGCTGCTGCTGGCGGTGCTGGTCACCGGCGCGCACGTGCAGGACCGTGACGCCGCGCGGCCGCTGCTGTGGGCGCTGCGGGCCTGCTTTCCCACGATCAGCCTCGTCTGGGCCGACTCGGGCTACACGGACAAACTGGTCGACTGGGCCGCCACCACGCTCGGACTGCACCTGCAGATCGTGCGCAAGCTCGCCGAACAGGTCGGCTTCGTCGTCCTGCACAGACGATGGGCGGTCGAGCGCACATTCTCGTGGATAAACCGCTGCCGGCGTACCGTCCGCGACTACGAGCGACTGCCCGCTCACCACCCCGCGATGATCCAGTGGGCCATGGTCATCATCATGACCCGCAGACTGGCCCGATACCAGGCCACCGGTCGACTACCCGCACCGTTCACCCGAACCGTCTGAACCCGTCATTTACAAGGCTATTAGATATGGATGAAAATGCCCGGGTCTCGGCTCGCCGTCGCGGTCGACGACCTCGATCTGGCCCGGCCGCACGTGAAACCGAGAAAGTGGCACCCTCGTAAGAACTACCGGATTGGTGATGAGCCAGACTCGGGTCCGATAGCCGCCGGCGGGTGGCCGCGGCCGGGTTGGTCCGAAGCGGCACGGTGAGGGGCGGACGCCATAGCGCCGACGAAAGCCACGTCGGGTTCGGCAAGTCGATGAAGTCGGGCCCGAATCTTCTCGGCGTCGGGATGATCGAGTTCATCAAAGATCGTCAAGGCCTGTTGCCAGCGGCTACGAGCGGAGTCGGATTCGCCGGCAGCGTCGTGGGTGTCGCCGAGGTGGGTGAGTGTCTCGCCTTCGCCATAGCGTTCGCCGACGGCCCGGTACAGATCAAGGGCGTTTCGGTAGCAGGCGATGGCATGTTGGTACTGGCCGAGCTGGTGATGGACGTAACCGAGGGTGTCTGAGCTGGCCGCCTCGCCGAGGTGGTCGCCGAGCTGTCGGTGCAGGGCTACAGCGTGCCGGCAGGACGCGAGAGCCCGCTGGTGGTCGCCGAGCTGGGCGCGATACCAACCGACTCCGTTGAGGGCTTTGGCCTGCCCGGCCAGGTGGCCGGTGACCCGGTAGAGGTGCAGGGCCCGCTCGGCGTGGCTGAGCGCCTCCCGGTGGTGGTTCCGCCGGTCGAAGAACACCCAGGCGAGGTTGTAGTGGGTGGTGGCTTGGCCGGTGAGGTCGCCGAGCTCCCCGTACAGATCGAGGGCCTGTCGGAGGTGGCGGTGGGCGTCGTCGTAACGGCCCACGCGGTTGTACGCGGCGGCAAGGTCGCAAATGGGCGCCGGCCTGCCCGGGCCGGTCGGCAAGCCGCTGCGTGGCGTGCAGAGCCGCCAGCTGGGTGACGGCCCAGTCGTGCCAGTGCCCGCGCCTTTCGAAGAACTCGTGAAGAGCCCAGGCCAAGTGCCAAGCGTGCGTGTCGAACCCAGCGTCGGCGGCCCGGTCGACCGTGGTGAGCAGCACGGCGTGCTCGGCAGTGAACCAGGCCATCGCCTGCGCTCGTTCGGCGAAGCCCTCGGCCGTCACCCGGGGTTGCGGCGCGGCCAGGGTGATCTGGTCGCGGTGCGGGTTGAGGAGCAGGTTTGCGGCGTGCGCGGTGTGCAGGAGGTGGTCGAGTACCCGGTGTAGCGCCACGCGCCGTTCGGCCTCACCGTCGTGGATGTGGGCCAGCTCGGTGGCGTAGGCGCGCAGCAGATCGTGGAAGCCGAACCTGCCCGGGGTGTGCTCGATGACCAGATGCGCCTGGGCCAACTCGGCCAACCGCGCTCGCACCCCGCGCACCGACGAGCCGGCCAGGCTTGCCGCGGCAGGGGTGGCGATGTCCGGCCCCGGGAGCAGCCCGAGCAGCCGGAACAGCCGGGCCGCCGGTGCGCTGAGCGTCCGGTACGACCAGGAGAAGACCGCGCGTACATCCGCGGCGGTTTCCCCGCCGGCAAACGCGTCGAGGCCGCGGTCGGGATCGCGCAGTTCCTCGGCCAGCGCGGCGAGCGGAAAGCGGCGATGGGTGGCGGCCCGGGCAGCCACGATCGCCAGGGCCAAGGGAAGCCGCGCGCACGAGCTGATGATGTCGTCGGTCGCCTCGGGTTCGGCCGCCACCCGCTCCGCGCCGAGCCGGCGGGTCAGCATCTGCCGTGCCTCGGGAACCGTCAGCAGGTCCAGGACCAATGGTTGGGCGCCCACGGTCGCCACCAGGCTGGGCAGCTGGTTGCGGCTGGTCACAACGACCAGGCAGCCGGGCGAGCCGGGCAGCAGCGGACGGACCTGCTCGGCGTCGCGGGCATTGTCCAACACCACCAATACTCGCCGGCCGGCGAGCAGGCTGCGGTACAACGCCGCCTGCGCCGGCAGGCTGGTTGGGATCCGTTTCAACGGCACCGCGAGGGCGTCGAGGAACCCTCGGATTGCTTCGGCCGGGGTCATCGGCGTGCCTGTCGGATCGAAACCCCGGAGGTTCACGTACAGCTGCCCGTCACCGAACCTTTCGGCCACCCGATGCGCCCAGTGCACGGCGAGGGCGGTCTTGCCCACGCCCGCCGTGCCGGCGACCGCCGTGATCAGCACCGCGGTGGACCGATCGGTACATGCGTCGTCCAGAAGTGCGTCGAGGTGGCGCAGATGTGCCGTCCGCCCACTGAAAGCTGGCACGTCGGGAGGCAGCTGAGCCGGCGGACGCGAGGGATCGCGAGACTCCACACCGGCCTCGGTGTCTGCGAGATCCAGGCCGGGATCGGCCGCGAGGATCTGCTGGTGCAGACGCTGCAGCGGCTGGCCCGGCTCGACGCCGAGGTCGTCGACGAGCCGCCGCCGTAGCTGCCGGAACGCGCCTAGCGCCTCGGCCCGGCGGCCCGAACGGTAGAGCGCGAGCATCCAATGCGCCCACAGCCGTTCCGACAGCGGATGGTCGACCACCAGCGGGCGCACTTCGGCGAGGAGTGCGGTGTGCTGGCCGAGTGCGAGCCGCGCTTCGATGTACGCCTCCTGCACGGCCAGCCGGCGCTCGGCCAAACGCGCCGCCTCGACATCCAGCCACGCACCCGCGGTGACGTCCTCCAGCGGCCGGCCGCGCCACAGATCCAGAGCGCGTTGCAGCTGATCCGCCGCCAACGCCGGGTCGCCGCCGGCAAGGGCGCGCTGCCCCTTGCTGGCAAGCTCCTCGAACATCAGCGAGTCGAGATCGCCCGGCGCCAGCACGAGCCGGTACCCGCCCGCCTCGGCAACCAGCCGGCATCCACACACCGAGCCGGTCAGTCCGAGGCTCTGCCGCAGCGCCGAGACGTACGTACGCGTCGCTCCGACGGCCGCCCGTGGTGGCTGGCCTGTCCACAGTGCATCGATAAGCCGATCGAGGCTGACGAACCGGTTGGGGTGCAGCAGCAGCGCAGCCAGCAGGCTGCGTTGCTTGGCGGCACCGAGCTTGACCAACCGACCGTCGCAGGCACGGGCCTCGAGCGGACCGAGTACACGGAACTGGATCGTCGTAACCATCCCCAACATCGACCTACGTTGCGACGGTTCCAGTGAGTTCAAGCGATGGCCTGATGGATCCCTAATGTGCCCGCGAGATCGTCTGCGGGTCGGCCATTCGGTTGAGGAGGACACACATGGCAACTCCCCTACGGCGGCTGCTCGCCGTACTCACTCTGGCATTCGGCCTGTTGACGGCCAGCGCCCTACCCGCGTTCGCGCTCGACGACCCGGAAGACGGTCCGGAACCGCCACCGTTCGAGCTGACCGCAGCCGTCGTGCTCCTGCGGCCCGGTGAGCTCGCCTGCACCAACTTCCTGTTCGCCAACACACAGGCCCGCTTCACGTTCCAGCTGACCACCTCGGGCGGCACTCCGCAGCGGCGAGCGAAGTTCACCCTGCGGCACGCGTTGTCGCAGACGTCGGAAGAGGTCGTGTTCTTCTCTCGTCTCGACCCGACGCCGGCTGGCATCACGGGGGTCTTCACCATCCCGGTGCCGGCTGGTTTCTACCGCGCGTGCGTACGGAACCCCACCGCCTCGGCGGTCAACATGTCGGTCAACGGCACTCTCACGGTGTCCTGACCGCGTCCAGCGCTGGCCCGGCTCGGAGCACGAGGCGGGCCAGCTCGCCGGAGCACAGCCGGCAGGAGCGTTTCGGCGGCTGCGGCGGCGGCTCGTCGACGACCTCGGCGCGACAAGGTTGCACCTGTCCCCGCCCGCGGCCCGCCCGGCTGCCGCGCTCACCGTACGCGAGTTCGAGATCGCCAAGCTGGCGGCCGGCGGCCTGACCAACCGGGAGATCGCGCAGGCCGCCGTGGTGTCGGAGCGCACGGTGGAGAGCCACCTCGCGGCGGCCTACCGCAAGCTGGGCGTCCGGTCGCGCGGGGAACTCGCGGACCTGCTGGGCCGTCAGGGCGGTCAGGACACCTCGAGGCCGTGACCTGCGCACCGCGGGTCGGCGCGGTACGACATGCGCCTCGGTTTCCGCCGCCAAGCCACGGAGTCCAGCATGCTCCCGGCCGGGACCCAACCAGGAAGGCTCAGGTTTCAGCTGCTCGACCAGGTCCCGTAGGTCGGCCGGCAGATCGCGGCCACGGTTGAAGCCTCGTCTCTGGATCAGAGCCTTGTAAATAACGGGTTCAGACGGTTCGGGTGAACGGTGCGGGTAGTCGACCGGTGGCCTGGTATCGGGCCAGTCCACCACACCCACACCGGATAGCCGAACGCACAGCGGACAGAACGCAGGTCAGGCCAGTTCACGACGCCGGCGGAATCGCAGCCGGACCAAGGCCACCGGTAGGCACCCACAAAGCAGCCACCGTCCACACCGGACAGACAACTGACACGCTCCACGTGGAGGCTCGTGAGGGCTTCGCGAATCCGCCAT
>DASRII010000243.1:0-48976 GCA_035650075.1 Micromonosporaceae bacterium | reverse complement strand
CGGGGAGAGCAGTCCGTGACCAGCGAAGTACACAAAGAGTACGTCGTCCGGTCCAGACTCGAACGCGATGGATCGTAGAATCTCCTTGATATCGGCAGCATTAGCGGCATGCCCGAGCAGCAAGGTAGCGTCTTCTTTGCGAAGTGTACCGATATCCGGTTCGGTCAGAATGCTACAGACGTCTGTGGCATCGTTTTCGGCCCATTCCAGATCGCGAATACGGTTATCGATTGGACACTCATTTACGCCGACGAAGACACCCCGCATGCGTCCGCCCACGTCGACCTCCAATCGGCCCCAATGCATACTACCGTATGCGAACAACTGGCCACCGTGCGCACTGAGTCGGCTAGTAACCGGGGCTTTACCACATTTCCCCGCAATGTCAGTTAATATCGCTACTGCGTGGCCAGGGCACAGAACCGAACGAAGAAGCGCTTGGTTGAGCGCCGCCGGTCGACAAGAGAAGGTAGCGCGGTCGGGGCCGATCGCGGCGGAACCGCGACGCCACGCACTGTCATCGCTACCCGCGCCAGACTTGCCACAATCCGGTGAGAGAATTGGGAGACGATCTTGCGCATTGAAGCCAGCCGAACCCACGTAGACCGTTGCCCGCCAACGTCTTGACCAGCGGAACTCACAGGCGCCCAGTTGGCGGTGGGAGCCGGACCTAATTCGGGACGAAGACGTCTTAGGTTCGAATCCGGGCATGTCGTGCGCCCGTCGTGCTCATTCCTCGCCTGGCTCAAGGCCGTAGGCATGGGCAACTTCGGAGATCGCTTCGGCGAGCGCGGTGCGCAGGTCGCACGTAAGGTCTGATGTCAGACGATGCTACAGCGCGTTGCCGATTATCTCCGCCAGCCATCCACCGTCGCTGTCGCTCGGCCCCGAATGGGAAGCCCCGTCGAGCACGATGACGGCGCTCGATGTTGTGAAGGTTCGATCCTGGCTTGGTCTGGATCCGTCGATCTCCGCAGTTCTGACCTGCGCTATTCGTGGGTGCGAGGTTGGCACGCTAGCTCACTCCTGGTCACGGTATCGCCCTGATGCTTGCTACGAACCACCATTGAGAAACGGCTTGTCCCAACGCTGGCGTATACCTCGGGCAGATGTCGCGACAGGTAGTCGACGGCCCCGACTGATCCGAGGGGCGTGAATCCCTGCGATGACGAGCAGCGTCTGGCCCCTGTAGGCGACGCGGCCTGCGTACGCCATGTCAGCCCACCGGTCGCCTGCCACACGTGTGCCTCGCTGCTTGTGGCGCTGGACGTGCACCCTCGGGTGGCGATGCAGATTCTGCGGCACGGCCAGCTCGCGGTAACGATGAACGTCTATAGCGAGGCCCCGTCCAAGGCAACCCGGTCGGCGCTCGAGCGTCTCGGCAAGCAGCTGGGAGGGTGAACCGTGCTGCTGTACTTCGCTGCTGTACAAGATCAAAAAAGCCCACTTCCGATGTCCGAAAGTGGGCTTCGACAAAGGGTGGAGCCGAGGGGATTCGAACCCCTGACCCCCTCGATGCGAACGAGGTGCGCTACCGGGCTGCGCTACGGCCCCCTACTTGGTCACGCCACCGGCATACACCGGTGGCGGACCCGACAAGGCTACCAAACCATGCCCGTGACCGGCGAATCAGTACCCCGCGGCGCGTGAGTCGCGGGAGTACCGGATCGAGTACGGCTGTTCGCGTACCCCCGGCCCCTGCTGTCCGGTGATCGCCCGGCGGACCGCCTCGCGCTGTGCGGCCAGGCGCCGGACGGCCTCGCGGCGGGATGCGGCGCGGAGCTCGTGGGCCCGGCGGACCTCGGCCTGGCGGACGGCGAGCCAGGCGGTGTAGCGCGCTTCGGCGCGGCGGCGGCGCCGGTCGCGCAGGGAGCGGTTGCGCAGGTACACGACGTACCAGAGGAGCATGCCGGCGGTGACCGTGAACGAGACCCAGAAGCCGGGGCCGACCACGAACAGGCCGGCGAGCTCGACGAGGTTCAGCAACAGCAGGGCCGCGAAGACCCGCCGGCGGCGGATCACCGCCGGTGTCTGGCGGCGCGGGCGTCGCCGGGCGACGGCCGGCGGTGGAGCGGGCCGGCGCGATGGCCGGGAAGGAGACCGGGGAGCCGCCGAGCGCAGTGAGACGACGAGCACGCGGGGTGGATTGACGGGGCGGCGGCCGGGCACGCTGCGGCGCCGGCGGCGGCGGTCCAAGACCCGCGCCGTCGACAGCGTCCGCTCCGCCGCCAACCGCTCGGTGGCGTCGTACCGGCGGACCAAGGCCGGTGCGAGGGCGAGCAGTCCGGCAGCGGCGAGGACGGCAAGGAGCACCGAGGTCGGCACTCACGCCTCCCACACATCACAGCCCGTTACCACAAAGTCCAGTTACCCGAGGTTACGGGTGGACAACAACAAATCCGCCACGGCACGCCGTCAGGCGGCCGACCGTACCCGGTGCCACCGCGCGAGCAGTCCGCCGTCCGGCGCAATGTCCTCTGTGGTCAGTGCGTAGCCGATGTGGTCCCGCCAGGCGCCGTCGATGTGCAGATAGCGCGGGTGGTACGCCTCTTCGCGGAAGCCCAGCTTCTCCACGACGCGGCGCGATGCGATGTTCTCGGGCCGGATGTTCACCTCGATGCGGTGCATTCCGCCGGCGGACAGGGCGTGGTCGACCGCCAGCGCCAGTGCGGTTGGGATGATTCCGCGTCCCGCCACCCGCGAGTCGACCCAGTAGCCCGCGTATCCCGAGCAGAACGCCCGCCGCACGATATTGCCGAGCGTGAGTTGGCCGACCAGTCGCGAAGCGCCGTCCTGAGCGATCCAGCACACCGCGAACGGCATGGCCACGCCTTCCCGGGCCGAGCGGCGCAGTTCCCGGAGCACGTGCCGGAACGCCGTCGGGGAGTTCATGTCCCACCAGGCCCCGAACGGCGCGGTCGGCTCCCACCGCGCCAGCCACGCCTCGTTGGACCGGCGCACCTCCGACCAGGCGGCGGCATCGCCACGACGGTACGGCCGCAACAACACGGGTCCGTCGCGAAGCACCACCGGCCAGCCGGGAGCCATCATCTACGTCGGTCCAGCAACAGTACGTCCACAGTGGATCCGGCCGCCGCCGAGGTCACCCGCTCGCCCAGCACCAGCAGGCCGTTCGCCTCGGCCAGACCGGACAACGTGTACGGGCCACCGGACAGCGGCTGTACGGTGTACCCGCCACCGCGGCGCTCCTCCACGTGCGCCGGGCGGAACTCGCGGCGCCCGGCCGGCGACGAGACCGTCTCCAGCAGGTGTGCCTTCACGCTCGGCCGGAAAACGGGCTCGGAGCCGGCGAGCAGTTGCAGGATCGGCCGGGCCAGTACCTCGAAACCGATCAGGGCCGCGCCGGGGTCACCGGGGAGGCAGACGATCGGCACCTCCTCGGCGCCGACCGTGCCGAACCCGAAGGTGCCGCACGGGTACAGCGCGACCTCGGTGAACGCGACCGAACCCGCCCGGCTGCCGTCCCGCCGGGACAGGATGCGCCGCACCATATCGCCCGGGCCGGTACCGGTACCCCCGGTGGTGACCAGCAGGTCGGCGCGAGCGACGTGGTCCTCCAGCAGCCCGCGAAGTCCCTCGGGGTCGTCGTCGCAGATGCCGACGCGGTATGCGAGCGCGCCCGCCTCGGCCGCCGCGGCCGTGAGCGCGTGGGAGTTGGCGTCGACGACCTGGCCCGGTTGGCTGGCCCGGCCGGTGTCGACGAGTTCGTCCCCTGTGGACACGATGACGGCACGCGGGCTCGGCCGCACGACGACGTGCCCGATGCCGGTAGCGGCGAACAGGGCGACCAGCGCCGGCGTCACCGCGGTACCGGCCCGCGCCAGGACCGCCCCGGCCTCCAGCTCCTCGCCGGCCTTACGGATGCCGTGGCCGCGCCGGGTCGCCTGGTAGATCTCCACCGAGGCCATGCCCTGGTCGGTGTGGGCCAGCGGGACCACGGCGTCCGCGGTCGCCGGCAGGGGTGCCCCGGCGGCGACGGAGAAACACGTACCGGGGGTCAGCCGCACCGGCCGCCACGACGAGGCGACGAGGTCCCCGACGACGTTGAGCCGTACCGGTTTCGTCCGGTCAGCCGTGGCCACCTCGTCGGCGCGGACGGCGTACCCGTCGATCGCCGCGTGATCGAAGGCGGGCAGCGCGTGCGGGGCGATGACGTCCTCGGCGAGCACGTTGCCGTGTGCCTGCGACAGGTCCAGGTCGAGTGAGGGCAGCACGCGCAGCCGCCGCAGGACCCAACCGAGGTAGTCGGCCATCGGGATCGCCTCGGGCGCAGCAACCGTCATCCGTTCACCGTCGCCACGAAGTTGGTCAGCCACGCGCGGAACGCGGGCCCGAGATCGTCCCGTTGGCACGCCAGCTCTACGACGGCCTGCAGGTACCCCAGCGGCAGCCCGGTGTCGTACCGGATGCCGCGGTAGACGATCCCGTGTACCGGGGTGCCCTCGGACAGCATCAGGGCCATCGCGTCGGTCAGCTGGATCTCGCCACCCGAGCCGGGCTTGATGCGGCGGATCGCGTCGAAGATGCCGAACGGGAGGATGTACCGGCCGACGACCGCGAGGTTGCTCGGTGCCTCCGCGGGGGTGGGCTTCTCGACAAGGCCGGTGACCTGTACGACGTCCGGCGAGTCGGTGTATTGCACCGACGCGATGCCGTACCGGTTCACCTCCTGCTCGGACACCTCGATGAACGCGAGCACGATCCCGCCGGTACTGGCCTGCAGATCCAGCATCGCCGGCAGCAGCGGGGTCTCCTCGTCGACGAACTCGTCACCCAGCAGCACCGCGAACGACTCGCCGCCGACGTGACCCTCGCCGTAGGACACGGCGTGGCCGAGCCCGAGCGGCTCCGCCTGCCGGCAGGTGTAGATCTCGGCCAGCTCGGTCGGGTGGATGACGGCGGCGAGCTTCTCCGTGTCGCCCTTCGCTATGAGCCGCTCCTCGAGATACGGCTGGCGGTCGAAGTGCTCCACCATCGACGTCTTGCCCCGCCCGGTGACGAGCAGGATGTCTCCGATGCCGGCGGCGGCCGCCTCCTCGACGATGTACTGCAGCACCGGCCGGTCCACCACCGGCAGCAGCTCCTTCGGAACCGCCTTGGTCGCGGGCAGGAAGCGAGTCGCCAGACCGGCGGCCGGGATCACCGCCCGGGTCGCTCGGCGGCTCGGCTTCGCGGTGTCGGCGGCGTTTCCAGTGCCAGCTGACGCATTGGCAGGGGTATCGACCGGCATGTCGCGAGACTATCCGCCCCGGCTCTGTCGCGGAGCGTGCAGGGTAAGAGACTCGCCGCCGCCGCGCCCAACGGCTACCGGACTCGGTGTGAGAGCGACGCGGTACGTGTCCCGACCGGCGGCCTTCGCGGCGTACAGGGCGTCGTCGGCGGCCTGCAGGACCTGCGGCCCGGCACCGCCATGGTCGGGGAAGACGGCGATGCCGATCGACACGGTGACCGGGACGACCAGATCCGGCGACACGGTGATCGGGGTGGCCCGCACGACCGCACCGAGCCGCTGAGCCAGTACGACGGCCCCGTCCGCGTCGGTCTCCGGCAGCAGTGCGACGAACTCCTCGCCGCCCTGGCGGAACGCGAGATCCACCTCGCGGATCTCGGCGCGGATCCGCCTGGCGAACTCGGCGAGCACCGCGTCGCCGGCGCCGTGCCCGTACGAGTCGTTGACCACCTTGAAGCGGTCGAGGTCGAGGGCGAGCACACTCAACGTACGGCCGAACCGGTGCGCCCGCTCCACCTCGCGGCGCACAGACTCGCGCAGGTACCGGTAGTTCCACAGGCCGGTCAGCGGGTCGGTCAGGGACAGCCGCTGCGCCTCCTCGTGCACGCGTACGTTGTCCACCGCTACGGCGGCCTGGCTGGCAAAGGTACGCAGCGTCACCAGGTCCGAGTCGTCGAACTCGTCCTGCCCGAGCCGGTCGTAGAGCGCGAGCAGGCCGCCGGAGAACGGGACGATCACGTACGTGCTGCCGCGCGGCTCGTCCGGCGAGAGGTCTTCCGGCGAAACCACCCCGCGGCGGGCCTCGCCGGCGGCGGCGACCTGGCCGAGCAGGCCGGCTCCGACCGCTACCCGCAGCGCACCGGGCTCGTCGCGCCAGCGGGTCAACCCCTCGATGCAGTGGCCGACGTACGCCCCGCCGGCCGGATCCTCGAGCAGCACCGCTCCCGCCCGTGCCCCGGTCGCCGCCAGCGCCGTGCGCAGCAGGACGCGCAGGATCCGGTCCAGGTCGTGGGTGCCGGAGAGCGTGTCGCCGAGTACCGCCACGTGCCCCCGCAGCTGGTCGCGGCTGGCGGTCAACGCCTGGACGTACGCCTGCGTCTCCCGCGTCATCCGGTTGAACGCCTCGGCCAGCCGGCCCACTTCGTCGCGGTTGCGTACCGGTACCCGCGTCGCCAGGTCGCCGCCCGCCACCAGGTCGACGGCGTGCGCCAGGTCCGCCAGCGGCTTGGTGGTGGACCGGGCCAGCCACCACGCGCCGGCGACGGCCGCCAGCGCGGCGAGTCCGACGATCGCGAGCAGCAGCAGGTAGAGCGGCCCGGGCGCCGGGTGCGGCAGCGAGAGGACGAGCGGCAGCGGCTGACCGGGAACGGGGCCGTCGCGGCGGACGTACCTCGCGTCCTTGGTCTGCCCGACCTGCTGCCCCACGAGCGGCCCGGCGGCCGTTACCACCGCGGCCGTCGCGTCGCTGTCCACCGTGGATAGTGCGAGGTCGGCCGGCTCGCGACCATCGGCCCCGCCGAGCAGCGTGACGCCGGCGCCGCTGGCGTCGGCGAGCCGGCGTACGAACGCGTCGTCCAGCGTGCGCGCGACGGTGACCGCGCCGACCGCCAGGCCCGCCTCGTCCTCGACCTCCACCCGCACGGAGAGCGCGGCGTAGCGGGACGGGCCGGCCCACGCCGTCACCTGCCCGGCACAGTCGGCCCAGGGCGACGGCGGCGCCTCCGGAGTCGTGAAGACCGGCAGGCCCGCGGCGTCCGCGACATGCACCGCGCTGGCGTGTCCCGCCGAGACCGCCCGCCGAGCCACGGTCACCTGACTGTCGAGTGGGGCGGCCAGCGCGACGTTCTCGGCGACGATGCGCAACTGCTCGCAGAGCGCGCCGATGGACGTGCGCACCGCGGTCGCCGCGAGATCCAGCCGCTCGAGCGCGCGGCTGCGGTTGACCGCGGTTACTGTCGTCCCGACGAAGATGGCGCCCAGCAGCACCGGTCCGAGCACGACCGCCAGAAATGCCGCGGTCAACCGGGCGCGCAGCGTCACGGTGCGATGCTGTCATAGTTAGCCGGTTTTGTCTTGAGAGTGATGCGTGTCTGGTTTGATACCTTCGAAGGCCTCTATCCGGGCCACGATGCTCGCTGCCCGCAGGTCCGCGCCGCTCGAGGCCCGCGCGCGAGCCGACGCCGCGCTGTGCCAGGAACTCGATCATCTGGTACGCCGGCAGCGTCCCGAAACAGTGGCGGCGTACGTCCCGTTGCTGGACGAGCCCGGTTGGGGTTGCCTGCTGGAGTCGCTGTCCGGCAGCCGGGTGCTGCTGCCCGTCCTGCTGGACGATCTCGATCTCGACTGGGCGGAGTACGCCGGCCCGACCTCGCTGGTGCCGATCGGCCGCGGGCTGCGGGCGCCGGAGGGGTCGAGGCTCGGTACAGCGGCGATCGCGACTGCCTCGTTGGTGATCGTGCCCGCGGTGGCGGTGGACCACGCGGGTGTACGCCTCGGCCGCGGCGGCGGCTCGTACGACCGCGCACTCACCCGGTTGGGCGAATCGGCCCTGGTAGTCGCGTTGCTCTACGACGGCGAGCTGGTCGAGCGGCTACCGGCCGAGCCGCATGACAGTCGAGTGCACGCGGTGATTATGCCCACCTTCGGTCTTGTCAACCTGCCCACTGATGCTGGACGAACGGCCGGCGCGTGACGCACTATTGGCACTCGGATACTTCGAGTGCCAGAACCGGAGGAGCAACCCGTGCCGACGTACCAGTACGCCTGTACCGCGTGCGGCCACCAGCTCGAGGCGGTGCAGTCGTTCACGGATGAGCCGCTGACCGAGTGCCCGGCGTGCGAGGGCCTACTGCGCAAGCGCTTCTCGGCGGTGGGCATCGTCTTCAAGGGCTCCGGCTTCTACCGCAACGACTCGCGCAAGAAGCCAGTCGAGGCCTCGTCGTCCTCGTCGTCCTCGTCGTCGTCCTCGTCCTCGTCCAGCGACTCGGGCTCGTCGTCCAGCAGCACGCCCGCCAAGTCCGAGAGCAGCTCGTCGACCAGCTCGGCCGCGCCCGCTCCGGCTGCCGCTTCCTAACAGATCCACGTATCGTCCGTCCCGTTGTCCACAGGCGGCACGGTTATCCACAGTTAGCGTCTTCGACCGGCCGGCCCTCGCGCCGGCCGGATTAGCGTGCGGCCCGTGAGACACGTCGAGGACCGTCTCGACCCGGTACGCCGACTGTGGCTGCCCACCGGCGGCACCCTGCTCCGGGCCGGTGCCGTTGCGGCCCTGCTGAGTCTCGCGGCGGCCCTCGTCTACCTCGAAGAACCCGCGCCACCCGGTGGCGCCGTGTCGTGTCCGGTACCCACGCCGGCGCCGTCCCGGCTGCCCGTACCGGCCGGGCTCGTCGGCGTACCGGTCGGGCTCGCCGACCCTGCGGCACTCGCGGTCCTGCGCGCCGGGGACCGCGTCGACGTGTACCCCGCCGGTGTCGTGGGACCGGCCCTGGCCCGGGGCGCCCTCGTGCTCGAGGCGATCGGTGCCGACCCGGCGCCGGTGCTGTACCTGGCACTCGCCGAGACCGAGGCGCTCCGCGTCGCGAGCACCGACCCCGGTACCCAGTTCCGCGTGATCGTGCTGGCCGGCTAGAAGCTCAGTCCCAGTGCGGCGGGCGCTCGGCCCACAGCCGCTCGTCGTTGCTGTCGTCGGAGGCGTGGTCGGCGAGCACGGGCGATTCGTCGTCCTGCTCCACCTCACGGACGTCATCCACGCTGTCGCTCACCCCATTGATGGTAGGAGCACACTGCTTCCATGACTGACGAGGAGCAGCCCGCTTCGGCTGAGCGCGGTACCGACGAGCAGGTGGACGAGCCCACCCGGCCCATGGACATGTCCGAGTTGTTCGACGACGACGAGGAGGAATGACGCTCTCGTTGGTAGCGTCGACCCGTGACTGAGCGTGGCGGGCAGGACGAGGAGTACTGGCGCCGGCCGGCGTCGACCGAGCCGCCCGCCAGACCTCCGTGGCTGGGTCCGGACGAGCCGGCGTCACCGACACCGGCGTACACCGGTCCGCCGCCGAGCACCCGCCCCCCACTGGGCTGGCGGCCACCGGTGGTCGTGCAGCCACCGCCACCGCGATCGCTGCCCGCGCAGGATCACGCGTACCTGGATGTCCAGGAGCAGTCCGCCCGGACGCTGACCTACGGCATCGGCATGGTGGTGGGCGCGATCCTGCTCGTGGTCTTCTGCACCCTCTGCGCGGGGACAGTGCTCTAGCGCCTCCCCCGTCGATAGGGCGGCTAGCTGGTCTTGAGGATGTCCTCCCAGTTCATGCGGGCACCCGAGTCACCGGTGAGGAAGATGTAGACCGCGCTGACCGCGGCCAGGCCGAGCACGAGCACGGTGAACAGCAGCGTGATTCCGCGGCGGGCGGATGGCGAGCTCGACATCCACGACGGCGGGCGCTCGGTGACATAGATCATCAGCAAGGTGACCACCGCGAGCCCGCCCGTCACCCAGGCGGTGATGCTGCCGTACTGCTGGTGCTGCTGGACCGTGGGCAGCGGCTTCGGTAGCCGGTCGAGGTTCTGCAGCGCGGCGAAGAACGCGTCACCGGAGAGCTTGGTGAACAAGGCAGCCAGCGGGGCCACCACGGCTAGTACCAGGACCACCCAGCGCAGCCGCGGCCGTAGCCTCGGCAGAACCGCATAGACCGCGGCCCCGGCGGCGAGCAGGGGCACCAGGACGACTGCGGCGTGGACCAGCAACACGTGGGTAGGTAGGCCCATGATCTGCTCGAGCACTGGCTCCTCCTCTAGGTCGACTGCACGTCTGTAGTGGAACACGTCAGCTCGATCCGTAGGTTCACCACGGGGAGCCTTGGTCAACCTTCGAGGTTCCGCGCTAGTGTGGCCGAGGTCAATTGGTCAGACTATTACTTGAATAGCTCAATTCTGCATGGTGTGATATCGCCAATGAACGGTGAAGAGCTTCTGCGCTCGCGCGGCCTCCGGGTGACGAGGCCGCGGCTCACCGTACTCGAGATTCTTGGCGAGGGCGGTCACCTCGAGGTCGACGACATCGCCAAGCGGGTCCGGCAGCGCCTGGACTCGGTATCCACGCAGGCGGTGTACGACGTGCTAGGAGCGCTTTCCCGCGCCGGGTTGGCCCGGCGCCTGGAGCCGGCCGGCAGCCCCGCGTTGTACGAGGCCCGCGCCGGCGACAACCACCATCACGTGGTTTGCCGGGGTTGCGGCGCGGTAGCCGACGTGGACTGTGTGATCGGCGACGCGCCCTGCCTCGACCCGTCCCACGCACACGGCTTCGAGATCGACGAGGCCGAGGTGACATTCTGGGGTCTCTGCCCCACCTGCCAGATCTTGCGTGCCGGCGACTGAACCAGGTGACACGCTGTCTGGTATGGCGCCAGCTGACGACGTGGGGCTGTTCGGCCCGGACGCGGTGACCTGGCGGGTCCATGCCGAGCCGATCCTCGCGCTCGCGGGGCTACGCGCCCTGTTCCTGCAGGCGCTGCACCCGCGGGTGATGGCCGGCGTCGACCAGAACTCCGGGTACCGGTCCGATCCCTGGGGCCGGCTGATACGCACGATCAACTACGTGGCGACTGTTGTCTACGGCACGACGACTCAGGCCGAGAAGGCTGGTCGGCGGGTCCGGGCGATCCACGCCGGGATGACCGCGGTCGATCCACATACCGGGGACAGGTTCCGGGTCGACGAACCGGACCTGCTGCTGTGGGTACACGTCAGCGAGGTCGAGTCGTTCATCTCGACGGCGACCCGGGCGGGCCTGCGGCTGTGCCCCGAGGAGGTCGACCTGTACTACGCCGAACAGCGGCGCGCCGCCCGCGTCATCGGCCTCGACCCCGCCGGCGTACCGGGCTCGGCCGCCGACGTCGCCGAGTACTACCGCGGTGTCCGGTCGGGGCTCGGCATGACCCGGGCCGCTGCCGAGAACATCCTGTTCCTCGCCAACCCGCCGATGCCGTGGGGACTCGGCTACACCCCGGTGCGCTTGCTCTGGGGTGGCGTAGTGGCCGCCGCGATCGGCCTGCTGCCGCGGTGGGCCCGGCGGCTGTACGGGATGCCCGGGTTGCCGACGACCGACCTCGGCGTATCGGCCTCGGTACGCGCACTGCGGATGGTCCTCGCCGCCGTCCCGCACCGGATGTACGAGGGCCCGATCTACCAGTCCGCGATGGCCCGCGCCGCCGCTGCGCTCCCCCCGTCGATGGGGAGGGCCTCGGAGTCAGTGGGGTAGGCCGGACCAGGGGTCCTTGGCCGGGGCGTCGACACCGGCCGGGCAGCTGCGCCGAAAGTCGCACCACGAGCAGGCCGGGCCCGGCGCGGTCGGGAACGCCTGCTCCGGATCGGCGCCGTCGGCGACCGCCCGCTCGGCGGCGACGATGTCACGGGCGATGTCCTCGGCCCGCCGCACGTGCCGCGCGAGCGACTCGTCGGTGTGCTCGTGCGCGACGACCGACCCGGTCGGCAGGTGATGCAGCTCGACGCGCCTGGACCGGCGGCGGAACACCCGACCGGCGGCGTACGCGTACAGCGCGAGCGCCCGCGAGCCGCGCGCGTCGTCACCGTCGAGGTGGCCCCGGCCAGTCTTGTAGTCGACGATCGCCAGCTCAGGCACCCCGTCGGCGCCGACCCGCGCGTCGATCCGGTCGGCCCGTCCGGACAGCGCCAGTACCTCGGTCCGGGCGCCGACCACACGTTCGACGCCGAGCGGCTCCTCGGCCGGATCGAGACCGTCCACATAGGACTCCAGCCAGCCGAGCGCCCGACGGTACATGTCGCGCTGCTGGTCGTCGTCCCGGTACCCCTCGCGGACCCAGGTGGCCTTCAGCAACTGCGGCAACGGCTCCCGGCCCCGCCGGGCGGGCGGCAACCCGTACCAGTTGCGCAGGGCCGTGTGCACGCTGGCGCCGAGCGAGTTGTGCGCCCACGGTGCACCCTTCGGCGGCATGGGACGGTCCACGTAGGCATACCTGTACCGGCGGGGGCATTCCTCGTACGCCCCGAGCTTGCTGGGCGTGCAGCTGAACAACCGCTCCGGCATGCCATCTAACAGCAGTTGTTCCACGCCATCGATCCTGCCACCGCGGTACGACATTAGTGAGCTTCCAGGTATGCCGTCACGAACGCGGCGATCGAGTCGGCGATGAGCTGCACCGCGATCGCGGCCAGCAGCAGACCCGCGATCCGGGTCAGCACCTCGATGCCGCCCGGTCGCAGTACCCGCACGATCCCGCCGGAGAACCGCAGCACCAGCCAGACCACCGCCATCACGAGCAGCACCGCCAGCGCGATCGCCAGGTAGTCGCCGGCGGTATCCGCCCGCTGGACGAACAGCATCGTCGCCACGATCGCCCCCGGACCGGCCAGCAGCGGCGTGCCGAGTGGGACGAGGGCCACGTTCGACGTGTGCTGCCGGCCGGGATCGTCGGACCTCCCGGTGAGCAGCTCCAGCGCGACCAGCACGAGCAGCAGGCCACCCGCGCCCTGCAGCGCCGGCAGATCGACGTGCAGGTAGTCGAGGATCGTCTGGCCCGCCACGGCGAACACCACGATCACCCCGAGCGCCAGGGCGGCCGCCTGCCACGCCGCCCGCCGCCGCTCACGAGCGGCCATCGTGCCGGTCAGGGCCAGGAAGATGGGTACGGTGCCCGGCGGGTCAGTGATCACCAACAAGGTTACGAATACCTCGCCGAACAGCTTGGCGTTCACAACCTCCATGATCCCGCCGCCAACGCCACCAGCCGCTCGTACGCCTCCGGTGCGGTCGTCTCCGCGCCCAGCGCCACCGTCTTGTGGCTGCCGTGGAAGTCGGACGAGCCGGTCACCAGCAGGTCCAGGTCGGCGGCGAGCCCCCGAACGTGGGCACGTTCGTCGGGTGAGTGGTCGGGGTGGTCGGCCTCCAGCCCGGCCAGACCGGCCGCGGCCAGCTCGACGATCAGCTCGTCGGGGACGATCCGCCCGCGCCGGGTGGCTCTCGGGTGCGCGAAGACGGCCACTCCACCCGCGGCCCGGATCAGCCCGAGCCCGGCGAACACGTCGGTGTCCTCCTTCGGCACGCGGTACCGCTCACCGAGCCACTCGGGCCGGAACGCCTCCGCGGTCGTACGGACGACACCGAGGCGGATCAGCGCGTTGGCGATATGCGGCCGGCCCACGGTGCCGCCGTCGGCGTACCGCCGCACCTCGTCCCAGCTGACGTCGAACCCGTCGGCCCGTAGCCGGTCGACGATCCGCTCGGCTCGACGCAGCCGGGAGGACCGCACGCGGGCCAGCTCCGCCGCCAAGCCGGCGTGGTCCGGATCGACCAGGTACCCGAGGAGGTGCAGCGGGATCGACGGCGAGACGCCGAACCAGCGGCAGGACATCTCGAGGCCCGGTACGAGCACCAGTCCGGGTGGGAGCGCCGCCGCGGCCCTGGCCCAGCCCGCGGTGGTGTCGTGATCGGTCAACGCCACCACGTCGAGGCCGGCGGCTGCCGCGGCGACCATCAGTTCCGCGGGAGGTACGGTTCCGTCGCTCGCTGTCGAGTGGGTGTGCAGGTCGATCCGCATCCCGCCCGACGCTACCCGGTGGAGACCACGAGCAGCGTCGAGTTGGCGCTCACCCCCGGCAGGACGATCCGTTCGGTACCGCCGGACAGCCCTGCCGCGATCCGGTCCAGGCGCAGCCGGTACAGGATGCCGGCGTTGGCCCGTACCACCGTGTTGTCGTCCACCCACGCCGCGCCGCCCTGTGGCGTGGCGCCGACGGAGATCGCGATCGGGGTGGTGAAGACCGTCGTCAGGTCGACGAGCCCAGCCACGACGCGGGTCCCCGAGGTCCGCTCGAGCACGAGCCACCGCCCGCCGGGAGAGAGCCAGCCCTGGGTCCGGGCGGTCAGGGGCAGGCCGCACGCCCGGCGGATGGCGCGCAGGGAGGCGGTGTCGAGCAGGGCGAGGCAGCGCTCGCCGCGCGGCCCGAGTACCTGGCCGACCAGCATCCGCCCGCCGGGCAGGGCGCCGTAGCTGGACAGGACGTCGGGGTCCCAAGCCGTGGGCCGGTACTCGCCGAGGTCGGGATACCAGACGTCGGTGACGGTGACGGCGACCTCGTCGGCTCCCAACCCGGAGGTGTCGGTCCGGGAGAGCAGCACGCCGGCGCCGGCGAACCCGACCGGTGTGACGGCGTCGTCCGACGCGGTGTGCACCGGGGAGGCGAGCGCCCCGGCCTTGACAGTGGCCACCGATAGCCCGGTGGAGCTGCGCCAGGAGATGCGGGTACCGCGACCGTCCACCGTCACATCCCGTACGTCACCGGCGAGCAGGCGGCGCGGTGCCCGGTCCGTCGTGGCGAACCACAGCGTCGACAGGCCGTTCGCCGCTGCGCCGACGACCAACCACCCGCCGTCTGTGCGGTACCCGGCCGAGATCGTGCCGATCGCGCTCAGGTCCACCCGCGCGCCCCGGGTGTCGCGCAGTTCCCGGCCGACGATGACGTCGGCGGGCAGCCGTACGCCGGACAGCGGCACCGTGAGCAGCGGACCGTCCGGCGCCGGGCCGACCTCCGGTGGCGCGATGCCGTCCACATCGGACGATGCGTCGGGAGCGGGACGGACCGGGGGCGGCCCGATCGTGAAGCCGTGACCGTTGGGGTGGTATGCGAACCACAGCGCGAGACCGCCACCGGCCAGCATCGTCACCACGGCCAGCGCGAGGGCGGCACCGGCGGTGTGCCCGCGGTAGAGCCGCCGACCGCGCCGGATCGCCGTACCCCCGAGGTCACCCGCTGGTGCCCGGCCGGCGTCGGCCGCCCCGACGAGGCTGCTGCGCAACGCGTCCACGAGCGGCGCGGCAACCTGCCGCCGCTCGGAACCACGTCGCCACGTCATGCCCAAAGACACGCGCGGACCGCGGCCCGAGGTTGTCTTCTGAGGTCAGCCGGTCGTGTTGAAGAGTTGGCTGGCGGGTGTGTCGTCCGGCAACGCGGCCCGCTCGACCGTGCCGTCGGTCCGGCACCGCACGGCTCCCGACGGATCGGCCACGAGCAGGGAGTCGGCTTGCTCCCAGATCGGCGTACCGGTCGCCGGCGCGGCCGCGGCCAATGTCTTGGCGGTCCGGCTGCGGACCATCGTCTGCGCGGCGGCCTGCGATTCGACCTGCGCCGTGGGCAGCAGGCAGATGGCGGTGCTCTGCTCGGAGGTGAAGAACGTCGTGAGGTCGTAGAAGGCCACGCTCACCGTCCGCCGTACGGCGAGCCACCTGCCGTCCGCCGACAGCGCGGCGCGCACCTCCGGAGCGCCGAGCCCGAGGTCGCAGCCGCCCGACTGGGTGACGCCGAACCCGGTCGGGTCGAGCGCCAGCTTGGCCAGGCAGACGGTACCGGCCTTCGGGCCGGCGGCCAGACCGATCAGCGCCCCGCCGGACGTACCGTAGATCGCCCGCACCTTGTCCGTCCATGTAGGACGGTACTGCTCCAAGGTGCTCCAGTGGTCGTACGCGGTGATCACACCGTCGGTACGGGCACCGAGCACGATCTGCGTGCCGACGAACGTCACCGCGACCGTGCCCGCGGGCACCGCCGCGTCGGCCACCGGGTTGAGCCCGTTCTTGCCGAGCTGGGCCACGTACAGGTGGGCCTGCGCGACGTACGCCAGTCGTGCCCCGGTGGCGTCGACCGCCCACGAGTCCGCCTTGGCCAGCTGCACCTGCTTGCCGTCCGAGCCGACGAGCGCGAGCTGCCCGCTATCGTCGACCAACCAGCCGACCGACAGCCGGTACGCCGGGCTCACCGCCGCCTGGCCCTGCGCGGAGCCGAGCTTGAGCTTCTGGCCGTCGGACGTCCACAGCTGCCCCTTGGCCACCAGGTCCAGCGCCGGCGGTGGACCCTCGGCCTGCGGCGGTGGCGGCTCCGACGTCACATTCGGCCCGAAGTCCACTATGGACTCCGTGTCTTCGTCCGGGAGCCCGTTGACGGACACCCCGCCCCCTTGCACGTGGCGCCAGTCCTGCACCTGGAGCAGACCGCCGGCGAACCCGAACACCGCCACGACGGTCGCCACACTGGCCAGGGCGCGGCGCCGGCGGCGCTGGGCGCGGCCGCTCCGGATCGCCCGACCGGCCACGTCGGACGGCGATGGCGTCTCGTCGACCGCTGCGGTGAACGTCGCCCGCAACTCTTCCTCGAGCATGATCACCGCCCCTCACCGTGGCTCATCGGTCCGGCCATCAGCTGACCGAGCAGGTCCGGCAGGTCGGGGATGTCGGGGATCAGCGCTTCGGCCTCGCCCGCCTCGACCGGTTCCAGCTCGGCCGGTACCGACTCGACGGTCGCCTCTGCCGGGACCGGCTGCTTCGGAATCGGCCGGCGGCGCGTGGTGGCGGCAGCGCCGGTGGCGGCCGGGCGCACCGGCGCCAGCCCCGCCTCGGCCAGGCGCTGGCGCAGCGTCGCGAGCGCGCGCGAACACTGGCTCTTGACCGTACCGACCGAGACGCCGAGCAACTGGGCGGTCTGCGCCTCGGACATGTCCTCGTAGAACCGCAGCACGAGCACGGCCCGCTGGCGCGTCGGCAACGCCTTGACGTACCGCCACAGCGCGTCGCGCTCGACTCGCTCGTCCTGCCCGTCGCCGGCGGCCCGCTCGGGCAGTACCTCGGTCGGCCGCTCGCCGTGCCAGCGCCGCCGCCACCAGCTCGTGGCCGTGTTGACCAGAACGCGCCGGGCGTACGGCTCGACCGCCTCGATCTGGCCCAGCCGCTTCCACGCCAGATAGGTCTTTGTCAATGCGGTTTGCAGTAGGTCCTCGGCCGTCGCCCAGTCCCCGGCGAGCAGGTACGCCGTCCGCAGGAGGGCAGCCGAGCGAGCCGCGACAAATTCGCGGAACTCCTCCTCGAGCGTCGGCCGCCCAGTCACGAACCCTCCCCCGCCGCGCACGACCCGAACCGGTCGCCGCCTCAGCCTACCCAGGACGGCAACGGGCGGGAGTCCGTCGTCCGGCCCATCAGCGGTAGTCCGGTCTATGAGCCGTCGTCCGCCTTGACCTCGTCCGGGGTGTTGCCCAACCTCGCCTCGACGGCCTGCGGCTCGTACATCTCCTCGACCACACGCAGGTAGAGCTCATTCGGATTGGGCAGGTGGTTGATCTCGCGGAGCGCCTGCTCCTGGCCGGCCGACTCCAGCACGAACGTGCCGTAGTTGAGCATCCGGCCCAGCGGCGACTGCTCGTACTTCATGTCGGTCACGCGAAGCAGCGGCATCATGGCGACCCGCCGGGCGATGATGCCGCTGACCACCATCACGCGCTTGTTCGTGAGGATGAACCGGTCGAAGAACCAGTCGGCGACCCTCCAGGCGGCCCAGCCCATCACGCCGATCCAGACCAGTACCGCGACCGTGGTCAGCCCGGACGCCGCGCTGTGCTTGGCGAGGAAGCCGGAGAAATAGCCGAGCGCGAAGGTCGCGATCGTCCCGATGATGAACTGCGGCATGAGGTGGATCCAGTGCCGCTTCCACTCGCCGCGGTAGCGCTCGGTCGGGAACAGGTACCGCGAGACGAGCCCGCTGGGCTCCTCCTCGAGCGGCAGGATGCGGCCCTGGCCGGGGGCGCCGGGCACGTCACCATGCAGACCGGCAAGCTCCTCGCGGGTTGGCGGCAACGGGTAGTCACCGACCGGAGCGGATGCCACGTAGCGCTGCGGCTCGGGTTGCTCCGGCACATCGGGACGCACGCGGGAGATACGTTCGGTGTCCCGCTCGGAAGCGGGACCCTCGTCTCCACCCTGCCGGGACGGCTCGCTCCCCATGCCGGTCAGGCGATGAGGCTGGTGAAGAAGTCGCCGAAGCCTTCCGCGATGTCCATCAGGCCGCCGCCCAAGGACTTGAACACGTTCGCCGCCGCGTCGGGCTGGTACGCGACATAGAAGATCAGGAACGCGATTCCGCCCCAGGTGAGGATCTTCTTGACCATCTCGGGCCTATCCCCCTCCCGCACGGCGCCGGATAGTCCGCCGCAAGGATACTCAGCGTATCAGTCGGTAGCCTCGATCGGCGCGTATCCGCAATCGACACGAAAACCGTTTCAGGCCCTGCCATGCAGGTAAGGAGAGGGTGCCCCATACACCAATTCCGGCGGTACCCATTCGGTCAGGTCGTGCAGCACAAGGTTGTCCAGCAACAGGTATCCGGCACTAGCCGGCCAGGCGACGGCGTACAGCCACAGCCCTCTCGCCTCGCCGACGTACGCGCTGCGGTCGTCGGCGCCGGAGGCGACTGCCCACAGTGGAGTTGGGTGCCCGGCCGCCTTCACCTTGGCGTGCGCCGCGGTCGTCTCCAGCTCGTCGGCCAGGTGCGGTCCCGGGTCCACGCCCGCGATGCCGGCGAACCGGGTACCGAGCCCGACTCCCGGTTCCTCGGCGACGAGGAGGATGTCGGCCGGGCCGCTGTCGAACGGTCCGGGCCCGCTGCAAGCGAGCGCGGTCGCCCGTACTCCGTCCCGCGCGTCACCCGCCCAGCCGACCCCGGTGACCGTCCAATGGGGAGGGAGCGGCCACGGGCACCACAGCGGCATCGACCGCTGGCTCTTTGTCGTCTGCGCGACCGCGGCCTCGACGATCTCGGGGCCGATGTGCTGGGCGACGTGCCATGGCGGCACGACGCCACAATGATCGCAACGCCACGGAGTGTGCATGAGATCCGGAGGTCGGACCGGACCACCGCAGCGCGGGCAACTCACTGCCACGCCCACAATCACTACAGTCCTTGGCGAAGGTGGCCGCCGTCAACCGGTTGCGCCGGTTTGTTCATGAAACTCGGGTGGTTCGGCATGTGTGCGAATCCAGGCATGCATCGCGATCCCGCTCGCCACGCCCGCATTGATGGATCTGGTCGAGCCGTACTGGGCGATCGAGAAGACCTCCGCACAAGCGGCCCGGGCGGCGGTCGACAGACCCGGGCCTTCCTGGCCGAAGAGCAGTACGAGGCGCCTGGGTAGGTCCACCGTCTCCAGCGGACGGGACCCGGGAAGGTTGTCGATGCCGACGAGCGGTAGCCCGGCCTCGGCCGCCCACTCCACAAATTCCGAAATTGTCTCGTGATGGCGCACGTGTTGATACCGGTCCGTGACCATCGCACCACGCCGGTTCCATCTGCGCCGGCCCACCACGTGGACCTCGGCGGCGAGAAAGGCGTTCGCGTTGCGGACGACCGTGCCGATGTTCAGGTCGTGCTGCCAGTTCTCGATCGCCACGTGGAAGTCGTGCCGGCGCGTGTCGAGGTCCGCCACGATCGCTTCCCGCCGCCAGTACCGGTACCGGTCGACGACGTTGCGCCGGTCCCCACCGGCCAGCAGCTCCGGGTCGTACCACGGGTCGTCGGGCCACGGACCGGGCCACGGACCCACCCCGACTGCGTCTCCGCTGAACTCTTCGTCCACAGCCGTGCAGCCTAGGGTGTGGACATGCGTGGCTTGCTCTGGCGGAACGCTCTCGCGCTGACGACGTTCGCGGCGTTCGTGATCTTCCTCAGTTTGCAGGCGGTGTTCGGCTGGCAGGTCCGGAACGAGGAGTTGACCGAGGCCGGTCGGTCGGCGGACGGGTTCCTCGGGTACCTCTCGAGCGGCCACTTCGTCGAGGCGGTGTTCGAGAACTGGGAGTCCGAGTTCCTGCAGATGGGGGCGTACGTGTTGCTGACCGCCTACCTCGTGCAGGTCGGGTCACCGGAGTCCAAGCCGCTCGACGGTCACGACCGCGCCGAGGACCACCCCACCAAGGCGACCACCAAATCACCCCGCTGGTCGCGGCGAAAGGACTGGCGGTACCTGGTGTACCGCAACAGTCTGTCGCTGTGCCTGTTCGGCTTCTTCGCCCTGTCGTTCCTGGCCCACCTGCTCGGCGGTACCGCCGCCTACAACGAGGAACAGGCGCTGCGGACCGGCGCTCCGCCCATCAGCGCGGTCGGGTTCCTCGGCACCAGCGAGTTCTGGTTCCAGTCGATGCAGAACTGGCAGAGCGAGTTCCTCGCCGTCGGTACGTTGGTCGTGCTCAGCATCGTGCTGCGGCAGCATGGCTCGCCGCAGTCCAAACCGGTCACCGCCGCCCACTCGCAAACGGGCGCCTGACCGGCGGTCAGGACCGCAGGACCGTCCGCAGGTCGTCCAGGAAACGGCGCTCGGCCTGGCTGATCTGGACTCCGCCGACACCCAGCACGCCGCCGGATTTGGCGGCGCCGCAGACCGCGTTGGCGATCTGCACCAACCAGCCGCGGTACGCCTCGGCGTCGACGGCCGCGGCCCTATCGGCAAGCAGCGCGGACGCCGAGCCGCAGGAAGCGAGGACGTCGGCCAGGCCGGCGGCCCGGTCGGTGAACTCCTCCGCGGCCGGCGCGTCGTCGTCGGACTCGGTGTAGATGGCGGTGACCACGGCCCGGACCAGTGGGCTGGAAGACGTGTGACCCGCCGCGATGGCGTCCAGTCCGGCGAGTCCTTCGGCGACGGTGCGGCGGGCCGAGTCGGCCTCGGCCGAGGTAGCCGCGATCATCACTCGGGCGGGGAGCCGGGTGAGCAGCTCCCACTCGTCGGGCCGGAAGGCCAGGCCCGTCGCCTGGCCAGATGAGGGTTGGCTCGGCATGGCGACCTCCTACGAGGTCAGCATATGCCGACAATCCGGGCCGCCGTACCTTACCGCACGACCTCGCAGCTCCAGCCGTCGTAAACACCACCGTGTCGGCGTACGACCTCGCACACCGACCACGTCAGCTCGTGCAGCTCGGGCGGTGCCACCGGGTCCACCCGTACCGCCTCCAGCACGAACCCCCCGTTCCGATCGGGCTCGACCGTCACCGTGAAGCCGTCGAACCGCAGCTCGACCGCTGCCGCCTGGGCCCGCGCCCGGTCGGCGAACAGCCCGGTGTGGTCCACGGGCCGGGCCGGGTCGAGCGGGTCGCCGTGCTGGACCAGTGCCTGTACGACGCCGAGGTCGCCGATGACGTGCCGCTGCCGCTCGTCCGGTGCGAGCACTCCACGCACGTAGGTCCAGGTCGCGTCCCGTTCGATCGAGATGACCGGTTCGAAGTCGTCGCGCGGGAGGATCACCGGCCCGGCCGGCTCCATCGGGAGGTATGCGGTGTACCGGCATGTCCCCGCCGTGATCACTCGACCGACGAACGCCCCGCCGTGCTGCCGTGCGACCGCCGACACGACCTCCTCCAGGCGCTGGACGCTGTGCAGGTGACCGTCGGCCGGCATGCCGTCGTCGCGCGCCACGAACCGGACGGTCGCGTCGAGCCGCACGGGAAGCTCCGCCACGGGTGCGGCGCCGGCCGCCCCGAGGTCCACGAAATAGATCGCCAGGGCGTCCTCGACAGTGCCGGGATACACGGCCCAGCGCTCCTGCCACCGGACCTTCCGGCGGAACCCCAACCGATCGAGCACTCCCATTCCGCGCAGTCTGCCAGGTATCCAGCGTTTTTCGGTACCCCGAACAGTCATCGTCGGTCAGCGTGGCTCGGGAAAGCTCGGTTGCTCCGGTCCGGCGTACTCCTTTTTGGGGACCATGACCTTGCGGCGGAACACGCAGACCACCGTGCCCTCCTGGTTGAATCCGCGGGTCTGCACAGTCACCACACCGCGATCGGGTTTCGATTCGGATTCGCGTTTGTCCAGCACTGTCGTTTCGCCGTAGATGGTGTCGCCGTGGAACGTGGGTGCGACGTGGCGCAGCGACTCGACCTCGAGGTTGGCGATCGCCTTACCGCTCACATCCGGTACCGACATGCCCAGGAGCAGCGAATAGACGTAGTTTCCGACCACTACGTTGCGCCCGAACTCGGTGGAGGTTTCGGCGTAATGGGCATCGAGATGCAAGGGGTGGTGGTTCATGGTCAACAGGCAGAACATGTGATCGTCGAACTCTGTGACCGTCTTGCCCGGCCAGTGCCGATACACCGCGCCGACCTCGAACTCCTCGAAGTATCGCCCAAACTGCATGTCGGACACTATGCACTAAGCCCGGACGCAATGAGCGGCGAGGCCCTCCCCGGCACCCGCCGCCCACGCTTCTATACGTGAAATTGTGCACGATGACGCTCTGCAGGCCTAGCGATGTGACAGCGACACGTCACACAGTTATCAAACCGTGAGCTTCGATGACTGTCTGTGGGTCAAGGAACACGCGGGCGTACCGCCGGGTAACCTATGTCGGTTTCGTGACACCCATCGATACGCCGGCCAGGCCATTGCCAGTACGGGCCTCAGGCCGAGCAGCCGACCGACCACCCGCCAGTCCCACCGAGCGCTGCGCCGCAGCAGCTCCGCGATGGCGGCCGGCCCTGCGACCGTACGCCCGTCCGAGCCCACCCACTGGACGGCGTCGTCACAGGCAGTAACGGACAGGCCCAGGGAGTCGAGATCGGCCCGCTGCCACGGCAGGACCACCGCGGTCGTCGGCACCCAGCGGTCGAGGAAGCGCGCACACGCGGTGCAGAAGCCGCAGTCGCCGTCGTACAGGAATGTATCGTTCGCGAAGACCGGAGCCTTCATGGCCTAATCGTGGCACGCGATGCCGCGATCGAACTGTGGCCCGAATCACCACGTGGCAAAAGTCCGGGAATCAGCCACCCACGGAGGCGGTTGGTGATAGACGGCTTTACGACAACAACGGATCGGAGAAATCACCCATGGCGACCGTCGAACTGACCGCGACGAACTTCGACGAGGTCACCGCCCAGGATGGCATCGTGCTCGTCGACTTCTGGGCCAGCTGGTGTGGCCCGTGTGTGCGGTTCGCACCGGTCTACGAGCGGTCCTCGGAGAAGCACCAGGACATCGTTTTCGGCAAGGTCGACACCGAGGCGCAGCAGGAGCTGTCGATCCGGTACGACATCCGGTCGATCCCGACCATCATGGCGATCCGCGACGGTGTCATCGTCTTCGCCCAGCCGGGCGCGCTTCCCGAGTCCGCCCTGGAGTCTCTGATCACGCAGGTCCGCGCGCTGGACATGGAAGACGTCCGCTCACAGCTGGCCGCCCACGGCCACTGACCGGCGATAGCCCTCGACCACCTGCTCGAGGATCTCACGCCCGGGCCGGGCCCAGAGGTCGGAGTGGAAGACTTCGACCTCCACGGGCCCGGTGTAGCCCGCGCGATCGACCGCCTCCCGGAATCTGCGCAACTCCACGCATCCCTCACCGGGCAGGCCACGGCCGAGCAGCACGCCTTCTGGCAGCGGCGTGACCCAGTCCGCCACCTGGAAGCACGCGATCCGCCGTTCCGCACCCGCGCGCCGGATCGCTTCCCATACCCGGTCGTCCCACCACACGTGGTACGTGTCGACGACCACGCCGACCGCGTCCGGTTCGAACGGCGCGGCCAGGTCGAGCGCCTGGTCGAGCGTCGCGACCACGCAGCGGTCCGCACAGAACATCGGGTGCAGCGGCTCGATCGCCAACCGCACGCTGGCCGCCGTCGCCAACGGCGCCAGCACAGCGAGGGCCTCGCCGACCCGGTCGCGCGCCGCGTCGATGTCCCGCGACCCGGGCGGCAGCCCACCGGACACCAGCACGAGTACCGGTGAACCGAGCGCGACCGCCTCGTCTATCGCGCGCCGGTTGTCGTCGTACCAGCCGTCGCTGGAGAAGAAGCCGCCGCGGCACAGCGAGGTGACCTCGAGCCCGGCGGCCTTCACCAGGTCCGCGGTACGCCCCAGCCCGAACTCGGCTACCTGGTCCCGCCACAGCCCGACCGCCCGGACTCCCGCGTCCACGCAACCGGCCACCATCTCGTCCACCGGCCAGTACTTCGCCGTCGCCTGGTTGAACGAGAAACGCTTCACAGTTCAGGGATCTCGACGCGGCAGCCCTCGCGAGCCGAGCGCAAACCCAGCTCGGCGAGCTGGACCCCGCGCGCGGCCGCGAAGAAGTCCCACGGGAACGGCTCACCGACGACCACGTGCCGCAGGAACGCCTCCCACTGCACCTTGAAGCCGTTGTCGAACTCCTCGTTGTCCGGTACCTCCTGCCACTGCGCCCGGAAGTCCTCTGTGGACGCCACGTCCGGATTCCACACCGGTTTCGGGGTGCCGGCCCGGTGCTGGACCCGGCAACGGCGCAGACCCGCCACGGCCGAACCGTGCGTACCGTCGACCTGGAACTCCACCAACTCGTCACGGAACACCCGGACCGCCCAGGACGAGTTGATCTGTGCGATGATCCCGCCGTCGAGTTCGAAGATGGCGTACGCCGCGTCGTCGGCCGTCGCCTCGTACCCGACGCCCTGCTCGTCTGTCCGTTGTGGAATATGCGTGGCGACGCGGGCGGTCACCGCGCGCACCCGACCGAACAGCGTCTCCAGTACGTAGTGCCAGTGCGGGAACATGTCCACGACGATGCCGCCGCCATCGGCCGCCCGGTAGTTCCACGATGGACGCTGGGTGGGCTGCCAGTCGCCCTCGAACACCCAGTACCCGAACTCCCCTCGCACCGACAGCACCCGGCCGAAGAACCCGCCGTCGACGAGCCGCGCGAGCTTGCGCAGTCCCGGCAGGAAGAGCTTGTCCTGTACCGCGCCGTGCTTGACGCCGGCGGCGACCGCGGCTCGGGCGAGGTCGAGCGCGGCGGCGGTGTCCTCCGCGAGCGGCTTCTCGGTGTAGATGTGCTTGCCCGCCTCGATGGCCGCCCGGATCGCCTTCTCCCGCTGGGCGGTCACCTGCGCGTCGAAGTAGATGTCCACATCGGACCGAGCTAGTGCCGCGGCCAGGTCGGTACTCCATTCGGACAGGCCATGCCGCTGCGCGATCTCGCGCAACTTGGTCTCGTTGCGGCCGACGAGTACCGGCTCCGGCCAGATCCGGGTCCCGTCGGGCAGCGCCAGGCCGCCCTGCTCGCGGATCGCCAACAGCGACCGCACCAGGTGCTGGCGGTATCCCATGCGGCCCGTGACGCCGTTGAGCACGATGCCGATCGACCTACGCTCCATCTAGGGCTCTCCGATCCGGTACGTCTGCAGCAACCCGCACATCCCCCGCCTGTCCTGTTCCATCGGGGCGGTCCGTTCGTACACCGCCGCGTCGGCCAGGTGTGCGGCGGAGCCCTCGGCCAGCGCGTCGAGCTGTACCCCAGTCTCCTCCGCGGCCCGCAGTGCGCCGCCTGCCCAACGCTCCCGCCAATGCGCGAGGCGGGGTTGGATCAGGCGGGCGGCCGCGGCGTGGAACTCGCGCAGCGGCCGGTCGTCGCCACCGTCCATCGCGTCCCGCAGCGTGGCGAAACCGGCCAGCGCCAGCTCTCGCCGGCGGTACACCGCGGTGATGTCGCCGGTGGCCGCGCCCCCGTCCGGCAGCGCGACGGCATCGGCGTAGGCCGCCGGATCGGCGACCACATTGGACGGAAAGGTCAGTACCGCGTCCCCGGCCTCGGGCAGTCCACTGTTCTGCATGAGGGCGAGGATCTCGAGGTCACCGCCGTTGACGAGCCGGTGGATCGTGCCGGGAGTGAACCAGACGACCGCTCCCGGCCGCAGCGGGGTCTCCGCGAACCCGGCCTTCAGCGTCAGGGTCTGCACCGACCCGAGACCGGACAGCACCACGTACGCCTCGGCGCAGCACAGGTGCAGGTGCGGTGAACCACCGGCGTCGTAGACGCACAGCCGCGAAATGCCCACCCCGCCCGGCAGGGGGTGTTCCGTCATTGATGCCGCCTCAGGAATGCGCTTTCCTCGGATAGTCTGACGCTAACCGGCAGGAGGATTCATGGCAACACTTGCTGACGTGGCAAGGCGGGCTGGCGTATCACCGGCCACCGTGTCCCGGGTGGTCAGCGGCAGTGACCGGCGCGTCACCGAGGAACTGCGCAGCCGCGTCCTGCGGGCCGTCGAGGAGCTGCAGTATGTGCCGAACGCGCACGCCCAGCTGCTCGCCCGGGCCGATCGGACCGCGGTCGGCGTCCTCGTGCACGACGTGTCCGACCCGTACTTCGCCGAAATCACCCGCGGCCTGCAGCGGGTCGCCATCGAGCACGGCCGGCTGGTCATCATCTGCAACAGCTACCGCGATCCGGAACGCGAGCTGGCCTACGTCGAGCTGTTGCGTGCCCAGCAGGTGGCCGCGATCGTGCTGGCCGGCTCCGGCTACCACGACGCCGCGTTCACCAAGGCGCTCGCGGGCAAGCTGCGGGCGTACGAGCGCAGCGGCGGCAGTGTGGCGGTCATCGGCCGGCACGAGCTTCCGGGCCACGCGGTGATGCCGGCGAACGAGGCGGGTGCCTTTTCGATCGGCGACGAGGTCTACCGGCTGGGCCACCGCCGCGTCGGCGTCATCGCAGGACCGCAGGTGCTCACGACGACCACGGACCGCATAGCCGGGCTCCGCCGCGCCGCGCGCGCCCACGGTCGTACCCTTCCCGCGCGGCGCATCGCGTATGGCGACTTCGGCCGCGACAGCGGCGCGGAGGCCACGGAGAGTCTGCTGGCCGCCGAACCCGACCTGACCGCGATCGTCGCGCTCAACGACTCCATGGCCATCGGCGCGCTCGCCGCTCTGCGTGCCCTGGGCCGCGCCGTCCCGGGCGAGATCACGGTCACCGGCTTCGACGACATGCCGATCGCCCAGGACGTGACCCCGGCGCTGACCACGGTCCGGCTGCCGCTCGAGGACATGGGTGCGCGAGCCATGACCTTCGCACTCGACCCGCGCGCGACCGGGCCGCGTGCGGATACGATTCCCGCGGCACTGGTACGCCGAGCAAGCAGCGGGCCGCCGCCGAACTGACTTGACGCGGTCTCGTACATGTGTTCGACTGGGACTCGTGCGGTGGGACGGCTTGCGGGTTACGACATTCGATACCCCGGGCTTCGCGGGCATGACGTTCTACGAGGTACGGGCGAAGTCAATCATCAACCGAGTGCCGAGCCAGTCCCGGATGCCGTTCGAGTGGACCGTCAATCCGTATCGCGGTTGCACCCACGCATGTGTGTACTGCTTGGCCGGCGATACGGCGATCCTGACCGGTGACGGCCGCACGAAACCGCTGGCCCAGTTGAAGGTCGGCGATCTCGTCTACGGGACCGTTCGGCAGGGCCGGTTCCGGCGGTACACGGTGACCCAGGTGCTGGACCACTGGTCGACGGTCAAGCCGGCGTACCGGATCCTGCTCGAGGACGGCACGACGCTCGTCGCCAGCGGGGACCACCAGTTCCTCAGCGACCGAGGTTGGAAGTACGTCACCGGGCGGATGGGCGGTGACGGCCAGCGGCCGTACCTGACCGTGGCCAACAAGCTGATGGGCACCGGGCAGTTCGCCGCCCCGGTCGAGGAGTCGGCGGACTACCGGCATGGATACCTGCGCGGCATGATCCGCGACGACGGCCGCCCCGGCTCGTCGGAGGCCGAAGCGGTGCAGCGGACCCGGCGGTATCTTGCCTCGTTCGGCGAGGCCGCCGCCGAACCGCTGCGCATCGGCTGGCCGGCGCAGGCGAGTTCGGACTGGCGAAAGGGTTTTCTCGCCGGTGTCTTCGATGCCAAGGGCAGCCATAGCGGCGGCATCCTGCGCATAGCCAGCACGGACCCGGAGCTGATTGGCCGGACGGGCGCGTGCCTGCGGCAGTTCGGCTTCGACTTCGCCGTCGAGGATCGGCGGCAACCCAACGGGCTGCGCTGCATCCGCATGGTGGGCGGTCTGCCGGAGAAGCTGCGGTTCTTCCACACGGTCGATCCGGCGATCACCCGCAAGCGCGGCATCGAAGGGACGGCGGTCAAGTCCGGTGCGCGGCTGCGCGTGGTGTCGATCGAGCCGCTGGGAGTCGACCTCCCGCTGTACGACATCACGACCGGCACCGGCGATTTCATCGCCAACGGCGTCATCAGCCACAACTGTTTCGCCCGCAACACGCACACGTACCTCGATCTGGACGCGGGCAAGGACTTCGACACCCGAGTCATCGTGAAGGTCAACGCGGGCGAGCTGCTGCGCCGGGAACTGGCCGCGCCGCGGTGGACCGGCGAGTCGATCGCGATGGGTACGAACGTCGACTGCTACCAGCGCGCCGAAGGCCGGTACCGGTTGATGCGCGAGATCCTGGCGGCGCTGCGCGACTTCGCGAACCCGTTCTCGATCCTCACCAAGGGCACGCTCATCACCCGCGACCTGGATCTGTTGCGTCAAGCCGCCGAGGTCACCGACGTCGGTATCGCCATGTCGATCGGCTTCGTCGACGAGACGCTCTGGCGATCGGTGGAGCCCGGGACGCCGAGCCCACGCCGGCGACTCGACGCCGTTCGCCAGCTCACCGATGCGGGCTTCGCGGTCAGCGTGCTGATGGCGCCGATCCTGCCCGGACTGACCGATACCGACGAGTCCATCGACGCGACGATGCGGGCGATCGCAGAGTCCGGGGCGGCCAGCGCGACTCCCCTGGCGCTCCACCTGCGCACCGGCGCCCGCGAGTGGTACCAGTCCTGGCTCCGCCGCGAATATCCGGCGTTGGTGCCGAGCTACGAGGCGCTCTACGGGGAGCGGGCGTACTTGGGGAAGGCGTACCAGCGCGAGCTGACCGCGCGCGTCCAGGCGGCGGCGCGCCGGCACGGGATGCGCCGCAGCCCCGCCAACGAGGCCCGTCAGGTCTCACCTCCGCGCCGGGAGCCACCAGCCGAACAGCTCACGTTGCTATAGGAGATCTGCACACCACCCTCCCTTCTTCGCGAGGAACTGTCACCGCCCTGGCGTTGCGCGGCACGATTTCGTGGCCTGGCTTCGGCCGGCCGGGTGAGGACTGGTTCGGCTTCCTCTTCCGCATCGACGCATTCACCGGCGTACCTCATGTCGAGAACGACGAAGGCACCTTGGAGTGGATACCGCTCGCCGGACTGGCGGAGGTACCGATGTGGCCATCCGACGCCAACTTCCTGCCGATGGTCTTCGACGACGACCTTCGCCTGTTCCACGGCTGCATGCCGTTCGCCAACGGCCGGATGGCCTCATGGAGCTACACCCGTGGCTGAATTGACCGTTGTGAAAGCTTGCCGCCACAACGCACCATGAGCTCGTGACGCCAACGGTGACCGAGTACCGAAGCGCACGCGCCCCCAGCGACGGTCCCGCGGTCGCTGTGGTGGTCGCTTCGGTCGTGGTCACCACCGGCTGGGCGGCCGCCCACCTGCTCTTCGACGGGCGAGCGGCACGCGCCGTGTTGTACCTCGTGGATCTGCTCGCGTACCTCGGCGCCATCGCGGGCCTCGTCGGAGTGCTTGTGCTCCGGCGGCGTCAGCAAGCGCGACCGGTCGGGTTCGTCGTACGGGCCGGGGCGTTCGTCGTACCGCCGACCCGGCAGGTGAGTTTCCTCGTCTGCCTACAGGTCGCGATTCCGATACTGGCGACCGGCGGTCTGCTGGCGAATGTCGGGGAGCTGCGGAGCAGCGGTGCCCCTCCGTCGATCGACGGGCTCTTCCTCGCGTTGTCGGTGACGCTGACCGTCGCCGTGGTGGCGGTGACCGCGCTGTTCGTAGCCGCCGTCCTGAGTGGACTGCCGCGGGTCGAGCTGACCGCTGACGGCGTTCGGTACCGCTACCCGCTCGGCATGATCGACGTGCCGTGGGAGGCGCTGCGACCGGGCCCGCCGTACCGCTTCCGCCTGCCGGTGGACAATGTGCCGTTGATCGTCGACCGGCCGGATCTGGTGGCCGCCAAAGGGATCGTGATGGGCGGGCGGAGCCGGCCGATGCTGCAGGCGTACGGCCTCAACGTCCACCCGTGGTTCCTGACCGATGCGATCCGGCACTACGTCGACCACCCCGAGCACCGGACGGCGATCGGTACGACCGAGGAACACGAGCGGCTGCTCACGTCACTGCTGGAAGTTGAAACCGTTCCACACCCAGGTCTCTGACGTTGCCGGTTCGCGACTGCCGCGCTCGAAGCGCGCAACCGTCAGCGTGCCACGACTGAACGACCAACCGCTCATGCCGTACCGCGCGTCCACCGGCACGAAGTCGACTGCACGAGACCCGTCGACGACGACTACCCCGGCGTTGCGGCACGAGAGAGCGAGTACCAGGTACCGGTGACCGTCGCCCGCCAGGTCCAGCACGTGCGGGTTCCCGTCGGGCATGGTGGGTGGGGTGAAGTCGTATTCGCCATGCGCGTACTCGCCAGCGGCGAGCGACACGACGGCACCGGGGCACCCGAGCGAGTCCGCCACCGGCCGCAGGTCGACCTCCCGTACACCCGGGTAGATGCTGGGCGCGGTGTCGAACCGGGTGCCGTTCCAGCGGTAGGCCAGCGCCGAGCCGAGCACGTACCCCCAGTCGGTGTGCCACGGCACCGCGTCGGCGTAGAGCGTGCTGTCCGCCACCCAGAACTCGGGGTAGAGCGCGCCGCGCGGGCCGATCCAGCCGAGGGCGCGCAGCGAGTTGTCCGAGCCGCGGGTGACCACGAGAAGCTGCCCGGCGCCGTCGCCGCTGTCCTCCGGACCCTGCAGGCACTCTGCGTACAGGACGGCTTCCGGGCGCCCGTCGCCGGTCAGGTCGCCGTAGGCCGGCCGCGCGCCGATCGACGGTGGCTGAGCGAGGACCAGCCGCGGCCAGCCCGCGGACGCGCCGTTACGCAACTGGGTCCGTCCGTCAGGACAACCGGAGTGCGCCGGCAGGATGATCGTGGCGTCGAGCCAGGTGGTCCGAACGATCGGGTCGTTGATCGCCAGCTCGATCCAGGCCGGCGTGTTCGAGACCGAGGGAGAGGGCCACCCGACGGGTGGTGGGGCGCTGGCGATGCTGCGTACCACCGTCACGGCGGTGAGGAGGACGGCGCCGGCAGCGGCCGCGGCGACCAGCCCGCTGAAGAGGCGGCGGGGCAACTGGCGCCGCCGCCGCATGGCGCGGGCGCGGATCCCGGCCGGCGATGGCGGCGTCACGGCCTGGGCCACGGCGAGCCGCAGCTCGCGCAGCGCGGTCTCGACGTCAGTCACGGTCGTTCACCTCCTCGAACCTGTCGGTCAACAGGGCGGCGAGCGCGGTGCGCCCGCGGTGTAACCACGACTTGACCGTCCCGGGCGGAACGCCGATCTCGGCGGCGACCTCGTCGACCGGCAGATCGACGATGTAGTGCAGGATCATCGCGCGGCGTTGCGCGGCGGGCAGCGTCCGCATCGCGGCGACGAGCGCGACGTGGTCGGGTTCCAGTCCTGGTACGTCGGTCGACCGCTCGAGCCGTAGATGAATACGAGCGGTACGCAGGCGCCGCCACCGTGACGTGGCGAGGTTGGTGGCGACCCGGCGTACCCACGCGGCCGGCTTGTCATACCGCGAGACGTCGTCCCATCGCCGCCACGCCCGGCAGAACGCCTCCTGCACCAGGTCCTGTGCTTCGGCCAGATCGCCACCGCCGAGCGCGTACGCCATCGCGACCAGATCCGGGTAGTGCGCGCGGTAGAACGCGTCGAACTCGGCCTCGTGGGCGCCTGTCATGCCACGTCACACGCCATCGTCCGGCAGGGGGTTGCAGCCTTTTTCGGGGTCTGTAACGTCTATAGCCGCGAAGAGGAGTCACATTCGCCCCTCGAGAATTGTGAGATCGTCCCTTTTAGGGCGGTCTCATGCGTTTTGCACACCCCTCACAAGGAGAGTCATGACCGCAACGACCATCGAGACCGCGTGGACGGCGATGACCGCGGCCGAGCGGGAGCAGTTCGAACGGGATGGGTATCTGCTGATTCCGGGCGCGCTCAACGGAAACGAGGTCGACTTCTACCGCTCGGCGCTCGATCGGTCCTATGTCGACGCCGTCGCCAGCGGTGAGATCGCCGAGGGCGACGCCCTGCACCAACTCAGCGCGGTGACGAGCTGCCCCGATCTGCTGGGACTCATCGACCACCCGAGCGGTTTCAAGTACATATGGTCGATTCTCGGTTGGAACGTGCACGTGTACCACTCGCACCTCGACGTGCACCCGACTATCCACAACCAGCCGAAGCCGTGGTGGCACTGGCACCAGGACGGTGGCCGGCAGAACCGGGAGATCGAGGTCAGCCCGCGCCCGCGGATGTCGCTGAAGCTCGCCTACTGGCTGTCCGACGTGTCGGAGACCGGCCGCGGCAACCTGACGATCGTGCCGCGCAGCCACACGGTCGACTGGCTCCCCGGCCCGCCGAAGCGGGACGTCGAGTGGCCGCTGCCCGAGGGTGCGATGCAGGTCACCGCGAACCCTGGCGACGGCCTCCTGTTCGACCGGCGGATCTGGCACGCGCGGTCCAACAACTTCTCCGAGATCACCCGCAAGGTGGTGTTCCTCGGGTACACGTACCGCTGGGTCGCCGTCCGCGACGAGGTTGCCCACCTGTCGCGGGAGGAGTGGTTCGAGAAGGCCACCCCGGTCCAGCGGCAGCTGCTCGGGCACGCCGGCGACGGTACCGGTGACCACCAGTGGGGCCACGAGCCGAAGACCACGCCGCTCTACGGCGAGTTGGCCGACCGCGGGCTGCTCGACCCGGACAACCCGCCGCTGAAGCCCTGACGCGTGCGTCGGTGCCCCGCCGGCCTGGTCAGCCGGCGGGGTACTCGCGCAGCAGACCACGCGAGATGATCGTCTTCTGGATCTCCGACGTACCCTCGCCGATCAGCAGGAACGGGGCTTCGCGCATCAGGCGCTCGATCTCGAACTCCTTGGAGTAGCCGTACCCGCCGTGGATGCGGAACGCCTCCTGCACCACCTCGACGCAGTACTCCGAGGCGAGCAGCTTCGCCATCCCGGCCTCGACGTCGTTGCGTTGGCCGGAGTCCTTGAGCCGGGCCGCGTTGACCATCAGGGCGTGTGCCGCTTCGATCTTCGTGCCCATCTCCGCGATCTTGAACGCGATAGCCTGGTGGCCGACCAAGGGCTGGCCGAAGGTCACCCGCTGCTGGGCGTACGCCACCGCCAACTCGAAGGCCCGGAGCGAGATGCCGCAGGCGCGGGCCGCCACGTTCACCCGGCCGACCTCGATGCCGTCCATCATCTGGTAGAAGCCGCGGCCCAGCCCGCCTTCTCCGCCCAGGATCGCGTCGCGGGACACCCGGACGCCCTCGAGCACCATCTCGGTGGTCTCGACGCCCTTGTACCCCATCTTCTCGATCTTGCCGGGGATCGTCAGCCCGGGCGCGGTCTCCCCGAACCCCGGTGACTTCTCCAGCAGGAACGTCGTCATGTTGCCGTACGGCGTGTCGGCGCCCAGGTCGGTCTTGACGAGGGTGGCGACCACGGAGGAGTACGCGCCGTTGGTCAGCCACATCTTCTGCCCGTCGAGGACGTAGTCGTCGCCTTCGGGTACCGCCGTGGACCGGATCGCCGCCACATCGGAACCGCAGCCGGGCTCCGACATCGAGAACGCCCCGCGTACCTCTCCGCTGGCCATCGCCGGCAGCAGCCGCGCCTTCTGCTCCGGCGTGCCGTGCTGGGACACCAGGTACGCGACGATGAAGTGGGTGTTGACGATGCCGGAGATCGACATCCAGCCGCGGGACAGCTCCTCGACCACGAGCGCGTACGTGAGCAGCGATTCACCCACGCCGCCGTGCTCTTCGGCGATCGTCAGACCGAACAGGCCCATGTCGCGCATGCCGGCGACGATCTGCTCGGGGTACGCATCGTCGTGCTCGAGCCGCTGGGCGTTCGGGATGATCTCCTTGTCGACGAACGTGCGGACCGCCGAGAGGATCTCCCGCTGGATCTCGGTCAGGCCGGGCGTCTGTGCCAGTCGTGCCATGCCGGCAGTATGCAGGGTTTTCCCGAGACTCTCAGTCTAGACATCTACTGTGAAAACAGTCACCGCATCACTGGAGGCATCCTATGACCACGCCCACCGGCAGCAGTAACAACGACGACGGCACCGAGCCGACGCTACCGCCGCCGTACTCGTCCAGCACTCCGCCGACGCCGTCGAGCCCGTACTCCTCGACGCCACCACCGCCGCCGTCCTCGTACCAGCCCAGCTCGTCCTACCCGCCACCGCCGTCTTCGACGCCGCCGCCGTACGGGCAGCAGGGCTACGTGCCACAGCAGCAACAGCCCGGGACGAACGTCATGGCGATCCTGGCCCTGGTGGGCGCGTTCGTGCTCGCGCCGCTGGGCATCGTGTTCGGCTATATCGCCAAGAAGCAGATCAAGGAGACCGGCGAGCAGGGCGAGGGCCTGGCCAACGTCGGGCTGATCCTCGGGTACATCTTCACCGGGCTGGCCGTGCTCGGCTGCTGCATCGGCCTCATCGCGATCATCGCGGCGAGCAACAACACGACGTACTAGCGCGCCTAGCGGTAGAGCGCCTCGCGCACGCTGTTGCCGCCGTCGACGACGAGCATCTGGCCGGTGATGTACGACGCTCCGGGCGAGCACAGGAACGCGATGGCGGCGGCGACCTCGTCCGGTGCGCCGGGCCGGCCCATCGGCGTACCGAGACCCTGCTTGAGCTCCACGACGGTCGACGAGGCGGTGTGGATCAGCCCCGGTGCTACCGCGTTGACTGTCACCCCGTCGGCGACCAGCTCCATGGCCAGCGCCCGGGTCAACCCCACCACACCGGCCTTGGCCGCCGCGTACGCCGCCTCGGTCGGCAGGGCGTTGACCGGACCGGCGGTGGCCGCCAGGTTCACGATCCGGCCCCAGCCGCGCTCGCACATGCTGGTGACGAACGCCCGGCTGCACAGGAACGTGGTGGTCAGGTTTCGGTCGATCTCCGACCGCCATTCGGCGAACGTGAGCTGAGCGACCGGGTGCAGTACCTCCGGGCTGGCCTTGCTGGCGAGACCGGCGTTGTTCACGAGGATCTCGACGTCCCCGATCTGCTCGGAGATCGCGTCGGCCAGGGCGCCGACCTCGGCCTCGTCGGTCAGATCGGCGACGAACCCGGTCACCCCCAGTTCGGTAGCGCGGTCGTGGATCCGTCGCGTCGTGGACACGATCGCCACGGTCGCGCCCAGGTCACGTAGCCGCCGCGCGGTGGCGTACCCGATACCGTCCGGGCTGCCCGCCCCCGTGACCAGGGCGACGCGCCCGTCGAGCCGATCCGAGGCGGTGGTGGTGTCGCCCTGGCTCGCAATGTCGTTCGCCGCCTCGCCGGTCGGTACCGAGCGCAGACTGCGGCGGGCGGTCGGTCTCGTCGTGTCACGTCGGTTGGCACGCGCGGCCGCGCCCCGGGAAGCGTCCATGCCGCGATCCTGCCCGGTGCACGCAACTCGGGCAACGACCCCCACCTGGTGGTGGATGGCGGGTACCCTGACGTGGCTCGACCCCTCGCCAGACGGAGACAGTTGATGAGTTATCCACAGCAACCCGGCGGCTGGTCCGACCCCTCGTACCAGGGGCAGGGGCAAGTGCCGTCCTACAACCCCTACGACCCCGCGAGCCAGCAACCGGTCAGCGGGCAGCCGATCAGTGGGCAGCCGGTGAGCCCGCAGTCGCAGGCGCCCTACGGCGGGTACGGCTATCCGGCGTACTCCGGCGTCCCGGCGAGCCCACCGACCAACGGCCTGGCCATCGCGGCGCTGGTCTGCTCGCTTGTCGGATTCGCGACGTGCATCACGTTCCCGGTCGGCGCGATCCTCGGCCACATCGCCCGCAGGCAGATCCGCGAGCGCGGCGAGGGTGGCGACGGCATGGCGCTGGCGGGCATCATCGTCGGCTGGATCGGGACCGTCCTGCTCGTCGGCCTGATCGCTTTCTACATCGTGGCGATCGTGATCGCGGTCGGCGCGTCCAACACCACGGGCGGTGGCTTCGACGACATGTTGCGCACGCTCACGGGGTGAAGCTGGTGGTCCGCGCCATGCCGGCGGCCCGGCCCTTGGCGGCGACCACCAGCGCCATCTTCCGCGACGCTTCGTCGATCATTTCGTCGCCCAGCATCACCGCGCCCTGTTTTCCGCCCGCGTCGGATGTGTAGTGGGCGTACGCGTCGAGGATCAGCTCCGCGTGGTCGTAGTCCTCCTGGGACGGCGAGTAGATCTCGTTCGCGGCCTCGATCTGGCCGGGGTGCAGCACCCACTTGCCGTCGAACCCGAGGAGCGCCGAGCGGCGGGCCACAGCGCGGAACCCGTCGACGTCGCGGATCTGCAGGTACGGCCCGTCGATCGCCTGCTGCCCGTGCATCCGCGCGGCCATCAGGATCCGCATGAGGATGTAGTGGAACGGGTCGCCCGGGTAGTCCGGATGCAGCTCCCCGACGACGAGCGACTTCATGTTCAGCGAGGCCATGAAGTCGGCCGGTCCGAAGATGATGGTCTCGACACGTGGCGATGCCGCGGCGATCGCGTCCACATTGACCAGTCCGGCCGCGTTCTCGATCTGCGCCTCGATGCCGATACCGCCGACGGGCAGGCCGAGGGTCTGCTCCAGCTGGGTGAGCGTGAGGTCGAGCCACTCCACATGGGACGGTGACTGCACCTTCGGCAGCATGATGCAGTCCAGCTCCGCGCCCGCGCCTTCGACAACCTCGATCACGTCCCGGTAGGTCCACTGCGTCGTGAGGTCGTTGACCCGTACCACCCGGACCTTCGTCTCCCAGCCGCCCTCGACCAGCGCCGCGACCACGTTCTTGCGCGCTTCGGGCTTGGCCAGCGGAGCGACGGAGTCCTCCAGATCGAGGAAGACCTGGTCGGCGGGCAGTCCGCGGGCTTTGTCCAGCATCTTCGGGTTCGATCCTGGTACCGCCAGGCACGATCGCCGGGGTCTGTTGTTCATGTACTGCACGGTAGCCTCCCCGTCATGGTCATCGTGGTGACTGGGGCAAGCTCGGGGATCGGGTTGGCGGCCGCCGAGGCTTTCGCGCAGCGTGGACACCATGTCGCGCTCGTCGGGCGCGACCAGGCCCGTCTCGACGAGGCGCTGGCTCGGGTACGGGCTTCGGGTGGTGACGCCGCGGCGTTCCGGGCGGACTTCGCGGTACTCGATGAGGTCCGCGCGCTCGGGGAGCGCCTCGCGGCGGAGTACCCGAGCATCGACGTGCTCGCCAACAACGCCGGCGGCCTGGTCCCTCGCCGATCGACCACAGTGGACGGTTTCGAGACGACGATCCAGACGAACCACCTGGCGTCGTTCCTGCTGTCCAACCTGTTGCGCGACCGGCTCGCCGGCGGGCGGATGGTGGTGACCGCGTCCGGAGCGCACCAGGCGGGCCGGCTCGATCCCGCCGACCTGTCGATGCAGGAGCAGCGCTACCTGCCGTTCCGGGCCTACGGCAATGCCAAGCAGGCGAACATCCTCTTCGCCGCCGAGGCGGCCAGGCGCTGGCCGGACGTGTTCGCGACGTCGTACCACCCGGGGACGGTACGCACCCGGTTCGGCAACGAGAGCCCGCTCGTGGCGTGGTACATCAGGTCGGCGCCCTGGCTGCGTACCGCGGCTCGCGGCGCGGACACCCTGGTGTGGCTGGCCACCGAGCCGACATCCACTCTCGTGGACGGCGGGTACTACATGGACCGGCGGCTACGTACCCCGGCCCGGCACGCGGCCGACGCCGATGCCGCGGCCAAGCTGTGGAACGCCAGCCTGGCCGCAGTGGGGCTCTAGCCGGTCAGCAGCGTGATCGGCTCGCCCTTCATGACCACGATCGGGATCGTTGCGCCGTACCGCTTCGGCAGCTCGGCCGTTGCCTTGTCGACATCGGCCTCGCGTACCTGTACCTCCATGACCGACCAGTCGTCGTTCATGCCCACGGTGTAGATCTCGATACCCTTGCCGCGCCAGTACGGAGCGTCGTCGGCGATCCGGTCGGCCAGCGCCTTCGTCTCGACCGCCGAGTACGCCACGTCGCGCAGCTCCACGCAGTCCGCCCGAAACCTGTCCAGGATGAGCGCGTCCAGCTCGGCCGATGGCTTGCGGTAGACCACGATCCGGTTCGTCGCGTGCTCCATCGACAGGTAGCCGAACACCTCCGCGTACGGCTCCTCGACCAGCGGCCTGATCCGCTCCGCGAGGGCCCCGAGCGCCTCCTGGTTCGACGGCTGCGGCGTACCGTCCACCTCCATCGCGGGCGGTGAGGTGGCGAAGCGGCACCCGTCGGTCACGACGCCGCCCGGTGCCCCGGGCGCGCCGGCCTGGGCGCACCCGGCCGCGAGCGCCGCGATCAGCACGCCGACCGCGCATGTGCTTCTGACTCGCACGTTGACCCGTCCTCTCGTTCGGGCATCCCCGGGTGGATAGACGTCCAGGCATCGCGCGCGGTTCCGGGGCAGAAAACCGGTTGCTGGACCGCGGATGCGATCACAACGCTGGGCGGATGGCCGAACGATTCGCGGACATGTTCGTCGAGCTCGAAAGCGATCGACGCGTCGACGCGCCGGGGCAGGGCGACGAACGCGCCACGCTGCTCGGGTTCCTCCGCTGGCAGCGCGAGACCCTCGAGCTGAAGTGCTCCGGACTCGACGCCGCGGACCTCGCCCGCCGCTCCCTCGAGCCGTCGAAGCTGTCCCTGCTCGGACTGATCCGGCACCTCGCGGACGTCGAGCGGGGTTGGTTCCGCCGCGGGTTGGCCAAGCAGGAGGCGCCGCCGCTCTTCTACTCCGCGATCGAACCCGATGGCGACTTCGACGGCGCACTACCCGACCCGGCCGTGGCCGCCCAGGCATGGGACGCGTGGCGAGCCGAGGTCGCGTTCGCGGACGAGTTCGCCGGGACCTCGGATCTGGGCGGGGTCAGCGTGGACGACGCCTGGCGCGGCCCGCTGTCGTTGCGGTGGGTGCTGGTGCACATGATCGAGGAGTACGCCCGCCACAACGGCCACGCCGATCTGTTGCGCGAGCGCGTCGACGGTCGGGTCGGCCAGTAGCCGTCACCGCCACGTGTTGGATGCCGGCCAGTCGTCCGCCCGCTCGTCCCACGGGCTGTCGCCGCGCTGTCGACTCACCGCAGGGCTCGGCGGCGGCGTGGCGGCTCGGGGAACGCGGTCGGCGGCTACCAGGGCGGCGAGCGCGGTGGTGATCGGTACCGCGGCCACCAGTCCGATCGTGGCGACGATGCTGCGCACGATCTCCTGCGCGACGAACTCGGTGCCGAGCGTCTCGGCCACGCCCCGACCGCTGGCGGAGATGAGCAGCAGCACGGGCAGGGACGCGCCCGCGTACGCCAGCACGATCGTATTCACCACCGAGGCGATGTGCGCCCGGCCGACCCGGGCCGCGGCCAGGTACAGCCGCAGCCGGGACATGGTCGGGTTGGCCTCGGCAAGCTCGGCCACGGTCGCGGCCTGGGTCACGGTCACGTCGTCGAGCACGCCGAGCGAGCCGATGATGATCCCGGCTAGCAGCAGGCCGTGCAGGTCGACGTTCTGATAGAACGTCGCGAGCGTGAAGGCTTCCTCGCCGCCGTATCCGGTCAGGTACGTGCTGGCCGCGGCGACCGAGCCGAGTACCCCGGTCAGCACCAGGCTCGCCAGCGTCCCCATGACGGCGACCGAGGTCTGTACCGAGACGCCATGGGTCAGGTACAGCACCGCGAACATGATGGCCGCGGCGCCCGTGACGGCGACGATCAGCGGTGGCTTGCCGGTCATGATGGCCGGCAGTACGAAGAACAGCAGCACCGCGAAGCTGACGCCGAGCCCGACCAGGGCGGCGAGCCCGCGCCACCGGGCGAAGCCGACGATGGCCGCCGCGGCCAGCAACGCCAGCCACAGCAACGGAAAGCCGCGCTGGTGGTCGATGATCGAGTACAGGATGCGGCTCGGGTCCTCCAGGTCGGTGACGGCGAGCAGTACGACATCCTCGCCGGGGCGGACCGTGGGCGCTCCGGGCCCGTCGGGCATCGCGGACTCCACCAGCCGACCGTCGTCGAGCCGTACCTTCACCGTGCCGCACCGGCTCGTGGTCAGTCCGGTGGGCGTCTGCACGACCTCGTCCGGCTGGCAGGGTCGCTCGTGAACCTCGGTGACCGTGCCGGTGTACCGGTCGTTCTGGCCGGACGTGTCGACCGGTGGACGGGTTCGTGGCCAGAGCACCACCAGCGCCACCACGGTCGCCACCATCAGCGGTGCCAGCACAGCCACGACGGCCAGGCGTACCCGCCGGGGCGAGGTGGGCGCGTTATGCGCGGTGTGCCGGTGACCCGTGTGAGCCATCCGGACAAGCTACCTTCTGGCAGGCTGATCAACCATGGACACGGGGAACGTGACCGCCTGGGTCGACGGGTACGAGCGCGCATGGCGGGCACCCGGTACCGAGGCGCTGGCGCAGCTCTTCACGGCCGACGCGACATACCTGCAGGGCCCGTACCGCGAGCCGGTGGTAGGACTGCCCGCGATCGAGCGGATGTGGGAGGACACCCGGGACGGACCGGACGAGGTGTTCACGATGACCCACGACGTGGTCGCGGTCGACGGGGACACCGCGGTGGTCCGGGTCGAGGTGAAGTACGGCGACCCGGTCACGCAGGAGTACCGCGACCTGTGGATCGTGCGGTTCGCCGACGACGGTCGGTGCCGGTCCTTCGAAGAGTGGCCGTTCGCCCCGTTCGACTAAAGGGGGTTCAACCCAGCGGGCGGTCTGTCCACGTAGCCGGGTCGCCGTAGAGCTCCATGCCGGCGGCGAATCCCACCACCCCGTCCGGCCCGAGTTGCCGGAGGACCGATTCCGAGGCCATCACGGTGTGTGAGATGTCGGCCGGTCCGTACAACGTGATCGAGCTCGTACCGTTCCGCCAGGCTGGATAGCCGTTCACGGTCAGCTCGGGCCCGGGGCCGATGCTCGGGTTGGGACCGGGTTCCCCTCGGGTGCTCCGGACGTTCAACACGGGGCAGCGGCCGAGAAGGCCCTCCCGGGTTCCCTCGAAGGTCAGCTCGACCCGCCACGGCGAGACGGGATGGTTCTCGGCCACGTGCAGGTACATCGGGGTGAGTCCGTCGGGTACGCCGGTCAGGCGCCACGGTAGGCGGATCCGTTCCCCGCCGCCGAACCGTACGTTCTCCGCGACCCGGTGAGCCACGGCCTCCGCTTCCCGGTCCACCCAATGGACGATGACCTGCGCCCAGCTCCGCGGCTGGTACTCCCAGCGCAGCACCCCGCCTCCGTCGGCGCCGGAGAACGGCCGCCACTGTGCCGGCCGACCGTTCACCTGCGCGGTACCGCCGAATCCGGCGTCGTCGCCGGTCCGCTCCCAGTACGACTGCCCCGCAACCCACGCCCGCACCTCGATCGAGTAGTTGTTCGAGCTCGCGCGCAGGAACAACGCCATGTACTCGGTGGTCGTGGAATCCGTCTCGGCGGGTTCGAATCCGGCGGGGAGCCAGTCCATCCTGGCTTGCCGAACCAACGGGTCGAACAGAGTTGCCCGGTCGACGTCCGGCGGCGGTCCACACGGGCCCTCCAAGGAGTCCCGCGACTCGCGCCAGACCACGCCGAGACCGATCACCGTGACCGTGGCCGTGACGACCACGAGCAGCAGTCCCGCAACACCTGCCCAGATGGCGTACGGGTGGGGCTTGCCCATGCAGGCAGTCTCTCCGGACCACGCGGCGAGGACATCCGTCGCCGTACTCGAGTAGTACTCAGAGCGTCGCGCCGATGTCCGCGGCCGGATCGGGGCTGCGGCGGGCGACCCGGCGGGCGCCGCCGAGGACCACGACCGCGACGCCCGCTACCAGCAGCACCAGTCCCGGTACCGACGCCGGCCGGGGGGCCTGCCCGAGCCAGAGCCAGGCGATCAGGGCGGCACCGGGTACCTCGAGCAGCAACAGGATGCTCACGGTCGTGGCCGGGATCCGCCGCAGCGAAAACGTGAACATCGAGTGGCCGAGCAGCTGCGCCCCGACGGTCAGCCCGAGGATCGCGAGCCACGTCGTCGCTGCGAACCCGACGACCGGTACGCCGCCGACGAGGCAGGCGATGCCGAGAACCGCCGCGCAGACCGTGTAGCAGACCGTGGTGTACGCCGTCGTGCTCGTCGTGACACGTACCCGCTCACCCAGTGCGGTGTAGACGGCGGCCGCCATGCCGCCGGCGACGGCCAGCACGTCGCCGATCACCGCGCCCGGGTCGGCCTGGCCGAGGTCGGCGCCAGTAGCGAGCACCGCGCCGGCGACCGCGACGGCGATGCCGCACCAGGTCAGCGCCGACGGTCGCCGGCCCTGGCCGAAGGCGATCAGACCCTGCCAGACCGGCTGCGTGGCACCGAGCGCGGTGGCGGCGGCGACTGTGGTGAGCTTGGCTGCCGGTACCCAGGTCGCGAAGTGCCCGTCCAGCGCCACTCCGGCGAGCCCGCAGAAGAGCCCTTCGCGCCGCCGGGTCAACACGACCAGCTCGCTGCGCCGCCGGCCGAGGGCGAACGGGGCCAGTGCGCCGGCGGCGAGCGCGTTGCGCCAGAAGCCGATGGCCAGCGCGGGAGCGGCCGCGAACACGATCAGCGGGGCCGAGGACGAGACCGCCGCGAGCGCGATCGCCACTGCCCCCACCGTGAGGGGCGGGACTCTACCCGATTGCGAGCCGGATCCGACGGACACAGTGACACATCGTGTCATGTCATATTTCGTATCTTCTGTATCTCCGGTGTTCGGTCAGACGATTACACCGATTGTGATGGCGGGGCTACCCTCTGCCGGTCTGAGCCCTCCCCGCCTCACCCGGAAGGCTGGCTCATGATGGCGTACCGCCATTTTCGTGCGGTCCTCTTCGACTTCTTCGGCACGTTGACCCGAGCGATCCAGCGCGGCCGCGCCCACGACGGGATAGCCCGTTCGCTGGGGTGCGACCCGGCCGAGTTCGTCGCGGTCCTCGACCGCACGTTCCGGCTCCGCTCGACCGGCGTGCACGGTACGGCGGAGGATTCGCTGCGCTGGGTCTGCGCGCAGCTCGGCGTGCGACCCAGGGAGGAAGCGTTGCGGGCCGCCTGCGCCGCGCGGGTCGCGGCGCTGCGGGCCGACACCCGGTTGCGCCCGGACGCGATGTCCGCGCTCTGGGCGCTGCAGCGGCGCGGACTGCGCGTCGGGCTGGTCAGCGATTGCGGGTACGAGCTACCGCAGTTCCTGCCCGACCTACCCATCGCGGAACTCCTGGACGCCACGGTGTTCTCCGTCCACATTGGAGTCTGCAAGCCGCACGAGGCGATGTACCTCGCGGCCTGCGTACGGCTCGGGGTGACCCCGTGGCAGTGCCTGTACATCGGCGACGGCGGCAGCCGCGAGCTGACCGGGGCCGAGGCGGTCGGCATGACCGCGGTCCGGCTCCTCGAGGCGGACCTGCACCGGCACCTGACCTTCGACGCCGAACCGGACTGGACCGGCCGGACGGCGACGTCGCTCCGGGAGGCAGTGGCGTACCTCGATGGCGTCGACGCGACCGTGAACGCGCTCGTGCCCCGCCCCCGATCCTCCGAATGGCCGGTGAACGAGACCAGCGCGGCGCGGCGGACGGCCCTACGCTGAACGCCATGGCGCCGTTGTCGCACGACGACGGACAGAAGCTAGCCGGGCTTGCCGCCGCTGTGGTGGGCGCCCGGCTCTCCGCCCGCCCCCCACCCGCCTGGCCGCCACCGGCGAGCGCGCTGCGCGAACGGGGTGCCACGTTCGTGACTCTGGAGACGACCGGCAACCTGCGCGGGTGCATCGGCACGCTCGAGGCGTCGCGTCCGCTCTACCTGGACGTGATCCGCAACACCGTACGGGCAATGTCCGACCCGCGGCTGCCCCCGGTCATCGCCGACGAGTGGCCGGTACTCGACGTCTGCGTATCGGTGCTCAGCGCGCCGGACCCGGTCGACGTGCTGGGTCGAGCCGAGCTGCTGGCCGTGCTGCGCTCCGGTACGGACGGGCTGATCCTCACCGACGGGGTACGCCGCGCGACCTTCCTGCCGACCGTCTGGCTCAAGCTGCCGGACCCGGACGATTTCCTCGCCGCCCTGCTCGTCAAGGGCGGCTGGCCGCCGGACGGGTGGCCGAACGGGCTGCGACCGCTGCGGTACACGGCGACCGAGTACCACGACCGGTCTCCGCGGTCACCCCTGCCTGGGGCAGGATGACGGTATGGCGCACCCGCTCGTCGACGAGGTCATGAAGAAGGTCGCGGTCGCCTGGCTGACCGTGGAGAGCCAGCCCGCGTACGCCGTCTGGTGTCTCGCGGTCGACGGCGGCGTCTATGTCGTGAGCGGTCCCGGTGAGCAGGCCGCCCCCGGCCTCGCCACGGCGTCGGAGGCGACGGTGACGGCCCGCGGTGACCACGGCGGCCGGATCATCACGTGGCCGGTGACGGTCGCCCGGGTCATGCCGGACACCGAGGAGTGGGAGACGGTGACCCCACAGCTGGCCGCCAAAAGGCTCAACGCCCCGGCCAACGCCGAGGCGACCATCGCCCGGTGGGCGGCCGAGTGTGCGGTGAGCCGGCTCGCGCCGGCAGGCGACCCGACCGAGATCGGCGGTACGTTGCCCGACGAATCCGGTGCCACGGCAGTGCGCGAAACCCCGGCGGCCAGCCGCACCCGCAAGCCCTTCCGCCTGCACCGGGTACGCCGCCCGCGCTAGCCGACGAACGGCGGTACGGCGATCTCCCCGCTCGCGATCGGCACCACGTGACCGGTGACCGTGGCCTTCGTCGCCAATCCGTTCGCGGCGAACACCGAACCGTCCAGAGTGGATGGACGATGCAATTCGATGCCCTGGCGGATGGTGTACGCCGACGTGTTCTCGCCGGGCAGCAGGCCGGACGCGACCAGCCAGATCCCGAAGCCGAGCGCCGCCGAGCCGGTGGCCGGGTCCTCCGGCACCCCGACCGCCGGGCAGAACACCCGCGTATGGGACGAAGCCATCCCCGCATCCCAGGCGAACACGCTCACCATCCCCGCCGGCGGGCAGCTCGCCCGGGCCACCGCGTCGGGTACGACGGACAGATACGTGAACTCCAGCCCGCACCCGGCCACCCGCGGCGGCGGGCCGGCGAAGTCCTCTGTAGACAGTCCCACGCTCGCCAGTAGCGGCGCCGGGTCCAGCTCGTCGCCGAGGGTCGGGGTACCGCCGGTGAGGGTGGCCTTCCCGTCGGCGGAGACCGACAACGGCAGCAGGCCCGCGCCGCACTCCTGGACCACCTCGCCGGCGCCGAACATCCCACGCCGCATCCCGGTCACCGCGGCACCCACGCTCGGGTGCCCGGCGAACGGCAGCTCCTCGGCCGGGGTGAATATGCGTGCCCGGTAGGTCGCGTTCGCCGTCCACGGCGGCAGCAGGAAAACGGTCTCCGAGAGGTGGAACTCGCGGGCTATCGCCTGCATCTGGCCACCTGCCAGATCGTCGGCGCCGAACACCACCGCCAGCGGGTTTCCGGTGAACGGCCGGTCGGTGAACACGTCGACGACCTGGTAGGAGAGCGTCTTCATGGTCGCCAACCCTATTACGCTGGGCGTTGTGACGACGGCGACCAGGGTGTACGTCGCCCGGCTCGCCGGCCTGTACGTCTTCGACCCCAACGGCGACCAGGTCGGGCGGGTACGGGATGCGGTAGCGCGGCTGAGCACCACGAACCGGCCGCCCCAGATCGTGGGGCTCATCGCCGAGGTGCCGATGCGCCGCCGCATCTTCCTGCCCATCGGCCGGATCACGTCGATCGACGCCGACGCGGTCGTGCTCGCTACCGGCACCCTCAACCTGCGGCGCTTCGAGCAGCGACCCGGCGAGCTGCTCGTGCTGGAGGAGTTGCTGGATCGCCGGGTCACCATCCGGGAGACGGGTCGGGAAGCCAGTGTGGTGGACGTGGCGATGGAGTCCGACCGTACCGGCGAATGGCGGCTCGGCCGGGTCGCCGTACGGGAGATCACCGGCCGGCTCACGAGACGCGGCCACCTGCACCAGCTGGAGTGGCAGGAGGTCGACGGGCTCGTCGGCGTACCGCAGGAGCAGGGCACGGCCAGCCTCCTCGCGGTACTGGACAAGATGCGCGCAGCGGACGTGGCCAACGCGCTGCAGGACCTGTCCGACAGCCGGCGGCTGGAAGTGGCCCGCGCGCTGGACGACGAGCGGTTGGCCGACGTGCTCGAGGAGCTGCCCGAGCAGGACCAGGTGGAGATCATCGCTGGGCTAGACCGGGAGCGGGCCGCCGACGTGCTCGAGGAGATGGACCCGGACGACGCCGCCGACCTGTTGGCCGAGCTGCCAAAGCCGGAGCAGGACGAACTGCTCGGCCTGATGGAGCCCGACGAGGCGAAGCCGGTCCGGCAGTTGATGGCCTACCAGCCCGGTACAGCCGGTGCGGTGATGACGTCCGAGCCCATCATCCTGACTCCGGACGCGACGGTGGCCGAGGCGCTCGCCCGCATCCGCGAACCCCAACTGTCCCCCGCGGTGGCCGCGCAGGTCTTCGTATCCCGGGCGCCCATGGCGACGCCCACCGGCCGCTACCTCGGGGTCGTGCACTTCCAGCGGTTGTTGCGCGAACCACCGGCCGAGATGATCGGCAGCCTGGTGGACAACGACATCGACGCGCTCGACCCGGCGACGCCGCTACCGGAGATCACCCGGCGGATGGCCACGTACAACCTCGTGGCGATGCCGGTACTCGACGTCCGGGACCGGCTGGTCGGCGCCGTGACCGTCGACGACGTGCTCGACCACCTGCTGCCACGGCATTGGCGGGACCGGGACCAGGCCGAGGTGGCCAATGGCTGAACCCCGCTCCACGAACCGGCTCGACCAGCCGCGCGAGCCGCGCCGGCTACAGCTGCCGAAGTACGACCCGGAGGCATTCGGTCGGTGGTCCGAGGCCATCGCCCGGTTCATGGGTACGGCGCGGTTCCTCGTCTACATGACGGTCGTCATCGTGCTGTGGATCGGCTGGAACACGCTGGCTCCGGCGGCACTGCGCTTCGACCCGTACACCTTCACGTTCCTGACGTTGATCCTGTCCTTGCAGGCGTCGTACGCGGCGCCGCTGATCCTGCTCGCGCAGAACCGGCAGGCGGACCGCGACCGGCTCTCGCTCGAGGAGGATCGGCGGCGGGCGGCGATGCAGAAGGCGGATACCGAGTACCTGTCCCGCGAGATCGCGTCGTTGCGCATCGCGCTGGGCGAGGTCGCGACGCGCGACTACCTGCGTTCGGAGCTGACCCGGCTGGCCGAGGAGCTGAACCAGTCCGCGGACCGCCGGCAAAGGGCCGACCGCAAGGTGCGCCGCAAGGAGGCGAAGCGGGCGGCCTTCGACGAGCCGTTCGACGGCCTCGACTCGGACGCATAGGTTTCTTGGGCTGGATCTGCGCCGACCGAAGGTCCAGGCGCCTGGGCAAGCACCGCATAGTTTCTTGGGCTGGATCTGCGCCGACCGAAGGTCCAGGCGCCTGGGCAAGCACCGCATGATTTCGCCACGTGCCCCAAGGGGCTGGGCACGTGGCGTCTATAACGATGATCGCACCCGATAGGGTACGGCGTCTATCCCCCGATCGAGTTAGCGACCAAGTCGGCGACCGCGGCGCGGGTCGGGTTGATGCCCCCGAAGCTCCGGTCGGGGTGCACCCGGTTGGTGAGCAGGACGACGACGGCGCGCCGGACCGGATCGACCACAATGGACGTTCCGGTGAACCCGGTGTGCCCGCAGGTCGCCGGTGCGGCGAGGCGCCCCATGTACCACGGCTGGTCGAGCTCGACGCCGAGGCCGTGGGCGGCGCGACGGGTGCCTACGGGCAGGTGGGCGTTCGCGTTGGTGAGCAGCAGACGCACGGTCGGTTCGGCGAGCACCCGCGCACCGCGGTACTCGCCCCCGTTGACCAGCATCTGGCCGAGGATCGCGAGGTCGGCCGCCGTACCGAACAGGCCGGCGTGGCCGGCGACACCGCCCAGCAGCGCGGCGTTCTCGTCGTGCACCGCGCCGCGTACGAGACCCCGGCCGCGCTTGGCTTCGGTAGCCACCATGCGGGCGGCCAACTCGTCCCGGCCCAGCCGCTCCAGCGGTACGAAGCCGGTGTCCACCATGCCCAGCGGTCTGGTGATGCCGTCGGCGACGAGCGCCGGCAGCGGTACCCCGGTGGCCCGCTCGACCAGCAGTCCGAGCGTCATCATGCCGACGTCGGAGTAGCGGAACGCGGTACCGGGAACGAGGCCGAGGACCAGAGGTGTGGCGAGGATCGCCTGCCGGCGCGCCGACCCGCTGGGCGACCTGGCCAGGTCGACGACGTCGGGCAGCCCGCTGGTGTGGGCGAGCAGCATCCGGACGCTCACCGCCTCCTTGGCGGCGCCGCGCGGGCCGGCGACGAACTCCGGTAGGTAGTCGGCGACCGGTGCGTCGAGTGCCAGCCGGCCGCGCTCGGCCTGTTGCAGCGCCACGATGGACGTGAAGATCTTGGTGATCGAGGCGAGGTCGAAGATCGCGTCCGGGCGCATCGGTACCCGCTGCGTGGGCGGCAGCTCGCGGGGACCGACCGTGTACCGCAACGCGTCGCCGACCGCGTGGTGAGCGCCGATCACCCCGTCGACCGCGGCGAGGACGACCGCACCGGCGTACGACGGGTGACCCGGGTGGTCGGGGGTGGGCCGCAGGTACCGGCCGATCGTGTCGCGCAGGCTGCCGGCGTACCCCGACATGCCGGTGCGGAGGGTGCGGCCCGGGGTGAAGGTCAGCCCGCCGTTGTCTCGCGGACGCGGCGCCGCGCAGCCGGCGACCGCCGCTGCGGCGGCAGCGGCGAGCAGGGTACGGCGCGCAAGAGACACGCCACCTATAGTGACCGACGGTCGTGACTAGCATGGGAGGCATGTCAGCCCCCGCTACGACGGTCGAAGACGCGGTCCGGGCCGCACTCGCCACAGTCGACGACCCGGAGAT
>DASRII010000242.1:0-2245 GCA_035650075.1 Micromonosporaceae bacterium | reverse complement strand
TACCTATGAGTGTCCGAACCCTGAGGGTCGGTTGCCGCCGGATGACGACGGCAGCAATATCCACCTACTTAACTGAGAAACGGAACGAGTCGTGGGCGGATATCGGGACGGCGTCGGTGTTCCAGCCAGCGGGAGCCAGTCGCATGAAGTGACGTTGAAGTGCCCGGCGGCGCCTTGGACGGCAAGAGCCCGGCTGTCGCTCGACCTGCTGCGTCGCCGCCTTGTCGCGTCGCCGCCCGGCCACAACGTTCGCACGGCCATTCGACCCGAAGCGATGGAAGACCCCGCCTCACGGAACGGGTGTGCCTGTGGCCTACGGCCGACGCGTCCCGTCATGCCATGGTTCGTGCCATGAAGTTGCGTCTACTAGTGAGGTAGGACGCTCCCAGAGGGGGCGAATCCGTTAGCTGTGCAGTCTGTTGTCGGCCAGTGTTGGCGATGTCATGGATGCCCCTATGTATGTCAAGTGGTCATGGTGCCGCTTGAGCGGTGTGTTCGGTGCCGGGAGCTGGTCGCAGGAGTGGGTAGACCTCGCGGGCGACATATCGCTTGAGGCAGCGGATGATTTCGCGGCGGGTCCTGCCTTCGGTGAGACGGCGTTCGAGGTAGGTGCGGGTGGGGGCGTGCCAGCGCAGCCGGGTCAGCACGATGCGATACAGCGCGGCGTTGGCCTGCCGGTCGCCGCCGTAGTTGAGGCGCACGCGCTGGGTCTTGCCTGAGGACGCCTCGACCGGACTGGCGCCGCACAGGGCGGCGAAGGACGCCTCAGTGCCGAGCCGCTGTGGGTTGTCGCCGGCGGTGATCAACAAGGCGGCGGCGTTGTCCGGGCCGATACCTACCCGCTCCAGCAATTGCGGCCTGTGTGCGGTGATGACGGTGGTCAATCGGTGGTTCAGTTCGCGGATCTCCTCGGCCAACCGGCGGATGCGGTCGGCCAGCAGCGCCAGGGTGTAGCGGGCGATGCCAGCGGTATCGGCACACAGATCGCCATCAGCGGGGGCCAGGTCCGCGCAGCGGCGGATCAAGGTCGGGGTGCTCAGCCCGGCCAGCGAGTCCCGCAGTCCGGCGTCGGCCGACACCAACACGGCCTTGAGTTGATTGATCGCCTGCGTGCGGGACTTGACCGCGGAATCCTTGGCCAGCTTGAGCATCCGGGTCATCTCCGCCGGCCCATCACAGGTTTTCGCGGTCGCGGTGGCGCGGCCGGAGATCACTGCCTGAGCGGCGGCCTGCGCGTCGATGGTGTCGGTCTTGCCCCGCCGCCGGCGGGTGGCCTTGTCAGGCTGGTTGACCTCCATCACCTCGACGCCCTCGGCGAGCAGGTAACGGGTCAGCCCGGCACCGTACGAGCCGGTGCATTCCACCCCGGCCCGGCGCACCAGGCCAAGGCCGCGTACCCAGCCCAGCAGACTCCGGTACCCGGCCGCGGTGGTTGGGAAAGCCTTGCATTCAATCACCCCGCCCAGCACGGTCACCACAGCGGCGACATGCGTGTCCTTGTGCGTATCCACGCCGAGCACCACCTCCTCGGCGCAGGTGTCGGACTGGTTGGACGCTACCGCCTGAGGCATGCTGGTCACGGCTGTCGGACTCCTGTTCGGTACGGGCACACGATGGCTAACACCGGGCCGGCAGGAGCGGTCAAAGCTGTGACGGTGCCTTGTTCACGGCAAGGCCCCTATTGGGACACGCTCCGCCGGGCCGGTGGCGGCAAGCACTGCCCCGCACCGCAGCCGACAGATCCAAGGAAGGACACTGCGGTCTGCTCTCATACGGGTCAAACCGCGATCCGAGACAGCACACCATGATCCTCACAGCTCTCATAATCCCCTGACCGTCCGTATCGAGTCCTGCTCCTGAGCAACAGTCGATGCAGTTATCAAATAGTCGTCAGTTGCGAACGCGTCTTGTCTGCGCAAGGTGCTGGGCCCTATATCGACGCCGGCCGGCCTTCTCAGGTCTCGCGTCGGCGCCCGGTCTACACGAAGGTCGCGGCTCCGGCGCACTCGATGCATTGTGGGCAGGCGACATCCGGCAAGGCCAGCGGCTGAGCGACTTACGAATCGCTGGCACCGGTTTTTGCCCGGAGGTTTTCCCAGTTGGAGGCCTCGCCAGCGAGGAGATTCTGGGTGGCCTCGGCGAGTTTCTTCCGCCGGGTCTCGGGATCGTGGTAGGGCTTCTCCTGCTCGATGTAGGAGATGGCGACTCGGCGCAGCGCATTGGCGGTGCGCCGGTAGTCTAGTAC
>DASRII010000241.1:0-8118 GCA_035650075.1 Micromonosporaceae bacterium | reverse complement strand
CCGGTGTCGCGATGAGTGTGCTGGCGTTGCGGCCGCGGGTGACCCTGGAGGTCGACCTGGGGGCGGTGACCGCCAACGTGCGCACCATCAAGTCTTGTACGGCCGGGGAGTTGATGGCGGTGGTCAAGGCCGACGGTTACGGCCACGGCCAGGTCGACGTGGCGCGGGCCGCGTTGGCCGGTGGCGCGACCCGGTTGGGCGTGACCAGCCTCGACGAGGCGCGGCCGCTGCGCGCGGCGGGTCTGTCCCAGCGGATCCTGAGCTGGCTCAATCCGGTGGATGCCGACTTCGCCGCGGCGGTGGGGCTGGACATCGAGCTGGGCGTTTCCGGGTTGGCGCAGCTGCACACGATCGCCGGTACCGCGCCGGGGGCTCGGCTGCATCTGCATCTGGACACCGGCATGGGTCGCGACGGCGCCGAGCCGGCGCAGTGGGATCGGCTGTGCCGGGCCGCCCGGCAGGCCGAGCGGGATGGCTTGGTGCGGGTGGTCGGCATCATGGGCCATCTGCCGTGCGCGGCCCGGCCCGGCCACGCCGCCAACGCGGTGGGTCGGGACCGGTTCGCCTGGGGTGTGCAGGTGGCCCGGGCCGCGGGTCTGCGCCCGGCCGACCGCCACCTGGCCACCACGGCGGCCACCCTCAGCGATCCGCTGGCGCACCACACCATGAGCCGCATCGGTGCGGGTCTGGTGGGGGTCGACGAGTCGGGCACGGTGCGGCTGCGGCCGGCGTTGACCCTGACCGCCCCGCTGGTCAGCATCCGCCGGGTGCCGGCCGGCACCCCGGTCGGCTACGGGCACACCTGGACGGCTAGGCGGGCGACCCGGCTGGGGCTGATCCCGGTCGGCTACGCCGATGGCCTGCCCCGGCTGGCCTCGGGCCGCGCCGAGGTCTGGGTCGCCGGCGCCCGCCGGCCGGTGGCCGGCCGGATCTGCATGGACATGACCGTCATCGACCTGGGCCCCGACACCCCGGCATCGGTCGGCGACCCGGTGACCGTCTTCGGCCCGGGCGAGCACGGCGAACCGACCACGGCGCAATGGGCCGGCTGGGCCGAAACCATCGACTACGAGATCTTCACCGGCCTCAACGCCCGGCTATACCGAAGCAGCGCCTGAAACTACGACTCGACCTCGCGGCAGAGGCAGAACGGATGACCGGCGGGGTCGATGAGTACCCGGACATGATCCTTCGGCTGGAAGTCGGCCACCTTCGCGCCGAGCGCGATGGCGTCGTCGGCCGCGGCGTCGATGTCCTCGACCTGGATGTCCAGGTGCATCGTCATGCGTTGCTGCTCCGGCGTGCCGGGCCAGACCGGCGGTACGAAGTCCGGAACCCGCTGGAACACCACGAACACGTTGCCCTGCGGTGTCCCGAGGACGGCGTGATCCGGGTCCTCCTCCACGACCGGCCAGCCGAGGAGTTGGGTGTAGAAGCCGGCGAGTGCGCCGGGATCGGGCGCCTCGATGACGAGGCCCCACCACATGTCCTTGGTCCGTCCACGCATCCGCCGATCCTGGCACAGCACGCCGAACGCCGAGGTGCCGGCCCAGCGGTGGCCCGGACCGGCACCTGTGGTCGGTTTGCCTACGAGCAACCGCAGCAAAGGCCGAAGCCAACCGACGCGAGCGCGGACACCACGTACCGCGCGAACGGGGCGTAGCTCTTCAACATGTGAGTCACCTCCTTCACGGTCGACGTAGCGGATACCTCTGCCCGGACGGGCAGAGCAGCCTCCTTCTCAGCGCGGCACGGCCTCGCGGTACTGCTCGACCGTGCGTTCCGTGCGGCCCTTGCGCGAGAGGTAGTAGAGGTAGGCGACGATCACCGGGCCCAGCACCCACATCGACGGGGCGACGCCACGAACGGTGTCCGTGACGGCCAGGGCCGACATGATCCCGATGGTGACCCCCACGATCGCCAGCGCGGTCATGGCGGCGCGTGTCCCGTAGCCCTTGTCGACCACGATCACGAAGAGCGTGGCCACGAGCAGGTCGCCGAGGCCGATGATGACCCCGTGCTCGAGGTGCCACCACGCCAGGAACGGGGCGAACGGGCCGGCGCCGAGGTGGGTGAAGAGGTTGAAGGTGATGGGGAACAGCGCGGTCGCGACGGTGTCGTACACGGTCAGGGCGATCGCAACCACCATCAGGTGTCTGGCGCGCATTCCACTTTGGACCCACATGTTCGCGATGCCGACGATCGCGACACACAGCAGCACCCCGTTGACGACGAGCTGAGCCGGTGACCGGGCTCCGGCGACGGCGGCCAGACCCAGATCGGCCGCACCGAGCGCGAGCGCGGCGAGCCACGCCAGGCCGCTGTGACCGAAGACCGGGCCGAGCGAGACCGCGACGATCGCCACGATCACCAGACCGAAGACGGGTACCGCGACCGGAGCCGGAATGGCCAGGTACGCGAACGGCATGACGACCACGCCGAACAGCAGAGCGTAGACGTCGCTGCGGTTGAATACTCCGACCGGCGGCCGGCTGGCGGCGACGTGCTGCAGGTAGGACTGCGCCCCGAACAGCGTCGCGAGCACGAAGGTCATGGCGATCGTGTACGACTGCAGCATGGCTACCGCCCGTTGTTCGACGCGACGAGGGCGGGGCGCCGGCTGACGGCCGGCTCCGGTGGTACGAAGGACGCCTCCCGCAGATCGCTGCGTACCGGGATCGGCTCGCTCAGCCGCGCCCGATCGGTCACCAGGGTCAGCTCCTCGACCGGTACGCCGTGGGCCGCCAGCCGGTCGCGGACGGCCCTCCCCACACCGGAGTCGTCGTCGCGGACCAGCACCTCCAGCGCGATTCCCCGACCCGCCGGCCGGTAGCCGTACCGGGCCGGCAGCGGTACCGCGTCGCACCCCTCGAGGGCTTCCATGACCCCGCGCTGGAAGACCCAGCCGTCGTCGTGGCGTACCGCGAGGCGGCGCTTGCCCAGGACGCGGCTGGTCGCCGGCAGATTGCGGAACTCGCAGCCGAACGGACCGGACAGCGGGGCCACGACGTCCTCCGTGTCGTACCGCAGCAACAGGGTCGTCTCGCGGTACGGCGGGAACGGCGTCTCCACGAGCGAACCGGGTTCCCCGTCGGCGGCCTGTCCACTGCCGTCCAGTGCCACCACCTCGTGGTGGCCCGCCGAGAACTCGAAGTGCAGGTGCCCCTGCGCACACGGGGTACCGCCACAGGGCACCATCTCGGTCGAGGCGTAGTTCTCGATGAACTCGACCGCCCCGAACAGCCGCTCGGCGCGGGCCAGGAGCCCGGCGGTGACGATCTCGCCGCCGATGATGACCCGTTCCAGGCGGAAGTCCGCCGGCCGGTACCCGACCCGCAACCCGTGCTCGACCAGCTCGCCGAAGTACGACGGGTACACGTCCAGCACCGTGGCCCGGCGCTCGGCGAGCTGCGCCAGCGCCAGGGCCGGGTCGACCAGGCCGATGAGCTGCACGACGGCGCCGACCCGGAAGCACGTACCGGAGATCGTGACGATCGGCAGGTGCGCCCGCGAACTGATGCACATGTGCACGACGTCGCCGGGGCGGATCAGTCTGCGGAGCAACACGTGGTTGGCGGTGGCGCCGGTCAGTGCGGCCAGCTCGTACTCGGAGTACCAGACACCGATCGGCGGGCCGGTCGTGCCGGTCGTCACCGCTCGCATGACCGGCCGGCTGCCGGCGCACACGAAGGAGTCGGGCTCCTCCCGCAGAGCATCCCGGCCCGTCACCGGTAGCCGGTGGACGTCGTCCCAGCTCATCGTCGCCGGGTCGAGCTTCTGCTCGGCGAACAGCCGCGAGTAGTAGCGCGTCCGTTCGGCGGCACGTTTGGCCACGGACCGGAACCGGCGCAGCGCCACCTTCTGGCGCACGTCGTCGTCCAGGGGCGGGCCGCCGAGCGCCTGACCCCCTTCCGGGCCGATCGTGCCGAACTCCAGGCTCGTGGCGAGTCCAACATGCCGGGGAGAGTGGCAGCCGACCGCCTGGAAGAAGCGCCATCCCGGCCGTGGCCTGGCGGCCTCGGGCACCGTCGGGCGACACCGGACAACCGGCGTGGAGCCGATGCATAGACCGATGCGTTTCAATGTGTACGGGGGCGGTCCGAGCCCCGCGTCAGCGCGAGAGCCCGGAGGGGACGTGGCCGACCGGTCTGCTGGACAGATCCCGGATCCGCTGCCGGACGTGGCCACGGTGGCGAGTATCGACGACCTCGCGCGCCTACTGCGCCACCTGCGACGCCGGCAGGCACGGCAACGCGGCGATGCCGAGCTGACACATCGCGAGCTGGCCGCCAAGACCGGGTGGTCGCACGGAATCATCGGGGCGTACCTGGCCGGTCAGGTCCTGCCGCCGACCGACCGGTTCGACGTGTTGATCCGGCTCCTCGGCGCCTCCCGGGCCGAGCAGGGAGCGCTGGCTACCGCGCGGGACCGCGTCGAGGAGTTGCGCCGCGGTCGCGCCGACATCGCCGCGAGCCCGGTCATCGTCTCCGCGCCGGTGGTGCCCCGGCAGCTGCCGCCCGCGGTGCCGCACTTCGTCGGCCGGGCCGCGGAGCTGGCCGCGCTGACGGACCTGGTCGACAGATCGGTCCGGCCCGGCGGCACGGTCGTGATCACCGCGATCGGTGGTACCGCCGGCATCGGCAAGACGACCCTGGCCGTGCACTGGGCGCACCGGATCGCCGACCGGTTCGTCGACGGACAGCTGTACGTGAACATGCGCGGCTTCGGCTCGACCGGTTCCCCGATGACGGCGGCGGAGGCGGTACGGGCGTTCCTGGACGCGCTCGGGGTACCGCCGGAGCGGATCCCGGCCGCATTGGACGCGCAGGTCGGCCTGTACCGGAGCCTGCTGGCCGACCGGCAGGCCCTCGTCCTGCTCGACAACGCGCGCGACGCGGACCAGGTACGCCCGCTGCTACCCGGCTCGCCGGGTTGCCTGGTCGTGGTGACCAGCCGCAACCGGCTGGGTTCCCTCGTCGCGGCCGAGGGTGCCGAGCCGCTCACGCTGGACCTGCTCAGCTCGGCCGAGGCCCGGCAGTTGCTGGCCCGCCGGCTGGGTGACGGGCGGATCGCGACCGATCCGCACGCGGTGAGCGAGATCATCACCGGATGCGCACGACTGCCGCTAGCCCTGGCCATCCTCGCCGCCCGGGCGGCCGCCCATCCCGACTTCCCGCTCGCCACCCTCGCCGCCGAGCTGCGGGATGCCCGGGCCGCGCTGGACGGCTTCGACCACGGCGACCCGGCTGCCAGCGTCCGGACCGTGTTCTCGTGGTCGTACAAGCAGTTGAGCCAACCCGCGGCCCGGCTCTTCCGGTTGCTGGGCCTGCACCTCGGGCCGGACATCGGGCTGTCCGCGGCCGCCAGCCTCTGTGGTCAACCGGCCGAGCAGGTGCGTTCGGCGCTGGCCGAGCTGACCCGCGCCCACATGGTCGCCGAGCCGGTACCGGGCCGGTACGCCTTTCACGACCTGCTGCGCGCCTACGCCGCGGAGTTGGTACGCGGCGTCGACACCGAAGCCGAGCGGCACGCCGCGACACACCGGGTCGTCGACTACTACGTGCACAGCGCGCATGCCGCCGACCGGATCCTGCATCCCGAGCGGGATCCGATCACCCTGGCCCCGCTCCAACCCGGCGTGACCGTCCACCACCTCACCGACAACGGTCAGGCGCTGACCTGGTTCGCCATCGAGCATCCGGCCCTGCTCGGCGGTCTGCGACTGGCCGCCGGTGCGCGCCTGGACAGCCAGACCTGCCAGCTCGTCTGGGCCTTCGCGGCCTTCCTCGACTGGCGCGGCCACTGGCAGGACCTCGCCGAGACCCAGCGCGCCGGGCTGGTCGCGGCGCGGCGGCTGGGCGACCGTCCGGAACAGGCGCGGGCGCAGCGTTGCCTCGGTTCCGCGTACACCCGGTTGGGTCGCTACAACGACGCCCGCGCGAATCTCGAGGACGCTCTGAACCTCTTCCATGCCCTGGGCGACACGACCGGCGGGGCGCATGCCCATCTACACGTCTGCGAGGTGTACGAGCGGCTCGGTCGCCACGCCGATGCCCTGCATCACGCCCGGCTGACGCTCGAACTGGCCCGCCGGGCCGGCAACCCGAGGTGGTGCGCCCGGGGATTGAACGCGGTCGGCTGGTACCACGCGCTGCTCGGCGAGTACCGGCAGGCGTTGACCCACTGCGAACAGGCCTTGGCTCTGCAGGAGGAGATGGGCGACCGCGACGGTGCCGCGGACAGCTGGGACAGCCTCGGGTACGCCCACCACCACCTCGGCGAGTACGAGCGGGCCATCGAGTGCTACCAGCGGGCCGTGGAGCTGTGGCGGGAGATCGGCCGGCGGCACGGTCAGGCCGATACCCTCGTCAACCTCGGCGACACCCTCGCGGCGCTGGACCGGCCGGACTCCGCCCGCGAAGCGTGGCGGCAGGCCCTCGTCATCCTCGAAGACCTCGGCCATCCCGACGCCGAACGGGTCCGCCCCCGCCTCCACCAACTGGACCCGGTGCCTTGAATACCTTTGCTGGGTACGGATCAGTTGGGTACCGAAGTCGAGGTGCTCGAGCCCGCATCGCTCCGGGAGCGGATGGCCGGCACCGCAGCGGCGCTCGCCACGGTCTACGGCGTCACGCGTCGACAGTCAGGCGGACCGTGACGGTGTCGCCCACCTCGATCGCCTCGGCTTTGCGCACCTTGTCCTTCAGCGGCACGATGTAGCGCCCGTCCTTGGGAAACAGCGAGGTCGTCCAGTCGGTGTCGCCGATCCGTGCCGCGACCGGAATCATGCCCCAGCCGTAGCTCACGAACTGGGCCGCCGACTCCAGCTCGCGACAATCGTCTTCCGGAACGGTGACGAAGTGGAACGGCGACGGCCCTCTCCAGTACCACACCTCGCCGCTGAACTCGAGGATCACCGGCTCAGGATAGATCGAGTGCCCAGTGCTGGCCGACGAGGTCCTGTCCGAAGCTGTGATGACGCTCCTCGTCGACGAGCCGGAAGCCGCACGCCTGATAGATGCGCCGGGCCGACATCAGCACATCGTTGGTCCACAAGGTGATGCGGCGGTAGCCGGCCGCTCGCGCGAACTCCACGCAGGTGTCGACGAGCCGGCGCCCGAGGCCGTGACCGCGGGCACGGGGATCGACCAGCAGCACCCTCAGCTTCGCGGTCCGGTCGTCCTCCTCGACACAGAACACGCAGCCGACCCGGCACCCGTCGACCTCGGCGATCCAGGCGGCCTCCCGCACCGGGTCGTGGTCGGCCGCGTAGTCGAGCACGATCCGGCCGATGAAGGCTTCGAGCGAGGTGTCCCAGCCGTACTCGGAAGCGTAGATCTCGCCGTGCGCCATCACGACCCAACCGAGGTCACCGGGTCGGTCGAGCGGGCGTACCACCGTGGTCACGTGCCCCCTCCTCCGGCTACTGAAACGACTGTGTCAGTAGATACGCTAACGCCATGTCCGGTGACGGTTCAACCCCCTCGGCGCGGCAGACCGAGCTGCTCGAGGCCGCGTACCGCTACGCGCTCGCACACGGCCTCACGGACATGTCGCTGCGACCCCTCGCCACGGCCATCGGGTCGAGCCCGCGGGTGCTGCTGTACCTGTTCGGGAGCAAGGAGGGCGTCATCCGCGCGCTGCTGGCCCGGGCGCGCGCCGACGAACTCGACTTCCTCGACCGGGTCCGGGGTACCGCGCGGGCCGGGGACGCCGGGATGGCCGAGGTCGCCAACGAGGTCTGGACGTGGCTGGCCGCGGACCGGCACCGGACGTTGCTGACGCTGTGGGTCGAGGGGTACGCCCGTTCGTTGGTGGAGCCGGACGGCCCGTGGGCGGACTTCGCGCGCTCGACGGTGCGGGACTGGCTGGCCGTCCTCGCCGAGGCACAACCGGCCCGCGAACGCAGGTCGGCACGCGGGCGGGCGCGGCGGACCCTGGTCCTCGCCGTGCTCCGGGGCGCGATGCTGGACCTGCTCGCCACGGGCGAGGTCGACCGAGTCACCGCCGCGGTACGCCTGCAGCTCGCGAACTCCTAGTTGGTAACGCCAACGCACGAGAACACGTGCTCGGCCCGCTCCGCCTCGTCGACGACCGCGACCGCGAAGTCCTCCATCG
>DASRII010000240.1:0-38164 GCA_035650075.1 Micromonosporaceae bacterium | reverse complement strand
TCAGCGTGATCGCGATCGGCGTTGTCGGCGCCCCCTACTTCGTCTGGCTGCTGCGCCGCGCTCGCGCCTGCCCAGCCGCCAGGAACTGCTGGATGAGCAGGCTGACGAGTTCGGGCCGCTCGCCGATGAGGCCGTGCGTCGTCCCTGGGACGATGCACAGCTGCGCGCCGGGAATGGACGCGGCGATGAGCAGGCTGTGGTCGGGGCGGACCGTGTCGCGGTCGCCCGACATCACCAGCACGGGCGCGGTGATCCGGGCCAGGTCCCCCGGGTCGATCCGTGGCTCGTTCGCCCACAGCCGGAAAAGCTTGGTCAGGACAGCATTCAGGTGCCCCGGGCCGTCCGGCGAGAGACGCTCGTATTGCAGCCGTTCGGCATCCGGTTCCGACTTGGGTTTGTCCTCTTTCGACTCAACGAGCACGGTGGCGGCTTCCGCCTCCGGGCTGGTCGTGAACGCCGACTGATCGAGGTTCGCGCTGATGGCGACCAGTGATCGCACCCGCTCCGGATGGCCGAGCGCCAGCAGCAGCCCGATGATCCCGCCATCGCTGTAGCCGACGACGTGCGCCGATTCGAGGCCGACGGCGTCGAGGTAGGCGAGGGTGTCGGCGACACTGCGCCCGTACCCGTACTCCCCGTCCACGTCGGCCGAACGGCCGTGCCCGGGACGCTCGAAGGCGAACACGCGGTAGCCGCCCGCGAGCGCGTCGAACTGGGCCCGCAGCGACTCGAGCGAGCAGAAGCCGCCGTGCAGCAGCAGGACCGGATCACCGTCCCCGGCGACTTCCGCATACAGGTCGGCGTCGCCGATCCGCAAGTAGGGCATCCGCACCCCTTTCTCGCCACTCCAGCGAAGGCCTCGAAGCCACCGGGCGGGGGCTACCGGAGCGGTCCGACGGCCCGATGTCACACAAAGCGGGGATGGCGGTTACGTCGGGCGCCTCTCGCCGCCTACCGGTATGGACGTGGGTTCGACGAGCGTCGGCGCGGCGCGGGGCCGTTACGGGACACCGTCGACCGAACACACCCGGCGCCGGTCATGGGAGGACCCGAATCCAGTTATGGACGTCGGTAGCGCGTCCGTACTGCAGATCGAGCAGCCGGGTCCGCAACCCCGCGGTGATCGGGCCGACGCCACCGTCTCCGACGGTGAACTCCTCGTCGAGGTACCGAACGCGATCGATCCCGACGATCGTCGCGGCGGTCCCGCAGGCGAACACCTCGCGGAGCTGACCGGTGGCCGCGTCATCCCGCCACTGCTCGACCGTGTACGGGGCCTCGACCACCCGATGACCGGCCTCCTCGGCCAGCGTGATGACCGAGTCTCTGGTCACGCCGGCGAGAACCGTGTCGAGCAGCGGCGGGGTCGCGATTCGGCCGTCGTGGAAGACGAAGAAGATGTTCATGCCGCCGAGCTCCTCCACGTAGCGGTGCCGCGCGGCGTCCAGGAACACCACCTGGTCGTACCCCGACGAGACGGCGCGGCGCAGTGCGGGCAGCGCCGCGGCGTAGTTGCCGCCGCACTTGGCGGAGCCCGTACCGCCCGGCGCCGCCCGCGCGTAGTCATGGGAGACGTCCACCGAGATGGCGCCCGGCCCACCGGCAAAGACCCCGCCGACCGGGGAGGCGATGACGCAGAAGAGGTACTCCTCGGCCGGGCGCATGCCCAGGAAGGGCTCGGTGGCGACCATGAAGGGACGCACGTAGAGGCTGCCTCCGTCGGTCGATGGCACCCATCGCCGATCGGCGGCGACCAGCTGCTCCACGGCCCGGATGAATAGCTCACTGGGAATTTCGGGCATGGCCAGGCGGCGGGCCGACCGCCGGAACCGCGCGGCGTTCGCGTCCGGTCGGAACAGCAGGACGCGGTCGTCCGGCGCGCGGTACGCCTTGAGCCCCTCGAAGATCGCCTGGCCGTAGTGAAGCACGGCCGCCGCCGGCGACACCGTCATCGACCCGAACCGCTCCACCCTCGCGCCGTGCCATTGCTCATCGGGCCGGTAGCGGATGGTGACCATGTGATCGGTGAAGACGTTGCCGAATCCACTCGCGCCCGATGGCGGCTCGGCGAATTCCCGCGGCGCGGCCGAACCGATCTGCCGTTCGAAAACCAAATCCGGGGCGTACCTGGTGTTTGTCACGATTCACCTCCACGCGCGTCCGATCGAACGTAGGCAACGCCGGCCGGACCAGCGCAGTCACCTGAACCGGCGACGCGGCGGCCGGCCACACCTTCTGCCTTTCCTGGCCGTAGGCCGGTGCCACCGGGCCGATGGCCGTGCGGAGCCGTTTTACGGGACGCGGCACCGCTTCGGCGTGGCGTTAGTTTCTTGGCAGCAGACGTGGACCTGGAGTCTGGCAGTCGATGATCTTCGAGGTCTGCTGGCGAAGGAGGTCCCTATCGTGGTGCGGCAGAGCGAGTTGTTGACGCCCCGGTCGTCGGACTATCTCGAGTTCCTGGATCGCGGGGAAATGGTCTATCTCCCCTACGGACTTCGACTCGCCGGCTAGGGGAGGTGAGGGCACCATGGCCTTTCTGCGCAAAGCAGTCGCCAAGCTTTTTCGACGTAAGAAGAGGAAGAAGCGCGATGCGTCCATTTACCCGATGTTCTGACCAGGCGGTCGACGACGATCCCGCGGCGTTGTCGGTGCGGACGGTGTTCGCGCGGGCGTGCGACCCGGAGAGCACGCCGCTGCCCGACGCGCTGCGGTCCGCGATCGTCGCTGAGCTGAACCGCGAGGATTGCGGCCCGCGGGTATCGCTGACCACCACGCTCGATGAGTCCGCTCCGCCGGCATCGCTGGGTCTCGACCCATCGGTCTCGGCGTGGGCCGCCACGCAACGTTCACGCTTCGCGGCCCTCTTCTCCACCGCGGAACGCGAGGGCTGTGCCGACGTACTCGTCCGCCGGGCGACACTCGCGTGTGCACCCCTGGCCTCGGTGTCCGGTGCCTGGCTGCAATGGATGAGCGAGCCGGGCAACGCCGAGGAAGCGGTCACCATGCGGGTGCTCGCCCTGTTCGCGGGCGACGTCGGCGTCGGGCATCCGCGTGCGTCGCGAGGGAGCGCCTACCTCTCGCTCATGCAACACCTCCGGGTGGCCGTGCATGCGCATCCGGCGAGCCAACTGGCGCAGGACCGGCGAATCGCCGACCAGTCCTTCTACCTACCGGCCGTCGCGTTGACGATGAGCCGGCGCCCGGACACATACCGGGGCGAGATCATCGGTCTTGATCTTTGCCTGCGTGAGGCCGGCATGCTCCCGCCGCTCGACGGCGTTCGGACCCGGCTTCCGCACGCGATCGGCTGGGACGCGCTGGATCCGAGCCGCGCGCGCACGCCGGACGGGCCGCCGGCGGTCGAGGATGCTCGGGCCGTGGCGGCCGCGTTCGTCGAATCAGCCGGTACGGCCGGCGCGACCGCGATCGAGCGCGGCTTCGCCTGGGCGTTCGGCGCGCTGCGACGTTGGTGCGACGAGGTGTACCAGGAGCTGGACGCCGCTCGCGACCCGGCTTTCGAGATGGCGGAGCTGGTGCGGTCCCGGGCCAGAGAGGCATCCGCCTATCACGACCGGTTCAGCGTGCAGGGCCGGCCGCTGAAGGAGTGGCTCGCCGAGGCGCGCACCGACCCGATCCCGTTCCTGACCACGCTGGCGAACAGTCGCCTCGTCCGGCCGGGCAGGTCCGAGGCAAGCCGCTTGACCGGCGCGCTGGTGTCGGAGAAGGGCCCGATGTTCCGAGTGTTCCCGGACAACGACCTGGACACGATCAAGCGATGGATCGACGCGTTGCCGGCGGATCCCGGGCAGCGGGCAGAGTGGCGGCCGCACGCCCATCAGCCCCGGCGGATCATGCTCCGGCCGGCCCCGGACAGCCGCGATGACGACAGAGATGCTCCCGCGGACCTACGGCAGGCGTACACGTACCTGTTGCGGCGCACGATCACGCCCGCGACCCGCCGGTACGCGCAGCGATACGTGGAAAGGCGGCTCGCCAGGTGCCGCCGCGACATAGAGCCGTCCGCCCAGTCACTACCGGTCGAGCAACCGGTGGACGGCCTGCGGCCTTGGCTGCTCGACCAGCACGACCAACACGACACCGAGTTCCACAACGGCCTGGGCGATCCCTTGCCGGACCGCGCCGACCTGATCGATTCGACCCTGCAACTGGCGCCGCTCACCCTGATCGACGGTTCCTGGCTGGCCGGTTATACCGACTATCAGCTCGCCTCCTCCGAGCGCGGGCACTTCCTGTTCGACATCTACTGGGACGAACTCGGGAACGGCGACCTGAGCCTGAACCATCCGCTGATCTACCGTGCCATGTTGCGGGAGATGGGCATCGATCTCCCACCGACTCGGTCGCCGGAGTTCGCGGCCTGGCCCGGATTCCGGGACCGGTCGTTCGAAACGCCGGTCTACTGGCTGGCGATCGGCCGGTTTCCGCGCACGTTCGAGGCGGAAATTCTCGGCCTGAACCTGGCGATGGAGTTGTCAGGTGTCGGCGGCAACTATCGCCGCGGCCGGCAGGCGCTAAAGAAGCACGGCTTCTCCACGGCGTTCGTCGACATCCACAACACCATCGACAACGTCGCGACCGGGCACTCCGCCTGGGCGGCCGACGCCATCGACGACTACCTGGCCCAGCAGACGCCGACAGCTCGCGCGGACGCATGGGACCGGATCCGGGCCGGATACCGATCGCTGAACCCGCCATCCGGACTCTTGGCACGTAAAGGGGCCCGCCGAGCACAACTCGAGAGATGATCGTATGTCTGATCTAGTCCTGGGCATCTCCGCCTACTACCACGACAGTGCGGCGGCGCTCGTCTGCGACGGCCGACCCGTCGCGGCGGCACAGGAGGAGCGCTTCACCCGCCGCCGCCACGATTCGGCTTTCCCGGCCCGCGCGGTCGCGTACACGCTCGGTGAGGTCGGTGCCACGCTGGCGGACGTGTCGGCGGTCGCCTACTACGAGGACTCGGCGCTGAAGTTCCGCCGCGTCCTGGCGACATACCTGGGCGCGGTCCCGTTCGGGCTGGCCTCGTTCCGGGACACCCTGCCCGGCTGGTGGACGTCGAAGCGGCGGATCCACGATGTCATCCGCCGCGAGCTCGAGGGACTGGGGCTGGGCCCCGTACCGGAGATCACCTGTCGGCGGCACCACGAGTCGCATGCGGCGTCGGCGTTCCTCGCCAGCCCGTACGAGTCGGCCGCCGTGCTGTGCATCGACGGCGTCGGCGAGTGGGCGACCACCACGATCTGGCACGGGCAGGGCACCCGGCTGAAGCCGTTGGTCGAGATCCGGTTCCCGCACTCGCTCGGCCTGCTCTACTCGGCCTTCACCTACTTCTGCGGATTCAAGGTCGACTCCGGTGAGTACAAGCTGATGGGCCTCGCGCCCTACGGCGAGCCCCGGTACGCCGACCTGATCCGCGAGCGGCTCATCGACATCAAGCCGGATGGCTCGTTCCGCCTGAACATGCGCTACTTCGAGTTCATGCGCGGCCAGGTGATGACCGGTCGCGGCTTCGAGAAGCTGTTCGGTGGTCCGCGCCGGGAGCCCGAGGGAGAGCTGACCCGGCGCGAGTTCGACCTGGCCGCGTCCGTGCAACTGGTGACCGAGGAGGCCGTACTCAGGCTCGCCCGGACCGCCCGCGCGCTGACCGGCGAGTCACGGCTGTGCATGGCCGGCGGGGTTGCCCTGAACTGCGTCGCCAACGGAAAGATCATCGCCAACTCCCTCTTCGACGAGATCTGGGTCCAGCCCGCAGCGGGCGACGCCGGCGGTGCGTTGGGCGCGGCACTCGCGGTCGCGATCGACCGGGGCGCCGAGCGCGCCCACGTCGGCACCGGATTCGACGCGATGTCCGGATCGCTACTGGGACCCGCGTACAGCGACGACCAGATCGCCGCATACCTGACGGCGGGCGGGATCCCGTACCGCCGACTCGAGCCGGCGGAGATGGCCGCCGAGGTCGCGAAGGCGATCGCGGCGGGGAAGGTCGTGGGCTGGTTCCAGGGCCGGTTGGAGTTCGGCCCGCGTGCCCTCGGCGCGCGGTCGATCCTCGGCGACCCGCGCGATCCGCAGACCCAGTCGGTGATGAACCTGAAGATCAAGTTCCGGGAGTCGTTCCGTCCGTTCGCGCCGTCGGTACTCGCCGACGACGCGAAGGACTACTTCGACCTTCCGCAGGACAGCCCGTACATGCTCGTGGTCGCGCCGGTCGCCGAGGCGGCTCGCCTCGCCGTCGAGGCGGATTCCGACCTCACCGGTCTCGATCTGCTCAAGGTGCACCGGTCGTTGATCCCGGCGGTCACGCACGTGGACTACTCCGCACGGGTGCAGACCGTCCGCCACCGGGACAACCCCCCGTACCACGATCTGCTCCTCGCGCTGAAGCAGGAGATCGGCAGCAGCGTCGTGGTGAACACGTCGTTCAATGTCCGCGGCGAACCGATCGTGAACACGCCGCACGAGGCCTACACCTGCTTCATGCGGACCAACATCGACATGCTCGCGCTCGGCGGATTCCTGTTGCAGAAGTCCGATCAGCCCGAGTGGAAAGAGGAGCTGGACTGGCGTACCGAGGTGCCCCTCGACTGACCGCACCCGCCTCCCGTACCGAAAGGATCCCTGATGCGTAGAGCCCTGCTCACGATCGCCTACGTCCTGCTCGTGATCCCGGCCGGCCTGGTGGCTCGGGTCGTGCGTGATCCGATGCGCCGGTCCTGGTCGCGGGGTCGCCAGAGCTACTGGCAGAACTCGGCCGATTGACGCCGGCGCGGTAACGGCGGCCGGCGCGTCAGGGCGCGCCGGCGCCGCCGCGCGTGTCGATCACGCCGGGCTGAAAACCACTTGGTCGGCGATCGTCCGCTCGATCGCGCGGACCGCGGTGACCACCGCCTCCGGTCGCTCCACCACGCCCTCGATGAGACCGAGCGCGCCCTGGGTGCCCTCTCGCCAGTCGACCCGGTCGCCGGGTGCGGCGGTGAGGACGATCGAGAGGATGTCCGAGCGTTCCGTGAGGCCGGCCAAGCCGCCCCAGGAGGCGAGCCGCCAGTCGCCGACCGGGGGCAGGATCTGGTAGCAGAAGGCGACCGCGGAGGTCGCGCCCATCGGTACCACCGGGCGTTGGCCGACGGCCACGTCGAACGCGAGCCGGACCGCTTCCACGCCGTACGACCGGTAGAGCATCGTGGCCACGAAGCCGCCGAGTCGGGCGTTCACCTCGATCACCGCGGGCCCGTCGGCGGTCAGCTTCAGCTCGATGTGGGTCCAGCCGTCCTCGATGCCGATCGCCCGGCCGGCCGCCTCGGCGAGCCGGTAGGCCTCCGCCTGAACCGCCGCCGGCAGCCGGCCGGGTACGAAGAAGCCGCTCTCCCGGAAGGGTTCCGTCAGCGGCAGCCGCGAGGTGAGCATCTGGTAGACGACCGTGCCCCGCCACAGCAGCGTCTCGACGGACACGTAGTCGCCGAGGTCGGGGCCGGCGACCGAGGGGCAGCCGACCAGCATCTCCTCGACCACGAACCGGTCGACGTCGCCGGCGGCGAAGGCGTCCGTGGCGTACCGCAGCGCGTCCTCGAGGCTGTCCAGGCGATACGTGTGCCGACTGGACGCGCCCCGGGCCGGCTTGAGCACCGCCGGCGTGCCCACCGCGGCTAGGGCGTCCACCACCTGGTCGGGCCGGTCGAGCCGGCAGAACCGCGGCACCCGCAGCCCCGCCTCGCGCAACACCTGCCGCTGGACGTACTTGTCGGTGGCGGCGAGCACCGCGCTCTCCGAGTGGTACCGCAGGCCGAGCCGGGAGGCCAGCCGCGCGGCCAGCGGCAGGTCCTGATCGGAGAACGCCACGATGCCCACCGGCCGGCGGGCCGCGAGTACGGCGGCTCCGGCCGCCTCGTCGGTCACGTCGACGAAGTCGCCGACCGCCGCCAGCAGTTCGGGTAACCCGTTCGACAGGTCACCGACGTGTGCGGCGAACAGCAGGTCGTAGTCCTCGGCGTCGGCGGCCAGCTCGATCGGGGTGGCGCCGCCGGCCGTGTAGACCACGACCACCGTGCCGGTCATGCTCCGACGCCGACGAGCGCGGTATCGGCCTGGTCCCGCCGCGAGGGTAGGGATCGGTAGATCCCGTAGACCCGATGCTCGACGGCCTCGAGCGGGCCGTGCCGGTTGTCCGGTCGGGACGCCGCCCGAACGGCGGCGAGGATGTCCGGCGCGAAGCGGTACCGCTCGGCGAGATCCGAATCGCCCAAGGTCCTTCCTTTCGCTACAGGCGTCCAACTGACGACTCTCCCCAGTCAGACATCACACATCCGGGCCACGATGTCGGCAACCAGCTCGGCCTCCCGGGCCTGGAGGTAGAAGTGGTCGCCGTCGAACCGCCGCCAGGCGGCCCGGCCGGAGGTCAGCTCACCCCAGGCGGCCAGCTCGGCCGGTACATCGCCGGGGTCGCCGGAACCCGCGTAGGCGACGATCGGGCACCGCAGCCGAACCGGATCGCCGCGGTGATAGGACAGCACCGCCCGGACGTCGGCCAGCAGGGCCGGCAGCACGAGCTCGCGCAGTTCCGGATGGTCGAACACCATCGGATCGCTCCAGCCGGACGCCCGGGCCTCCGCCTCGACGGTGGCGTCGTCGAGCTGTTCCGACAGTGGCATGGACCGGTGCGGGGCGAGCTGGCCGGAGACGAACAGGCCCGCCGGATCCGGCCCGGCGCCGGCCTCCAGCCGGATCGCGACCTCGTAGGCGACGAGGGCGCCCATGCTGTGCCCGAACAGGTACAGCGGCCGGTCGGCGTAGGGCGCGAGTGCCGGGACGAGCGCGTCGGCGATCTCCGAGATGGACCGTGCGAAGGGCTCGGCCAGCCGGTCCTGCCGGCCGGGGTACTGCACGGCGATCAGCTCGACCCGGGCCGGCAGCCGGCCGGGCCAGGTGGCGTAACTGCTGGCCGTGCCGCCGCCGTGGGGCAGGCACACCAGGCGGGCCGACGGGTCGTGGCACGGGCGTGGCCAGCGCAGCCATCGCGCCGTGGCGCCGAAGGTGCCCGTTGTCGTGGGTACGGTCATCGGAGGGCTCCCGTCAATCGCTGGTCCGAGGCGACAATCCGCATGTGTTTCGCTGCGAAGGATGCGTCTGGGACGGACTTGCGTTGGATAGTGCCCCGGCCGACCTGCCGGTCGCGATCGGTGGCCGGATCGAGCCGGCCACCGTCATCGGCGGCTACCGGCACGGCACCTTCCCCATGCCGGCGGCATCAGCGGCCGAAATCGAGGTGAATCACTTCCTGTACGAGGACTCGGTGGCCGCCGGGACGACCGTTGTGCTCGACTCGCCGTTGCCCGATCCGTACGCGTTGACCTGGTGGTCCCCGGACCCCCGACCGGTCATCCCGTACGGGGGTTTGACCAAGCCACGCAACCTGATGAGGCTGTTGCGCAACCGGCTGCGATGGATCACCACCGCGAATCAGGGCTTCGATCAGGTGCTCGCCGAGTGCCGGCGGGATCGCACTCCCGAGTGGCTGACCGACGAGCTGTGCGAGTGCATGGTGGAACTGCACAAGCTGGGCTGGGCCCACAGCGTCGAGGTGTGGGAGGGTGACGAGCTGGTGGGGGGCGTCATCGGTGTCGGCACCGGCACGGTGTTCGCCCTGGACACCTGCTTCCACCGGCGGACCGACGCGTCGAAGGTGGCGCTGCTCGACATGGAGCAACGGCTGGCCGGCACCGGCGTGACGCTGCTGGACGTCGAGTGGGACAGCGAGCCGAGCCAGCGGCTCGGGGCCGGACCGGTACCGCGCCGCGAGTTCCTTGCCACGCTGGCCCTCGGCGGCGATCCGGTCCCGCTGGCCGACGGTGTGGAGGAGGTACGCCGCCTGGGATTCCTGCGCACGCCCGCTGAGTGAGGTGTTGACCCCTAAACAGGTGAGTCCCGTACGTCCGGCCGCGCGGTCAGGATGATCGAAGACGTGTGTCCTCGCTCGACAACCGTGGCCGTGACAAGGAACGAGGCTTATCTAGTGCTGGTCGACACCTCCCGATACCCAGTCGAACCCGCCTCCGCCTGGGACAGCGCCGTCGTGCGGCTGCCGATCTCCGACATCCGCGAGGCCGACTCGCCGCGGTCCGCGGGCGTGGACATGGCGCACGCGAGATCGCTGGCGCAGGTGGAGGCGGACCTGCCACCGATCGTGGTCCATCGCGGGACGATGCGCGTCATCGACGGCATGCACCGGCTCACCGCCGCCCGGCTGCGCGGCGAGCCGGAGATCTCCGCCAAGCTGTTCGACGGCGACGACAACGAGGCGTTCCTGCTCGCCGTCCGGCTCAACGTGTCGCACGGCATGCCCCTCACGATCGCCGACCGGCGAGCGGCGGCGGCCCGGATCATCCGTACCCACCCGCGGCTGTCCGACCGGGCCGTCGCCTTCACCGCCGGGCTGGCCGCGAAGACCGTCGGATCGCTGCGCCGCGAGATCGACAGCTCGCCGGTAGAGGCGCGGATCGGCCGGGACGGCCGGGTCCGGCCGATCAACGGGGCGGCCGGGCGGCAGGCCGCGGCCGAGCTGATCGCCCTCCACCCGGACGCGACACTGCGCCGGATCGCGCAGGACGCCGGCATCTCGGTGGAGACCGCGCGGAGTGTCCGGGCGCGCCTGCGGGCCGGCGAGGACCCGGTACTGGATCGGCGCACCCGGCCGGAGCGCACGGACCGCACGGTGAACCGGCTGATGACTGTGAAGCTGCCGGAGGCCGATCCCTCCGACGAGCTGCGGTCGCTGCTCGACACCATCCAGCGGGATCCATCCCTGCGCTACACCGAGTCCGGCCGGATGCTGCTGCGCTGGCTCGGTCCGCGGGTGCTTGTGCCCGACGAGTTCCCGCTCTCGTTGCGCCGCATCCCGCCGCACAGTCGGCTCAACCTCGGCTCGCTGGCCCGGTCCTGCGCGGCCGCCTGGATCCAGTTCGCCATCGGGCTCGAGGACGTCGACCAGGTGGCCGGCTAGGCACGGCCCGCGCGCCGCCGGTCAGCGGGGCCAGGCACCGCTCGCTACGGCCAGCCGGATCCTCAACCAGAGCTGCCGCAGGTACGGCAGTGGCGTGCCGGCACTCGCGTACGCCCCCGGCGGCAACCCGATCCGGTCCGGGTGCACGCAGACCGGGATGCCCGACTCCGGTTTGGTGCGGACCCCCGTCTCCCAGTCGAAGCGGGTCGAGGACTTCGGCCGGTCCTCGACGTCGAACGTGCCCACCCGGAACCGCCGGATCGGGCAGGCCAGGCAGTACGCGGACGGATGCCGGTAGGACCCGGTCATCACGGCTCGGCGTCGCTCAGGCGGCCGGCGAGGTCGGCCACGGTCGGCGCCTCGAAGAGGGTACGCAAGGTGACCGTCCGCCCGGTGACCTCGGTGAGCCGGGTGACGACGGCGACCGCCAGCAGCGAGTGGCCGCCCAGCTCGAAGAAGTTGTCCCGCCGGCCGACCCGGGGCACGGTCAACACCTCGGCCCAGATCGCGGCGATGTGCTCCTCCAGTGGCGTGCTCGGGGGCTCGTACTCGGCCGCCCCGGCCCACTCGGCCTCCTCGTCCGGCCGCGGCAGCAGCCGCCGGCTCAGCTTCCCGCTGGGCGTACGCGGCAGCTCCGTCACCGTCTGGTAGGCGGCTGGCACCATGTAGTCCGGCAGGCGGGCAGCCAGGAAGGCGCGTAGCTCGGTGGCGGCCGGCGGGGCGTCCGCGACAGGCACGACGTAGGCGACCAGGCGCCGGTCGCCGACGCCGTACCGGTGGGCGGCGACGGCGCATTCCCGTACCCCGGGACAGCCGGTGAGGACCGCCTCGATCTCGGCGACCTCGACCCGGAATCCACGGATCTTCACCTGGTCGTCGAACCGGCCGATGAACTCCAGCTGGCCGTGGGCGTTCCAGCGGGCCCGGTCGCCGGTGCGGTACATCCGCGCGCCCTTCCCGAACGGGTCGGGCAGGAACCGCTCCGCCGTCATCTCCGGGCGGCCCAGGTAGCCGCGGGCCAGCGCGATGCCGCTGATGAACAGCTCGCCGGCCACCCCGGGCGGCACCGGCCGCAGCTCGGCGTCGAGCACGTACGTCCGCACGTTGTCGAAGGGCCGGCCGATCGGTGGCAGCGCCGGCCAGTCCGCGGGGTTGTGGTCGAGCTGGTGGGAGGTGCCCAGGTGCACCTCGATCGGTCCGTACTGGTTGTACAGCGTGCAGCCCGGCATCTGTTCGAAGAAGGCCCGGATCGCCGGGGTGGCCTGGAGCTGCTCGCCGGCCGTGAGCACCGCATGCAGCGACCGCGGGATCCGGTCGAGGCGCACGGCCAGCTCGGCGAGCCCCCGCAGGGCCACGAACGGCATGAAGATCCGCTCGATCCGCTGTTCGTCGATGACGTCGAGCAACCGCTCGAAGTCGTGCCGGACCTCCTCGCTGACCAGCACGAGCGTGTCGCCGACCGACAGCGTGGTCACCAACTCCTGGTAGAAGATGTCGAAGCTGAGCGCGGCCCACTGCAGCGTCCGCCCGCGGCCGCCGGGGCCCTGGCGCTGCTGCCACTGCACCTGGTTGTGCAAGGCCCGGTGTGACATGGCCACGCCCTTGGGCCGGCCGGTGGAGCCGGAGGTGTAGAGCACCCAGGCGATGTTGGCCGGATCGGCCAGGTTCGGCGGGTTGGAGGCGCTGGCCGGCGTGCCGAACGCGTCGAACGCCAGCACCGGCGCCGGCTCGGTGGCTCCGTCCTCGTTGGCGGTCGGGCGGATCAGCAGCCGCAGCGCCGCGTCCTCGGCGATCAGCTGCTGGCGGGCGATCGGGTAGGTCGGGTCGATCGGGACACAGGCCCCACCGGCCTTGAGCACCGCCAGGTTGGCGACCACCAGGTCGAGCGAGCGGTGCAGCGCGATGCCGACCCGTTCGTCCGGGCCGACGCCCAGCTCGCGCAGGTGCCAGGCCAGGGCGTTCGCCCGCTCGTCCAGCTCGCGGTAGGTCAGCGCCCGGCCGTCGAACACCACCGCGATGGCAGCCGGCGTGGCGGCGACCTGCCGCTCGATCAGCTGGTGCAGGCAGTGGCCGTGGTCGAACGGGTGGGCCGTGTCGTTCCAGACCTCGAGCACCTCGTGCCGCTGCGCGGCGGACATCAGGGGTAGGTCATCGATCGACACGTCGGGCGCGGCGACCACCCCGGCCAGCAGCGTGACCAGATAGCCGGCCAGGCGTTCTATGGTGGCCCGGTCGAACAGCGAGGTCTGGTAGTCGATCCCGACGCTCAGCTCCCCCGCCGCGGTCTCCGAGGCGCCCAGTGTGAGGTCGAACATCGCCTTGTGTCCGGCCGCCTCGATCGGCGTGACGGTCAGCCCGTCGAGTAGGTCGAACTCCTCGGTCAGCAGATAGGTGAACAGCACCTGGAACAGCGGCTGTACCGCCAGGTCCCGTTGCGGCCGGAGCTCGGCCACCAGCCGGTCGAAGGGCACGTGCCGGTGTTCCAGGGCCTCGAGCAGCCGGGGCCGGAGCTGGCCGAGCAGCCCGGCGAAGGTCGGCTGCCCGGCCAGGTCGGCGCGCAGCACGACCGGGTTGACGAAGTGGCCGATGTTGGCCTCGACGTCCGGGCGCGCCCGCCCGTCGGCGATCATCCCGATGCTGACGTCGGTTTGCCCACTCCACCGGTACAGCAGCGTGTGGAAGGCCGCCAGCAGCACCATGAACAGCGTGGCTTCCTCCCGCCGGGCCAACCGGCGCAGCCCGTCGGCCACCTCGGCGGGCACTGGTATCTCGACAAGGTCGCCGGCGAGTTCGGCGACGGCCGGCCGGGGCCGGTCGGTCGGCAGGTCGAAGGTGTGCGGCGCGCCGGCCAGCCGCTCCTTCCAGTAGTCCAGGTGCCGCTTCGCCTCGGCGCCGTCCCGGCCCTGCTGCCACAGCGCGTAGTCGGCGTACTGCATGGTCAGCTCGGGCAGCGGGGACGGGGTCCCGCTCCGGTAGGCCGCGTAGAGTGTGCGCAGCTCGTGGAAGAGGATCGCGAACGAGGACCCGTCGATCACCAGGTGGTACGCGCGGAAAATCAGCACGTGCTCGGCCGGGCCGAAGCGGATCAGCTCGGTACAGAAGTTGCGCGCCACGGAAATGTCGAACCGGTACTCGGCGTACATCCGAATCCGCTCGTCCAACCAGCGGTCATGCTCGGCGGCGGAAAGGCCGGACATATCCAGGAAGGTGAAGCGGGGATCGCCGGCCGGCTCCACCACCTGTACGCCGATCCCGTCGCGCGCGGGAAACGCGGTCCGCAGGATCTCGTGCCGCCGCATGATCTCCGTGATCGCCGACCGCAGCGCCGCCACGTCCAGATCACCAGTGATGCGGTGCACATACGTCTGGTTGTACGCCGGCCCCAGCAGGCCCATCTGATCCAGGAACCACATGCCCTGCTGATGCTCGGACAGCGGGATGGTGTCCGGCCGGGCCACCGGTACCGGGTCGGCGCGCATCGCAGAGATCACCTCGTCGCGCCGCTCGCGCAGCACCGCCAACCGCTCGCCGTCGAGAGCGCCGGCCGGCCGGTATCGCAACCTGCCGTCCTGCAGCCACAGCTGGACGCCGGCCAAGCGCAGTTCCTCCAGGAAATCGGAAATCGCAAGCACGGGCTGCCCCTTCTCGACGGGCGGTGGGGATCCAGCGGCAGACGCTCAGCGGGCGCTGAGCGGACGCAGGTCGGTCCAGTGGTGCTCGACGTAGTCCAGGCACGCCTGTCGGCTGTCCTCGCCATGCACGATCCGCCAGCCGGCCGGTACCGCCCGGCGGCTCGGCCACAGCGAGTGCTGCTCCTCGTCGTTGACGAGCACCAGGAAACGACCCTCCAGGTCGTCGAACGGGTTCACGACATCGACTCCTTTCCAGCCACGGTGCGCATCAACGTGGTGACCAACGCCATCCGAGGAGCGTGCGGACGTACGTCGCGACCATAGGCAACGCCGCCCGCGGCAGCGCAGTCACGTGAACCGGCGACGGAACGGCCCGACGCTCCAATGTGGTCGTTCATGTCCCCGATTGGCGCGACCGGCAGCCGATCCTGAGATGTCAGAGAATGGCCGCGGAATGCAATCGAGCCAGATCTCCCATCGGGAGCCCGCATGAGCACTACCGTTCATCCACCCGACGAGCAGGTGATCACTGAACTACACGCCATCGAGCAGCGCCGGCAGCGAGCGCTCGTCGACGTGGACCTGGACACGCTCGACGAGCTCTTCGACGACACACTCGTGCACACACACGCGCACGGCATCACCCACACCAAAACGCAGCTCCTGGAACACACCGCCAACCGTCGTCCCTACCTAGACATCACCCGGGGCGAGCTGCTCATCCGGCTCATCGGCGACGTCGCGGTCGTCACCGGGCCGCTCACCAATCTGGTACGTACGCCCGACGGCGGTGAACGCACGCTCGCGGGCGTGGCCACCCAGATCCTGCGCCGCGACGACCACAGCGGCTGGCGGTTCGTCAGCTTCCAGATGACCCCGTACGGCGACCAGAGATAGCCCGGGCCGCGGCCATGGACCGGCTATGCGGTAGGCACAGTTGGCGTCGTCGTGATCAGTCGGCCGAGAAGAGCAGCCCGGGTCAGTTCGGCCTTGTTGCCGACGCCTAGCTTGGCGCGGATGCGTTTGACGTACGTGTCCACGGTGTGCGGGCTGATGCCGAGGCGCGTGGCAATCTGCATATGGGTGAGTCCGCGGGAGATTTGGCGAAGCACCTGTTCTTCGCGTCTGGACAGCTGGTGGTTGGGCGAATCGGCGGGTTCGCTGCTGGCCGGTGCGGCGTTGTACTGGTGGTCGTGTTGTAACGGAGTGCCGCAGGTCACGGTGTGGACAGCGGCGACGATGCTTTCGCCGGTTTCGCGCTTACTAATGACGCCGGCGGCGCCGGCGCGCAAATAGGTTGCGACATCGGTATCGGTGCCGTTACCGAGAATCAATACGGCGGTGGACTTCGCGGTCTCGGTGACGTAGTCGAGGTGATGCGGTAGGATAAGCGCATCGACATCGATGATAACGGCATCAGCCAGCCAGGACGGCTCTTCTTCGGGCGAGACTCTTGTTGAGATGACTTTTATCCCCGCGTTGGTAAATGTTTGGGTGAGTCCGAGGAGAAAAATTGGTGAGCTGACAAGAACATCGATTCGGATCACAACGCAGCCCCGATCGCGTCTACTTCCGGTTACCTATCTTGCCCTCGCCCCAGGTATTCTTTATTGTCATTGACAACGGGCCAAACGCTAGCAGCACGCATCCGGAACACGCCGGTCCCCTCTTCCGGGGACATTTGTTTCTGTCGTATTCGATCGGGTGCCATTCAGAGAGATGATCCCGAGTGGGTGTTGCCATCCCCGCTTTATGTGACATCGGGCCGTCGGGCCGCTCCGGTAAGTTCGACACCGGCCTGTCGCCGATGGGTCGACGTCCTCTTTCTGTCGAGACGGTACGCATGAGGAGGTACGCATGACCGGCACCCTGCCGTCTGTCTCGTATGGGGTGAGTCTGGTGGGTAGGGCCCAGGTCACCAACCCGTCGGGGGCGGGCCTGGCGCGTCACATCGCGGACGTGGCGGCGTACGGCGACTACGCGTTTCTGACGGCGTATCGGGAGCCGACGTGTGAGCGGACCGGCGCGTACGTCATCGACATCGGCGATCCGAAGGCGCCCGTCGAGGTGCCGAGCGCGTTCATGGAGACCACGGCGGGTAATTACGTCGGCGAGGGTCCGAGCGTGATCGAGATCGACAACGAGTACTTCCGTGGTGCGCTGTTCATCCACCCGAACGAGATCTACGCCCAGGCCCATGCGCCGGACCCGACCGGGCCGCGCCAGCGGGGCGGCATCAATATCTGGAACATTTCCGACCCGGAGCACCCCCAGCTGTTGGCGGCCCACGCCGGCGACTACACGGGTGTAGATGGCGAGGCCGTGGACCAGGCCGTGGAGGTGTACTACACGTTCCCCTGGACCAGCAGCGTCACCGGCCGCAGCTACGTCGGCCTCGTCACCGTCAAGACCACCACCGACATCGTCATCATGGACATCACCGACCCCGGTAACCCGGTGATGGTCAACGCCCTCGATTTGAGGGTGGCGCCGTTCAACGTCACCGGGGACGCCTCGAAGGGTCTGACCTCGGTGTTCGGGCACGCCGTCAAGGTGCGCCGGGTCGGCGACCGGTACGTCATGACCGCCACCTATTGGGACGGCGGGTACGTGCTGCTGGACGTGACCGACCCGACGCCGGGCAACGTGGCGTTGATCGCCCGCAGCGAGTACGCCGAGTTCGACGAGGAACGGGCGAAGCGCGGGCAGCAGATCTCGCCGGAGGGCAACGCCGAACATGCCGACCTCTCACCCGACGGCGAGTACCTGATCGGCGCCGACGAGGACTTCGCTCCGTATCGCCTGCTCGGCACGATCACCTCGGGTCCGCACGCCGGCACGCAGTACATCGCGACAGCGAGCCCGGATACGGCACCGGTCGACGCCGACACCACGATCTCCGGTACGCCGACCTTCGTCGGCTTCGGCTGCCCGGGGACGGTGCCGCCCGGTCGCGGGATCGCGCTCGTCGAGCGGGACGTCTCGATCCTGACCGGCGGGTCGGCCGAAGGATGCTCGTTCCAGGAGAAGCTGAACACCATCGTCGCGGCCGGCTATGACGCGGGCATCATCTTCAACCACCAGGGGCCGGACGCGCTTCAGCAGTTTCCCTTGGGGGCCAAGGGACCGATTCCGTTGATGTTCGTCAACCGCCTCACCGGTCTGCAACTGCTCGGGGTGCCCGGCGTGACCGCCGAGACGGCCGGCACCACCCCCACGCCGGCCATGCCCACCGTCTCCGCCACCGACGTCACCGCGGTGTTCGACGGTTGGGGCTACCTGCGGCTGTTCAAGACGAACATCCCGGACCGCGCCGGCACCGGCTCGATGACCCAGATCGACACGTACGCCATCCCCGAGTCACAGGACCCGAAGTTCGCATTCGGCTTCGGTAACCTCTCGGCGTCCCACGTGGCGATCGACCCCGATCGCCAGTTGGTGTACGCCACCTTCTACGAAGGCGGATTGCGGGTACTCAACTACGGCCCGAACGGCCTGCGGGAGGTCGGCGCCTACCGCGAACCCGGCGTCGACTTCGCCGGCGTCGTGACCCACAAAATCGGCGAAAAGACCTACGTCCTGGTCAGTGACCGCAACTACGGCCTCTACATCTTCGACTTCTGACCACACACCGACCGCAGTAGGCTGCGCGCCGGTATCACCGGCTGGCGGCCGACGGCCACGTCGAACGCCAGCCGGACCGCCTCCACACCGAACCACCACCACCGGGCTGGTCATGTGGTGGCGAGCGGGGAGTCGGTGTCGTCCCGAGTCGAGGGCACCGGCCGTGCCAGTTGTCCGGCCACCGCGGCCGCCCGGGCGCCGGCCAGGATGTCCTCGGCGTGCACGACCCGCCAGCCGGCCGACACCGTCAGCCAGCTCGGCCACAACGAGGGCTGCTCGTCGTCATTGATCAGCACCTGACCGTCCGGATCGTCGAACAGGTTCATGACGAACGGGTTCATGAGATCGACTCCTCCCACCAGGAGTTGGCCTAGCGCGCGCTCGCGGAGTCGCGGTGCCGCGCAACCAGCGCGGCACGTCGCTCCTCGCGACCTCCAGACGGCTTTCCCTCCGACCGTGCAGGGCAGCGCTCACGACCGTCCGATCGACCGTAGGCAGCGCCGGCCGTACCAGCACAGTCACGTGAACCGGCGACGCGGCATCGGCGGCGGGCGCCGGTCTCACCTGCCGGGTAACGCCCCGTCCCGGTACCAGCCGCCGGTGGGACCGCCGTCGGGCAGGGTCGCCAGCCGCACCGGCGTGTCGGCGGACGCCAGGTGCCCGGCGCAGCAAGCGTTGACCAGGATGCCGTCCTCGGCGAGTTCGGCGGCCAGGATCTGAGTCAGCGAGACGACAGCCCTCGCGGAGACGCTGTACGCCGGACGGCCTCGGCACGCCGCGCCCATGCCGGTTCGGTCGCCGGCGACGTTCACGATCCGGCCGTACCGGTGACCGCGCATAACGGCCGCGATCGCCTGGGTCAGCCGCCAGGTGCCGAGCAGGTTGGATTCCAGCGCATGCCGCACGACGCTCAGGTCGGCCCGCATGGCGAGGCTCCGGTCGTCCGCCAGCGGCACGACCAGGTTGTTCACGAGCACGTCGCACCGCCCCAGCCTCTGGCGCAGCCACAGCGCCAGCCGCGCGATGCTCGCCGGATCCGAGATGTCGAGCTGGCGTACGGCGACGCGGTTCGCGAGGTCGCCGAGCAGCTCGACCGCCTCCCAACCGTGCTCCACCAACCGGCTGGCCAGCACCACCCGCAGGCCGCGTTCGGCCAGCGCTCGGACGATACGTAGGCCCAGGCCGCGGTTGCCATCGGTGACGAGCGCGACCCGACCGGCCGCCGGCCCGCCCCGCTCCACGGCGGAGTTACCGCCGAGCATCTCGGCACCCACGGCGGGCTGATCTCATGTCGGCCTTACTCATCACCGCCGTGGTGCATTGGCCCAGGGCGAACTCGCGCACACCAATCATCGTTAGCCCGGGTATCGCCAGCCAAGAAGTCCCCTTTTGCGCGGACACGGTGGGCGGGTCGATGGATTCCCAGGAGGTTCACCAGTTGACGGGAACGCCAGCAAAGCCCTGGGTGAACGGGTCTTCGCGCCGGCACAGGCGGTCGAGCGGGGCGGCGAGACGCAGGTTCGGGAAGCGGGTCAGCAGCCCTTCGAGACCGATCTGGAGCTCCAAGCGGGCCAACGGCGCGCCGACGCAGAAGTGTCGACCGAAGCTGAAGGTGAGCTGTTGCGGACCGGACCGGGCCAGGTCCAGCTCCATCGGGTTGGGGAACACCGCCGGGTCGTGATTGGCGCACTCCAGCGACGGCACGACGCTGGCGCCGGCCGGGATCGTCACGCCGCCGACCTCGATGTCGGCGGTGACGTAGCGCAGCATCGACAGCGAGGTGCCCACGACCTGGTGGCGCAACAGCTCCTCGACCGCGGACTCGAGTAGCGCGGGACACTCGCGCAGCCTCGCCAACTGACGAGGATGCGACAGCAGCATGACGACCGCGCTGAGCATCTGGTGGGCCGAGGTCTCGTACCCGGCCAGCAGCAGCACCGTGCTCCACCAGTGCAGCTCGGCCTCGCTGAGCCGGCCGTCGGCGGCGTCGGTGACCTCGATGAGCGCGCTGATGAGGTCGTCGCTCGGCGCCCGCCGCTTGCGTTCGATCAGCTCCGCCATGTACGCCCACGGTGGTTCCCTCAGCGACGCAAACTGGGTCTGCTCCTCGACCGGTACGCCGAGCAGCTCGCAGATGACCCGGATACTCAACGGGTGGGCGAAGGCGGCGCTCAGATCGACCGGCCCGCCCTGAGCCTCCATAGTGGACAGAAGCTCGGCCACGATCTCCCGTACCCGAGGACGCAGCTTCTCCACGCGGGCGGCGGTGAACGCCTTCGCGACGAGCCGGCGCATGCGCGGGTGACCCGGGGGATCCATCTCGACCTGGTTGGCGAAATGCTTGGTCGGCCCGCCCGCGGGAGGGGTCATCCGGGCCATGTCGGGCCGGTTGCGGTTCTTGCTGATCCGCGGGTCGGTGAGCAGCGCCCGGACGTCGTGGTAGCGGGTCACGAGCCAGGCCCGGTCTCCACTGGGTAGCACGACGGGAAGCGCCGGCCGGGCGTGGACGACGGCGAACTCGGCCGGCTGGTCCACCTGGGACGGCCACTGGAACGGGTACCGCGGGCACTGGCCTGCCATGTCGGAAGTGTCGGCCGCGCAGCTCGACCCCCAGTCCACGGCCGGTCGACGAGAGGCGTCGAGGAATCCTTCAGCGCCACTGGACCGCCGGGTCCAACTATTCCTGGCATGCACCGGACGCTGATCGTCGCGTACGACCCCGGCTGGCGGGGACAGGTCATCGCCCTTGCCGGCCGCGACCCGCCGGCCGTGAGGTTAGCGATCAATGACTCACGGAGTATTACCTCCGTTCGGGGATTCCGCGGGCCGCCGCGTAAATGCGGCGTGATGCTCGACGTCCGTAACGCGATACACGGAGGGCATGGTGATCCGGGTCGATATTCTTGTCAGTTCGCCGATTTTCCTCTTGGGTCTCACCCAGACACTCAGCGACGCCGGAATCAAGGTCGTCGCGATCCGAAACTCGTTCGACGAGGAACCGTCATGGCTGGCCGACGCGGTCATTATCGACGCGGACGCGTTGACCGAGCCTGAGCAACTCGAACACATCAGCGAGACCGCCAGGTGCACCGCCGTACTCGTTCTCACCGACGACGTAGACAGCGACGCCTACCTGTACGCCGGTGCTGCGGGAGTAGTGAGCAAGACCGTGACCGGCGACTGCATCGTCAACGCTATCCGCACCGTTACCTCCGGCACCCCGCTGCAGGTGGTCGACCGCAACGACGGGCACCACCACGCCGGTGTCCAGAGCGAACCGCCGAACTACCACCTGTCCGAACGCGAGGAGCAGGTGCTGCGCCAGATCTCCAGCGGACTGACCCACGGACAGATCGCCACGCGACTCGGCATCAGCCGGCACACCGTCGACACGTACGTCAAGCGCATCCGGGCGAAACTCGGCGTCGGGAACAAGGCCGAGCTGACCCGGGCCGCCCTGCTCGGCCACATCCTCGCGCCGCCAGGCAGCCCCACGTCGACCGCATGACCGCACGAGAGAATCTTGGATCACGAACGGGTGAGAACGGCGTGGGCGGCCGCCCGATCCTCGCGGACCCTGCGCTCGGGGTACACAACCGGCAGTAGCACGCCCGCCATGGCCGTCGTGACCAGCGCCATAACCACCATGAGCGAGTACAGCTGGGTGTCCAGGACGGCTAACTGAAGGCCGACGGTCAGGACGACCAGCTCGGTCAGGCCCCTGGTGTTGATGAGAATGGCCAGCACGGTGGAGTGCCGGACCCGCACCCCGTTGAGCCGCGCGCCGACGAACGCGCCAGCGAACTTGCCCACGATCGCGACAAGCAAAACCAGGCCCAGCTCCCCCAGAGCGGTACCGCTCATCGAGGACAGGTCGACCTTGATGCCAGCGACCATGAAGAACACCGGGAGCAGCACCACCGCACAGATCTGGCGGATCCATGGCAGGGCCTTCTCCCGCAGCACCACCGCGCCGTCGCGGGGCATGGCGACGCCGAACAGGAAGGCGCCGAAGATGAGGTGCAGACCCATCCGGTCCGTCGCCTCAGCGGACAGCCACAGCCCGGCCGATACTGCGACCAGAACGGCGGCCGCGGCGAGCGGGCCCCCCGCCCTGCCGCCCGCACTGGTCGGGCCGCGCGCGGCCAGCCGGGCTAGCGCGGGGCGAACCACGAGCAGCAGAGCGGCCGCGAACGGCACCACGAGCAGGACGCTCCAGGGCACGGTACCCGCGCCGGCGAGTGCCACCACGACGGCCAGCAGCGACCACGCCATGACGTCGTCCACTGAGGCGCACGCCAACGCCAGCCCGCCGATCGGCGTGTCGATCAGCCCTTTGTCGGTCAGGATCCGTGCCAGCACGGGGAACGCGGTGACCGCCATCGCGGTACCGAGGAACAGCACGAACGCGAGCCGGTGGGGGGTGGGGTGGTGGTCGAAGAGGTACAGGGCGAGCAGCGACCCCAGTGCGAACGGCACCACCATGGCGCTGAGCGACAGCGTGACGGCGATGCGCCCCTGTCCGCGCAGTAGTCCACGGTCCAGCTCGAGGCCGACCAGGAACATGAACACGACGACGCCGACGTTGGCCAGCGTGGTGAGGATCGACCGTACGTCGGTCGGGAAGAGAACCCGGGTGATCGCGCCGCCGAACAGGGTTGGTCCCAGGAGGATGCCGCCGAGGATCTCGCCGATCACCGGCGGCTGACCGAGCCGCCGGGCAAGTGCACCGAGCAGCCGTGCCAGCAGGACGATGACCGCCAGGGCAAGCAGCAGCGCGGGCATCGTACTCAGTTCCACCACGTCCGTCCCCTTCCAGGCGTCCAGGATCCGGGCGGGCACGCCTGACGGGTTCATGATGTTGGCTACTCGCGTGGGACGACGTGCCCTACTACAACGACGTCGCGGGGCCGGTACGCCCACCGCCGGCGGGCGCGGTGCGCCGCTCGTTGCTGACGCTAGGGCCCGGCCACAGCGGGCCCGCAGTCACGTGAAACGGCGACGGGCAGCGGGCCGCTGGTTAGATTCGGGCGAACAATCTCGTATACATGCTCACGTGCTCGTCGGGGCGGGTGTCACGGGTTGGTCGCCGATATAGGACGCCACGGTGACGGTCGGAACGCCGCTGCTGGAGCACTTGATGATCAGCCGGTAGGTGATGCCCGGGCTCCCACCATCGGCTGGCTTGGTGAAGAAGACCACGGTCGCGAAGATCAGGAAAACCTGGTTGGGATAGTAGCCGGACGCCGGCACGACGCTTGTCGCGCGAGGGCCGTACGTGTCGCAGACCACGACGACACTTCCGCCCCTGGTCCTGAACGACGTGGCGGGTTCGGCGACCGGTGTGGTCCCTCCGCCCGTAGCTGCGACACCCGGCACCGGGACTTCCCGGCCCGGTGTCGTGACAACGGGTTCGTCACCGGGGAGCGCGCCCGTGGGCGATGCGTTCGGATCGCCCGGAGCGGCAGACCCGGCGAAGCCCTTGCCGGCCGGTGCGGTCGTCTGCGACGGCGTGGGCCCCTGACCCTTGCCGGCGCTGTCGATGAAGGCGAAAGCGCCGGCCGCCAGGATCGCGACGAGGCCGGCCGCGAGCGCCACCGCCCGTCGGCGGCGTCGCCGTCGGTCGGCGTCGGCGATCGCGCCGAGGCTCACCGACTGAGTGTTGTCGTCCGGCAGTCCGCCCCGCGGCACGACGTCACTTGGCTGCGGCGTCCGGACCGTGAGCGCAACCTGGAGTACAGCGGCCGCGGCAGCCGCCGTCGGTCGGTCGTCCGGGTTCCCGGCCAGGCAGCTCATGTACAGGTCACCGATCTTTTCGGGGATGCCTGGCAGGATCGGGAGGGGCGCGGCCGCGGACTGCCGGTTCGCGAGCGTAGCCCAGGCCGGCCAGGGCAGCGTGCCGGTGAGCAGGATGTACAGCAGGACGCCCCAGCTGAACATGTCCGACGCAGGCAGAACGGTGCCGCCCGCGAGCCGTTCGGGTGCCACGTAGGACAGGGTGGCGACGAGGCGGCCATCAGGCCCCCACGCATCCGGCGCGCCGGCGATGGCGGCGATCCCGAAGTCGATGACTTTGGCTCCGGTCGACGTGAGGATGACGTTGCCCGGCTTGATGTCCCGGTGTACGACGCCGTGTGCGTGGGCCGCGGCCAGGCCGGTCGCTACCTCCACGGCGACCCTGAGGGCTTCCTGTGGCGCCAGCGGCCCCTCCTTGAGGCGATCCGCCAGCGACGGGCCGGTGAGAAGCTCCATGACGACGTACGGAACCAGGTGGCCGTCGGCCTGCAATGACTCCCCGTAGTCGTAAACGGTGCAGATGTTGGGGTGCGGCAGCTTGGCGACCGCCTGTGCCTCGGCCAGCACGGCGGCCCGTGCCTCCGGGTCGAGCGCGAGGTCGCCCGCGAGGATCTTCACCGCTACGGCGCGGTTGAGCACGTCGTCCGTTGCTTTCCATACGACCGACATGCCGCCTACGCCGAGCACCTCGCGCAGGCGGTAACGTCCATCGAGAATCTGCGGGGGACGCACGTCGCCGAGTCTGCCCCAGGCGGGCCTTGGCGGACAATCCCGAGCCGCCAGGTGCCTCGACCGGACCGCCGCCACTGTCACATTGCTGACGATAAGCACCGCCAATCCGGCGGCGAACGAACAAGATCTAGGGTGTTGCTCGTGCTCGTGCTCGTGGTCGCGATGGCGGTGCTAGGGCTCGTCGTGGGCTCGTTCCTGAACGTGGTGATCTATCGGGTACCACGGGGCGAGTCTCTGCTCCGGCCCGGATCGCGGTGCCCATCGTGTGGGACGCCGATCAGGCCTTTGCACAACATTCCGGTGGTGAGCTGGGTCGCCCTCCGTGGCCGGTGCTCCGCGTGCGGTCGGCCCATTGCCGTGTGGTACCCCTTGGTGGAGTTGGCGACTTCGCTGTTGTTCGTCGTGGTGACGCTGCGCCTATCCAACCTGGACCTGCTGAGCGCCCTGCCGGCGTACCTGTACTTCGCCGCGATCGGGGTGGCGCTGACGGTGATCGACCTGCGGGTGCGTCGCCTGCCGAACGCGATCGTGCTGCCCTCGTACCCGGTGGTAGGGGTACTGCTCGCCGTGTCGGCGGCGGTCGAAGGACACTGGTGGGCGTTCGTTCGAGCGCTGCTCGGGGGCGCGGTGCTGTTCGCGTTCTTCTTCGCGCTGGCCCACTTCTACCCGGCCGGAATGGGCTTGGGCGACGTGAAGCTCGCGGGCGTTGTCGGCGGGGTGCTCGCGTACCTGTCGTGGTCGGCGCTGGTGGTCGGAGCGTTCGCCGGCTTCTTGATTGGCGCGTTGGCTGGGCTGACGGTCATGGCCATCAAACGAACGGGTCGCAAGACCGCCATTCCCTTCGGCCCATCCATGATCGCCGGGGCGTTGGTTGGCATCTTCGCGGCTCAACCGATCGCACAGTTCTATGTGGACAACCTGCTCGGCAGGTAACCCTCAGCGCTGCAAGCTCCAACTCAACACGGACACCTGTCGCGCGCCAGCGACCGTGAGACCGGTTGGATCATTGAAGGCCACCTTGGTCCGCAGCTCCAGCTCGCCGCCGCTGCTACAGGTCGACGAGCCCGAACAGACGAAGACGTTGAGGTACACCACCGTCCGGCGCGGGGCCGTCGGGTTGGTGGGCAGAACTTCGATGACGGGAGGTGCGGCGGAGTCTCGGGTCGAGAAGGAACCCGCTCGACGCGCGATCACTCCGCCGCGATACACCTGCTGCGAGGTGGGATTCAGGGCAACGGCGAATTCACGGGTCGGGAGCATTGTCGTGCCCTGGACGTACATCGCAAATGGCGCGTTAGCCACCAGAAGCCCGGTAGAAAGCGCAGCACAGGGGAACCCGGTTGCGGCGCACAAAGCGCCGACAGCTCCAGTGGTCGTCTGCGCGGCAATGGCAACTGGCAACGCATTGGGGGAATACCGTCCACAGATTTCGACTCGCCCGGCTGCGGTAACGGCCAGTTGGCCGTTTCCTCCCATCACGATTGTCACGCCGTCATCAGGCTCGGGCGCTACCCAACCCGCTCCGGTGGGAACCGGGCTCTTGCAGGCGTTGGGCAGGGGTGGCTGCACGCCCGGTGTCAACGTCACTCCTGGACGCAGGTTGCCGGCGATCACCGTTCCGGCGGTGACGCCCCATACGCCGAGAGAGGGCGGGATCAACGTAGGTGAAAAGTTGAGGTAGTAAATGCCAGGCAGCAAATGGACGATCGCGTTACCGCCATGGCATGTGGACCTCGTCAGGTTACTCAGTCCGCTCGAGTTTGTGTACACACCAGGCGAGAGCGTATATACACCGCTGGTCGACCCGCAAGCCGGAACCGTCCGCGAGGGAAGTCCGGCGAGGTTGGGCAGTGTATAGGTGATGTTCACCTGATTCCCGTTGTTGCACGTAGCGGCGGGGGTGAATACGCCGACAACCGGCGAGCAGGCTCGCCGGGCCGTAATCGCGCCGGACGCCGTCAGGTTGCCGTTAGCCAAGGAGATCGTCGAATTGGAGTGCACCGCACCCCCCACCCGGAACGTGTTGCCGGGCCCGAATCCAGTCACGACTTGCCCGAGCGGAAGCGGCAGGTCGGTGGGGTCGGTCGTGAGCAGTGCGTGCTGTGGCATCACCACGGGGGCGCTACCCAGGCTCGGATCGAGCTCGCAGGTCACGCGGGCCGAGTCCCGACTGCCGTCGGCGCGCTGGTGGAAGTTGTCCAACGGCAGGGTGGATGTCGCGCCGAAACAGCCCACCGAGTTGCCGTTGTACGTACCGTTCCGCAGCGCATTGATCGCCGCCTGGGCAGCGCCCTCGGCGGCCATCGTCCTGCTCTCCTGGCCGCGCAGCGCAATCGTCGACTTCATGCTCGTGTCGGCGAAGGCGAGGACCGTCATGACGACGAGTGACACGACCGTGATGAAAATGAGGGCCAGCACGAGCGAGGTCCCGCGGTCGTCATGCGGCCGAATGCGGTATCGCTTCGGCATCACGTCTGTCTCCGTTGTCCGGTGAGCGTGATGGGGATGGAGGTGGTGTTGGCCGGATGCCTTACGGTCACGGTGAGCGTCACGCGCTGAGGAACGTTGGCGCTGGTGCAGGTCGTGGGATTCGCGCAGGCAAGAACAGGTGAGCCGACCAAGTGATGCACGAGAACGACGTCGGACACGACGGTGGCCGAACCTCGGCATAGCAGGCGCCGCAGTTGATGCTCGCCGTCGACGTCTCGGACAACGTAGTTCGCCCGCACGACCGTGGATGGACCGGAGACGCTGGAGAAGTCGTCCCAGGCCAGGTTGATGACGGACGTGCCGGCACCCGTGCACGGATAGCTCGGGTTGTCGATCGACTGCCGCAGGGCGAAGGTCGGCGACGACCAGTCGCGAACCCCCAGGTTCTGGACGTCCTGCGCGAAGTACGCGGTCGCGATCTGCATGTCGTGCGACTCGATCATCCGGCGGGTCGTCGCGTCGGTATTGCGGACGAATCCGATCATGGCATCGCCCAGCGGAATGATGATGATGGCCAAGATCGTGACCGCTACCAGCAACTCGGTCAGCGTTACCCCACGTTCGTCGTGCCTCAGCTGCATGCCGCCTCCGTGGGTCGGCAGGGCTTACGGATGATGACGTCCACCGTCTGGTCCGCGCGACCATCGGTGCTCCACACCCGCAGCCTGACGAGCTGCACGCCGGTGTCGCCGCTCGCGCAGGACGCTACGAACGATGATCCGTTCCAGTACAGCACGTCCATGACCTCCGCGTCATACGGCGGACCTGGCGAGTAGTCCGGGTACGAATCCCGCGTGGCGCAATCGACGTACCCCGTGGGTGTAGCGGCGATGGCACTTTCGATGTTGGCGGCAAAGATCTTCACGTGGGCGGCTACCGCCGCCTGCTTGCGATGGACGTCCGTCATCATGATTGCGGTGCCCAGTCCACCGACGACCGCGACGACGGCGGTGCCCATGATGATCACCGCGACGAGTAGCTCGATCAGGCTCTCGCCGCCATCCCGAGCCGATCCGCGCCGTCGCACCATCTAAATATCGACCTGTCCGAAGATGCCGTACATCGCGGACACCATGGCGACCGCGACGAAGCCCACGACGAAACCCACCACGATGATGATGGCCGGCTCGAAGAGGGCCGTGACCTTCTTCAGCCTGTAGTCGAGCTCGCTCTCGTAGTAGCGCGCCGTCACCTCGAGTTGGGTCTCGAGCGTTCCGGTCTCCTCACCGACCCGGATCATCCGAGCGGCCGTGCCCGGGAAGAGCCTCGTTCGCGACAGGGGAAGCGCCAGCCCCTGACCCTCCAGCATCTCCTCGTTGACTCTCGAGAGCGAACGGATGAAGACGCGATTGCGGAGCGAATCGGTGGCCACACGCAAGGCTTCGGGCAGCGAAACGCCCGCCGCGGCCATCGACGCGAGCACCCGACAGAAGCGCTCGACCAGGGCGTACCGGATCGCTCCGCCGATGACCGGAATACCGAGCAGGAACCTGTCCCAGGCATAGCGGCCGGACGTGGTCTGCAGTGCGAGTAGCACGATCAATACGGCAGCTAGCAAGCCGCCCAGCATGACCCACCACCATTCGAGTACGAAATCGGTGATGGCGAGCAGAGTGCGGGGCGCCCATGGTAGTTCGGCGTCGAGTCCTTCGAAGAACGTACGGAACCTGGGGAGCACGAACCCAGCGAGGATCACGACTGTGAAGAGCGCGAGTATCGCGATCATCGCCGGATAGATCAGTGCCTGGTTGATACGTCGCCGAGCCTCGAGGTCTCGCTCGAGGTACTTCGCCAATTGATCGAGCGCGGCGTCCAGCTGGCCGGTGAGTTCGGCCGACCGCAGGATGCCGCGGTAGTAGGCGGGGAAGATCCGCGGGTGTCTGTCGAAACAGCTGGACAGACTGTCGCCGCGATGCAAGCCCTGCTCGACATCGGCCATGGTCTTTCGAAGGTTGGGATTGCCGGACTCGACACCGAGCGTATGCACCGCCTCGATGAGTGGCAGGCCGGCGCGGACGAACGCACTCAGTTGACGGGAGAGGTGCATCACCTCGTCCCGCTTCACCCCCCGGCGGCCAACGTTCGTCGCGCTGCGCTTCTCGGTGACCCGGACGCCACGGAGATTTCGTTGGTACAGCGCCTGCTCGGCGGCGTCTCGGGTCGTCGCGCGGTGGACCCCGCTCGTTCTCCGTCCGTCTGGTCCGGTCGCCTCGTATGCGAATTTCGCCACCTCAGCCCCCTACCGCATAGATCGACCGAACGACTTCGGCGATGGTTGTCACGCCCGCCTCGACCAGCCGCGCCGCCTCCTCGCCGAGCGTCCGCATACCCTCCGAACGGGCGACCTTGCGCATCTCCTCGTGCGTCGCTCGATCCACCACCAGATCCCGGATCGCATCCGATACGAGCATGAGCTCATAAACGCCGATGCGCTCGAGGTAGCCGGTCTGGGCGCAGAAGTTGCAACCGTAACCGCGCAGAAAGCCGCCCATCGGTGGCTGGACGCGGATCGAAGACAGGAAGGCGCGTTCGTCCCGGGGCGGTTCGTACGGAGCGCGGCAGTGAGTGCAGATGCGGCGGACCAGGCGCTGGGCAACGACTGCCGTCACCGAGGACGCGATGAGGAAGCTCTCGATACCCATATCGAGCAGTCGGTGCAGCGCCGCGGGAGCGTCGGTGGCGTGCAGCGACGACAGGACGAAGTGTCCGGTCAGCGCCGACTGGACGGCGATCCGCGCGGTCTCGGCGTCCCGGATCTCGCCAACCAGGATGACATCGGGGTCCAGGCGCAGGATGGAGCGGAGTCCAGTGGCGAAGGTGATTCCCGCCTGCTCGTTGATCTGGATCTGGTTGATCGACTGGATCCGGTACTCGACCGGGTCCTCGATCGTCATCACGTTGCGTTCCGGGCTGTTGATCTCACCGAGCGAGCCGTAGAGCGTGGTCGTCTTGCCGCTGCCGGTCGGGCCGGCGCAGATGACCATCCCGTACGGCGTGCGCAGCAATTCCGCGTAAATGGCAATCATGTCGTCCGGCATGCCGAGCTGATCGAGCCGGTAGAGCGAGCGGCTCTTGTCCAACAGCCGCATCACGACCTTCTCGCCCTCGATCACACCGGTCGTCGCGACCCGGATGTCGACGCTGCGCCCGTCGACCTCCATGCTGATCTGCCCGTCCTGGGCCCGCCGACGCTCCACGATGTTCATGTTCGCGAGGATCTTGATGCGACTGGACAGGGCCGGGCCCATGGCGACCGGCAGCTCCAGGACATCGTGTAGCGCGCCGTCGATCCGGTAGCGCACCCTGACCCGTCCGGTCTGCGGCTCGATGTGGATGTCCGATGCCCGGTCGCGCAGTGCCTGCGTGATGATCCGCTGCACGACCTGCACGACCGGAGCGTCTTCGGAAACGGTGGAGATCTCCGGCGTTGCTTCCGCGTCGTCGCGCTTTGCCTGCTGTGCCTCGAAGGCCCGGATCTGGGAGCTGACCCCGGTCAGCGCCCGATAGCTGCTGGCGATCGCGGCGAGGATGTCCGAGTGCGCCGCGACCTTGACGACGACCGGCCGACCGATCGCCCGCTGCAGCGCGGCGATGGACCGATCCGACGGCACGGCCACCGCGACGAACACCCGGTCGTTCGTCGCTTGCAGAGGGATGGCCACCATGCTCCGGGCAGTGGGCTCGTCGAGGAGCTTCGTCGCGGAGGGATCCGGCGTGATCGCGCCCAGATCCACGAGCTCGAGCGAGAACCGGTGCGCTACCGCCCGCGCAATGTCGTACTCGCCGATGATGCCGCGCTCCACCAGCCGCCGCCCGAGCGGCTTGTGCTCCCCTGGCTCGTGCTCGGCGAGGACCGCGACAATGTGCTGGGGGTGCACGAGCTGCAGATCGACAAGAATCTCGCCGAGGCGGGTGCCCCCTGGGTAGATGCTGTAGTCATCCTGCTCCGGGCCGAGGGCCGAGCCGAAGGGATCGAACTCGTCGTCGCGTTGCCTTCGCCGTTTCACGCGGCCCCAATCCACGACCGGGGCCCGAGTTCGATGTCCTTGGGGTAGAGGCTGCGCGTCACAGCATCGTCGTAGGTCGCGAGCCCCGCCTGGATCAGGCCCGAGAGTGACTGCTCGAGGGTCATCATGCCGTCGCGCTGGCCGGTCATCAGCGAGTTGCGTAGCTGATGGGTCTTGCCTTCCTTGACGAGGTTGCGCACGGCTGGGTTGGCGACGAGCACCTCGAACGCGCCGACGAGCCCACCCCCGACTCGCGGCAACAGCCGCTGGTACACGATGGCGGTCAGCGCGGCCGACAGCTGTGTGCGCACCTGGGCCTGCTGTTCCGCCGGGAAGACGTCGATGATGCGGGACAGTGCCTGCGACGTGTCATTGGTGTGTAGCGTCGCGAAGACCAGGTGGCCCGTTTCGGCGATGGTCAACGCGAACTGGATCGACTCGAGGTCACGCATCTCGCCGACGAGGAGCACATCGGGGTCGGCCCGCAGGGCCGAGCGGAGAGCATCACCGAAGGAGTGGGTGTCCGTACCGACCTCGCGCTGGTTCACGGTCGCCCGCATATGGCCGTAGACGTACTCGATCGGGTCCTCGATGGTCAGGATGTGGCACGGTCGCTCGATGTTGATCTGGTTGATGATCGAGGCCAGGGTCGTGGACTTTCCCGAACCGGTCGGGCCGGTCACGAGAATCAGGCCCTGGTGCCGCCGGGTCAGGTCACCGAGGACGGGTGGTAGGCCCAGTTCAGCCGGTGTCGGAATCCGCTGCGGGATCACCCGCAGGGCGATCGCCGTCAAGCCGCGCTGGCTGAAGGCGTTGCCTCGCACCCGGGCCAGGTCCCGCCAACTGAACGAGAAGTCGTACTCGCGGCTGACATCCCAGCTCGACGCTTGCTCGGGCGTCAGCAGGCCGTCCAGCAGTGCGTCGGTATCGCGGCCGCTCAGCGCCGGATGCCCCGGCACCGGCACCAGCTCGCCTTGCACCCGGATCTGCGGCGGAATCCCCGCAGTGATCATCAGATCGGTCCCGCCCGACCGCCACAGGACGTCGAGCAGTGCGTCCATCTCGCTACTTACAGTCGGCCGATCCCGCACGGTTCCTCCCCCGAACCACCCTCCACCAGCCGTCCGTGGGAGGCCACTGGTCGCGGCCTCCCCACCGACGACTCAGGCTGAGCAGTCCGTTGTGACATTGCCACCAGCCACGTCGCCCGTTACCGCACCCGTGCCGTAGTTGATGGTGATGTCGTACTGCGCTGGCGCCCCTGGATCCGAGCGAAGGTAGGCCGGCACGAGCTCATTGATGTTTGCCGGCAGCCGATTTTCGTTCGCTCGGAAGGTCTCGATCGCCACCTCGGTTGTCTTCATCGCGGTCTTGCACGCCGACACCTCGCCCCGGTTGCTGAACTGTCCCACGGCGAAGACAACGATGCCGGTGAGCACGCCGAGGATGACGATGACGATGAGAAGCTCGGTGAGTGTGAAGCCGCTGTCGCTCTTACGAATGGCATGCGGGCGCTGACCCACGTGGATCCCCCCTCAGGAAGCGGTCATGGTCGATCGACACCCTCGGCATCGACGACGACCGGGTGCACAACGCGATCCTGGGCGGTTCGCGGCGCCCCCGCAACCGAGCGAACTGCTGCTCTTGCGAGTGCCACGCTCACGCTCACGAATGGCCCAAGGCACGACGCAGGCTATCCGGCGTGAAGCCCACCCGATATACACCAAACAGCGCATGCCATCACACGAACGGGCACTGTCCACCGACGGTCAGCCCGCGAGCGGTGTCTCCGTACGTAGAAGATCACTCGAATCACCGCACAATTCGCATAGGTATCAGAGCCTGTGAATGAGGCAAAATCCCAGTAGAAATATGCGCAGAGGCGGCCGTTTCGTCATGGGACGCCCACACGTTGGCTCCTTGTATTTGGCAGGAGCCGGTCTCCTCCCTATTGGTAGGACTCGCATGAGGAGACCGCGATGGTTGGCGTGGAGCGTGACACCGTGACGACGAACGACACGAAGATACGGCTGGTCGGGTTCGATCCCGACTCGACCGTCGACGTCCGTCAGTTCGACGAACAGACCTGGACGGTCCTGCGCGCTCTGATCTACCGCGGCAAGGTGGACGACTTCGAGGTGCCGGTGGACGGGCTGACCGACTTCGCCTCCGTCCCTCGGATCTTCGTCTGGTTCCTGCCCCGATACGGGCGCTACACCCGGGCGGCCATCTTGCACGACTACCTGTGGAGCGTAGCCGTTCCCGCTGGCCGGCTCACCCGGCTCGACGCCGACGGAATCTTCCGCGCCGCCATGCGTCAACTCGAGGTCCCATTCCTGCGCCGCTGGATCATGTGGGCCGCGGTCAGATGGGGCGCTCTCACCAAGCCGGACGGGCGGCGGGGCTGGTGGAAGGAGGCCTGGCGGGTCGCCTTGGTCACCGCCGTCGCGCTTCCGATCGTCGCGCCCGCGGCCATCGTCATCATGCTCACTTTGCCCGTCTTCTACCTACTGGAACTGCTGCTCTGGCTACCCCTCGCAGCGAACCGCGCGCTGCGGACGCGGCACGACCAACCGGCGAAGAAGGTCAACAAACCAGAACTCCGCGAAACCATCTAACGAACGAGGACTAGCCGCGCCGACGCAACCACTGCCTGATTCCGTTGACCTCGGCGGCGGCCGCGTTGGCTTGGGTCTGGTGGCCCAGCGCCGACAGCAGTGCCGCGACGTTGTTCAAAGACTCGGCAAGACTGGTGAGGACAGCCGGATCCACCGTGGCTAGCTGGCGGTAGATCATGACCGCCTCCTCGGCCGCGGCCAATGCCGGCAGTGTCTGGCCCATCTTGGCCAGGCGAAGGCTGAGGTTGTGCAGCGCCTCGGCCAGTTGTGACAGGTATCGATCCGGTTGGGTGGCTGCGAGGTGACGCGTGATCGCCACGGATTCCTGTGTCGCGGCGAGGCTTTGTGGAATCTGACCCAGGTTGTGCCAGTCCACCGCAACGTTGAACAACAGTCCGGCCAGGATTGGTAGGTAGTGGTCTGGATCGTTTGGCAATAGCTGGCGGAAGATGGCGATCGCTTCCTGCATCGAGGTCAGCGCCGGACCGGGCGCGCCGAGGTCTCCGTAGGCCTCGTTCTGCGCGGCCAGCATGGTGGCCAGCTCCGGCTGGTATTTGGCGGGGTCGGCGCCAACGAGCTGTCGGTATGCCGCCACTGCTGCTGTCGCCGAGTTGAGGCATGACTGTGGCGGGCCGGTTTGAGCGAACAAGATGGTCTGCGTCTTCAGCGCCTCGGCAAGGTCGGGTAGGTGGCGCCCCGCGTCCACGGTAGTGAGATGGCGGCATAGGGCGACCCGTTCGCCGGCGATGGCGACGGCGGCGATTGTCTGATCAACCTCGATCAGGTACTGCGCCAGCAGGCCTAGCGCATCGGCCAAGGCCGGCAAGACAGTGCCCCGGGTCGCGGCCAGCTGTCGGTAGATGGCGACCGACTCCTGTGCCGCGGCCAAGCCCTGTTGGTAGCGGCCCATCTCGGCCAGGACGGCGGCGATGCGGGCCAGCGATTCTGCCAGCGCCGGCTGGTGCGGTGACTGGGGGATCACGACAAGCTGCCGGTAGATGGTTAGGGCCTCCTCCTCGGCTGCCAGCGCCTGGTCGTACCGGCCCATCTGGCCCAGGGCGTTGGTTAGGTTGTGCAGTGATCCGGCCAGGTCCGCCAGGTACCGTGCCGGCCGGAGAGACACCAACTGACGGCCGAGGCCGACCGCTTCGGTGATCGCCGTGAGGCTGTCCTCCCAGCGGCCGAGGGCGCCCAGGCGCACCGACAGGTTGTTCAGGGAGTCGGCGAGGTCCGAACGGTGCGCGTCGGGGCACCGTGCTGCCTGCTCGCGCCGGATGCCCAAGGACTCCTGCGCCGCGGCTAACCCATCCGTGAGGCGGTCGGTAGCGCCGAGGCGGATAGCGTGGTTGTTCAGCGCCATGCCCAGATCGCCACGGAACGCGGCCGGGTAGGCGGTGGCGAGTTCCCGGTACATGCGCACGGCCGATTCGCTCTCGACCAGGGATTCGGCAAGGCGACCTAGCGCAGCCAGATAGTTGCTCCGATTGTTGGCGCACATCGCCAGCTGTGGCAGGTATACGTCCGGGTCCTCCGCGTGTAGCTCACGGTAGATTGCCGTTGCCTCGTCGATGGCGGCCGCAGCCTGGACCGCCCATCCGAGGTCGGACAGCTTGGTACTCATGTTGTTCAACGCCAGGGAAAGCAGCGGTTTGACCCGGGCCGGATCGCGGCCGGCCAATGCGCGCAGGATGGCGACCGCCTCTTCGTCGGCGGCCAGCGCCAGGTCCGGTCGGCCGATGTCGGATAGGCGCAGCGCGGCGTTGCTCAACGAAGTCGCCAGGTCCATCGAAAGCTCGCCCGGACCACCGGCCGTGAGGCTCCGATGGATCGCTACAGCCTCGTTGGCATCGGTCAGGGCATCGTCGGTGCGACCCAACTCGCCCAGGTGTAGTGACCGGCCGCTCAACGCCTCGCCGAGTGGGAGTCGGGCGTCCGGGTCATGCGCGGCGATGTCACGAAGTAGGGCCACGGCCTCGTCGTCGATGGCTACTGCTTGTTCGGAGTCGCCGTCCTGGCTCAGGTTCCGCGACAGGCTGAGCAGGGTCGAGGTCAGCAGGAGTCGAAAGCCGTCCGGGTCGGCGCTGTAACGCTGGCGGTAGGCGGCGACCAGGTTGCTACTGGCCGATCGGGCCAAGCGCGGGTGGCGGTAGGCCGCCTCGGGCCGAGTGGTCACCAGTAACCGGAGCAAGTCGATATGGTCAACCCCGGCCGCCTCCACCACCGCGGTGAACCCGACCAGCAACGACGACCCGACACCGTCGGTCGATGCGCCGACTTCCCCGAGGACCACAGTGGACGGTAGCGATCCGACCCAGCCTTGTCGGCCGACCTCGATGAGAGCCAACCGGGCGGATCCGTTCGACCAAACGATCGATCCGATCAGCGGTGTCGCGCCGTCCGTCGAGCGCACCAGCACCGGCTCGACCGGTCCACCGTCGAGGACCGCCGGTGCGGCGGTCAGCACCAAGCGGCCCCACAACCGTACGGCCGGAGCACACGACCAATCACCGGACGGCAGTAGCGCGTAGATGTCGACGACGCCATCGTCCACAGTCGTCGCGCCTCCTCGCCGGTGGCCCCTATGTCCGGAGCCTCCCACGCACGTCGACCGCCCCCACATCGGTCTTTCGACGGACGCGCCCTGGTAATGGGCATACACGGCCGGCCGCGGTCGACGTGAACGCCCGACGAATGCACGAGCAGTCCTCCCAGCCGCGAGCAAGGATCAGACCGGTCCGGGAGGACTCTCGTACATCTCAGGGTCAGAACACGTCGGGCGTGTCGAGCTTGCGGTAGAAGGTCACCTGTGGCTCGCCCTGCGCGCCGGCACCCTGCATGACCGCAGGGATCTCCGGCTGGCTGGCGAAGAACCTCTGGAAGTCCGCCTCGCTCGGCCACTCGTCGATGACCAAGACCTCGCCGTCACCACCGGCGAACAGATGCCGGGTAGCGCCGAGGTCCTTGGCGGCATCCGCGATACGCATGATCTGGTCGGTGTTGCCGTTGGCGTACTTCTCCAGCTTCGCCGGGTCCGCCTTCACCCGCATGACCATGACTACCGTCATCAGCTGTCCTCCTCTAATGTCAGTGTGAGCAATATGGACAGCTTAGATCAAACACGAACAAAAACCTCTTAAGGCGAGACGCGGTGGCTCGTCAGGCTTCGCGTAGCGCGTCGGCCGGGGCCGCCCGGTAGGCGTGCGCCAGCGGTCCGGTGATCGCGGCCGCGGTGGCCACCACGGCGACGGCCAGGCTGGCGACCATACTCTGCACGATCGCGGTCGGTGGCGCGGCCAGGACGATGCCGCCGAGCCACGAGACGCATGCACCGGCGGTCCCGCCCGCCACGCCGATCGCCAGTCCCTGCGCCCCGAGCATCTGTACCAGGTGCCACCGGGACCAGCCCAGGCTGCGCAGGACGGCCAACTGCGCTTGCCGCTCCAGGTAGCCGAGCGTGATCACCTGACCGGCTGCCATCGCGCCGATGACCACCGTCAACACCGCGATCGCGATGTGGAAGGGCCGGACCCGTCCGCCGAGGTAGACGCCGAGCACGGTGAGATCGAGGCTGCCGCGGAATGCTCCGGTGACGAGTACGACGAGGCCGAACATGCCGGCACCGAGCGCGACCGCTACCGCTCCCAGTAACGCCTCACGTCGCCATAGCCCGACGATGTCACGCAGCCCGACCGTTGCCGGTCCGTATGGCAGGCGGCTGCGCCGTACCCGCCCACGCCTGACCATCATGTCCGCCGTGCTGCCGCGTCCGGCGGCGATCGCCGGCGGCAGGGCGGCGATGGCCGAGACCACGAGCGCCGCCGGGATCGCCGCCGCCACCGTCCAGCCCAGCACACGCCCGCCGAGCCAGCCCACCAGAGGCGCACCCAGGAGCACGGCGAGCACTCCGACCGTGACGCCGAGCACCAGCATCTCCAGCTGGACGAGCATCCCGACGCGGCGGGCCGGCCAACCCAACGCCCGCAGCACGGCGAACTCGGCCCTACGGCGACGCACCGAGATGTACGCGGTAAGGCTGACCAGAATGGTGGCCGTCACGAGTGCGATAGCGAATACGGCCACATTCTGTGCGCTGACCGCCTCGATGAATCGCAACGCAACGCCCTTGACCGCCCACGGTTCGTTGACGGTCACCGCCGGGCGGCCGAACTGTCCGGCCGGTAGCCCTATCGATACATCCTGCGGTGACGCGCCCTTGACCACATCGACCCGCAATCCGGTCGCGTCGTGGATATC
>DASRII010000239.1:0-33689 GCA_035650075.1 Micromonosporaceae bacterium | reverse complement strand
CCGCCGGTCGGCACGTACCTGCGGGATCACTGGAACGCCGCGGAGAGCCTGTACCTGACGGGTGGTCAGCGGTGGGGGTACGTCTGGGCGGACCAGCCGAGCTCTGCGATAGGTGTGCCGTACACACCGGCCACGTCGTGGAACCGCAACTCGAGCGGCGCGTTCAACACCATCACCCGCAACGGTGTGGGCAACTACACCGTTACGTTCACCAACCTCACCGGCTCCGGTGGCATGGTGAACATCAGCGGGTACGGCTCGTTCAGCACGATGTGCAAGAGCGCCGGCTGGGGGAGCAGCGGGTCCAACCAGGTGGCCTTCGTCCGGTGCTTCACCAACGCCGGCGTAGCCGTGGACGCGTACTTCACCGCCAGCTTCACCGCACCGAAGCAGAACCCGGGCGAGATCGGTTTCGTCTGGGCCAACAACGGGACAGCCGCGGCGTACACGCCGTCGCCGACCTGGCAGTTCAACTCCTTCGGCGCCACCAACACGATCAGCCGGTCCGGCGTCGGCAACTACCTGGTCTACCTGCCGTGGCTGGGTCATTCACCGAACGGGCACGTGAAGGTCAACGGCTACGGCAGCGACTCCAGCAGCTGCCGGGTCGGCTACTGGACCCAGCAGGGTGACGTCCGCATCATCAACGTGCTCTGCCAGACCGCCGCGGGTGTCGCGGTGGACGCCCTCTTCAACCTCACGTACTCCAACAGCATCGGTCTGCTCGGCGTCACCGGAGCGGCGTACGGCTACGTCTGGGCCCACTCGCCCAGCTCGGCCATTGGCGTTCCGTACACCCCCTCGACGCTGTACCAGGCCAACTCCACTGCTGCGGCCAACTCCGTCACCCGGTGGGGTACCGGGTACTACGAGGTCACCTTCCCGAACATCGGCCAGAACAACGGCAACGTGCAGGTCACCGCGTACGGCGGCGGCACCAACCGGTGCAACGTCGGCTACTGGTACGCGTCCGGCACGTCGCTGATCGCCGGCGTGTACTGCGGCGACACGGCCGGTGCCGCGGCCGACACCCTCTTCAACGCCAGCTACACCCGCTGACGGTCCCTTCCCGTCGATCGAGGGCAAATGCACGTGGTTCGATATATAACCACGTGCATTTGCCCTCGAGGGACGGGGGCGGGCGGAAAGCCATGACGTTTCCGTGACGCCGCCATGGATACTCTCCCGTATGCCCCAGGTGCACGCGGAGGTGAGCCGGACCCCAGCGGCGACTGCGCGACCGTCCACTCTGGGCAATCTCGGGTCCACTGTGGACGAAGTGGTCGACCGTCCCGGCGAGTCGCTCGACATCGGGACCCGAGACTATTTCGAGGCGCGACTCGGCTGGGATTTCGGCCGGGTGCGCGTGCACGCCGACGACCGCGCCGCCGGTTCCGCCCTGGCGATGGGCTCGCGCGCCTACGCCATCGGCGGCGCGGTCGTCTTCGGGCAGGACGAGTACCGGCCTCGTTCGCCGGGTGGGCGGGACCTGTTGGCGCACGAACTGGCGCACGTCGTCGAGCAGTCGTCCGGGGCGGCCCCGGCGGATCAGGTCCAGTGCCAGCCGGCGACCATCGACTGGCAGGCCATCGCGGACCGGATGACGCTGTCGGAGTTGTCGGCAGCCGTGGGGCGGTTGCGCGCGCAGGCCGATGCAGGCCCGGAGGCGTCCGCGGTGGGGCTTAGTAACGTCCAGCAGTTGCGCGCGTTCGAGGAGGCCCTCGCCGCCCGGCGGGCCCCGCTGGACGCCGAGGCGCAGGCGGTCGCGGCGGCCCGGCAGGAACAGCGCGGAGCGGGGCTCGTCGGTGGAGTGTTCGAGCGGGGCACCACGGCGGACGCGCTGTTCGCGAGCGGCTTCCTGGCCGGCTGTACCGCGGCCGTACCGCCGGCCGAGCTGACCGCCTTCGAGTCGCAGTTGCGGGAGCGGTTCCCGGAGTTCTACGGCGGCTACCTGGCCGGCCTGCCGGTCGGTCTCTGGCATGGGCTTACCGGTACGGTTCAGGGGCTGTTCATGCTCGCCCAGGCGGCCTACCTCCTGACCCCGCAGGGCATGCGCGACGCGGCGGTCCGGATGGGCATCGCGATCCTGAGCGACCCGGCCGAGTGGTTGGCCGCACGGCGCGCGGAGTACGAGATCGTCAAGGCCATAGCCGAGGCGCTGACCGCGATGGGCAAGGAGTACCAGGCCGACCCGACCGTAGCGTTCGAGTGGTCCAGCGAAGCCGGCATCGCGGTGGGCAACGAGGCCGGGAACCTGCTGACGAAGGAGTTCTTCCGCAAGTCGGTGTACGACAAGGGCAACGTCGTCGGTGACTTCGTCGGCCAGATCGTCTTCGAGATCGTGATGGAACTTGTGCTCGCGGCGTGTACCGAGGGCGTCGGCAACCTCATCCGCGGCCTGGGTGCGGTGGGGCAGGGGGCCCGCGCGACCGGAAAGCTGGGCACGCTGATCCGGGCCGGTCTCGAGGCGTGGCCGGCGTTCCGGCGGGTACTGCGAATCGCGGGCGGGCACCTCGACGAAGCCGCGGAGGTGACGCACGCCGTCACCGAGGCCGTCGACGTGGCCGAGGACCTGGCGGATGTCGCCGGTGTCGAACGGGTCGCCGAGAAGGTGCACGCCCCCGGTGGTGGCGGCGCCCCACCGGGAGGCGGCCAACCTCCAGCCGCCGCGGGCGCGGGTGCACCGCCGCCGAGGCGTCCCGGGCCGACGATCTACGAGGGCGAGGCGGGCATCCACCGCCCCGCGCCCGGGCCAGCGGCGGTGGGCACACCGGCCGTCCCTGGGGTCACCCCGGACGTCTCGGTGGCTCCCCGCGTCGCCGCGCGTGGCGAAGAGGTCGGGCGGCGGTTGGAGAGCCTCCTCGGCCGGCTGGAGGGGCACGGTCTGGATCTCGAAGACGTCACCGGGATCCCGGAGGAGGGCTTCCTCGGCGCCCTCGACGAGTTGCCCGAGGATGAAGCGCTTCGGCTGTTGCGGCAGGCTGAGGACAAGCTCGACACGCACCCATCGCTGACAGAGGGGGCTGCCCGCGGCGCCGGTACCGATCCCGAGCTGGCCCGGGCCGCCGCGGAAGCCATGTCGCCGCTGGACGCCCCCAAGGGCGAGCCACCGCTCGCGAACGAGGTCAAGGGTGTGTCCGCGGAGTTGCGGCACGCCCGCGAGGTGGTCTCGAAGGATCCCGAACTGGCGAACCGGCTCCGCCCGCCGCGCATTCTCGCTGACATGCGGGAGGCCCTCCGCAAAGGCGTACCGGGTGCACTCCGCCGATTCGCGGAGGCATTCCCCGCCGAGGGCGTCCGTCAGGTCTTTCTGCCGATCGGTACCGGCGGGCGGATCATCGACCACATGTACATCGACGGCGCACGGGTCGTCCTGCGGGAGAGCAAGGACGTCAAGGTCTTCCGGCTGACCAAGAAATACCTGCGGCAGCTCCGCAAGGACCTCGAGGCCCTCCGGCGGTACCCGGAGGCGCGGGTCGAGTGGCGGATCACAGGTGACGTCGACGTCGATGCGCTGGACTACCTGAACCAACTCGTCAAAGACTTCCCCGACGGCTTCTCGTACCGCCTCGACGGACCGTCCTCGTTCTCCCAGGGCCGGTTCGTCCCCGCCCCCGATGTTCCCGTCGTCCCGCGGCGTCGCTGATGGCAATGAACCGTCTCATTGGCGCCGAGTTCGGAGCGCTGTTTCGCAGCTTCGAGCACACCGCGTTCCGGCTGGAGACGCTGGACCGGTACCACTCGCCCAACGAGACCACGGCGTGGTTCCGGGACTGGTTGTCCACGATTCGCGAAGCCACGGCGGCGGGGCGGCGCTTCACCCGCGTGCGGGTGGTGGGCCTGCCGCTGAGCGACTACAGCCGCTCCGGCCTGTTCTGCTCGCGGTACACGAACGCCGCTGGCGAGGACATCCGGTACCTGGAGCGCGACCGGGCCGAGTCGGCGGGACTGCCGCGCCGCGACTACTGGCTGTTCGACTCGCGTACGTTGATCACGATGCACTTCGACGACCAGGAGAACTTCCTCGGCGGCGAGGTCGTCGACGATCCGGCCGAGATTGTCAGGTACAACTACTGGCGCGACGCGGCCAGTCATCTCGCCGTACGACGGGACGACTTCGCCGCCAGCTTCCTCTAGCCGAGGGAGGGAGGTTCAGGCGCGCTGGCGCTCTTCGCGCTGCCGGATCAGCTCCTCGACGGCGCTCGGCAGGGTCGTCTCGAAGTCGATCAGCTTCGCCCAGGTCGGGGTAACGACGATCCGGACCATGCCGTCGTAGAGCGAGCGGACTTCGGTCTCCCACTCCGCCCGTTGCTCCGGTGTCATCTGGTAGCTGCCGTTCATCTGGAGGTATTCGTCCGGGATGCCGTCGACCGCGTCGAGCGCGGCCCGACCGCGGACGAGCAGGATCTTCGGCGGGTGTACCTCGGTGTCGATGGTCAGCGCGACGGCCGGGTTGTTCCGCAGGGCCGGCAGCTTCGGTGCGTTCTTCGCGGTGCACATGACGATTTCGGTGCCGTTCCAGGTGAACCCGATCGGGACGGAGCGTGGTGTGCCGTCCTTGGCGACATAGGCCAACCGGGTCACGTCGCGGGCCAGGAGCTCCTGGCTGGTCGGATGGTTCAGGACCTCGGTGACTTCCTTCGGCTGCACGGTCAGGCTCCCCCTTCCAAACTGTTCGGGCCGGGTACGTCAGCCGTACCCGGCCCGAACGGGCGCCTAACCCTGTCGCGCTACCGCGTGTCCTGCAGCAGACCGAGCTGGCCGAGGAAATCCATCTGGTCGTAGTAGAAGTGGTGCTCGACAATCAGTCCATCTTGGACGGTCGCGATGTCGCAGCCACGTACCCGGATCCGCTTGCCGGTCGGCGGTAGTTGGTCTCCGGTCGGCAAGTGGAGCGTCCCGGTGTTGACGCCGCCGAACCAGCCCTCGTCGATCGCGGTGTTGCCGGCTTCGAGCTCGCGCAGCGGCTCCCAGGCCAGCTCCGAGAAGCCCTCCAGGAACGGCCGCCACCACTCTATGATCTGGTCGCGTCCCGTGACCTCGCCCTGGTCCGGGGTGATGATGACGGCGTTCTCGGCGTAGCACTCGCCGACGGCTTTGAGATCTCCGATGCGTACTGCCGCGTCGGTCACCATGTTCATGACCTCACGTGCCTGTCCCATGGTTCTCCTCCTCGCGATGAGGCGGTTTACACGGATTTGTCCCTATCTTACCCAACGGCCTTGAACGGCGATCATGATATGGAGCAACTTCGGTCGATTCGCGTGTTGCCGAGGGCCAGGTAGGGGACCCGGGGGTAGCCTGAGCGCGTACAGCGCTTGCTGGAAGTTCGGCGAGGGGAGTAGCGCTGGGCACGGTAGCGGGGCTGGTGCTCGCCGCGGGCGGGGGTGTGCGGCTGGGCAGCCCAAAGGCGTTGCTGCGTAGGGACGGCGAACTGCTCGTCGAACGGGCGGTCGCGACCGCGCGGGAGGCGGGTTGTGCGCCCGTCGTGGTGGTGCTCGGTGCGAGCGCCGACCAGGTCATCGAACAGGCCCGCCTGGACGATGCGACCGTGGTGGTCAACAAGGCATGGGCCACCGGTATGGGTTCGTCGTTGCGCACGGGACTGCAGGCGCTCGACGGCAGCGGGGCAGATGCGGCAGTCGTGCTGTTGGTGGACATGCCGGGCATAACAGCCCAGGCGATCCGCCGCGTGGCGGCGCTGCCGTATCCCGGGGCGCTGGTCGTGGCCACGTACGAGGGTCGGCGCGGTCATCCCATCCTGATCGGCAGCGGCCACTGGTCGGGCGTTGCCACGCTGGCCCGATCGGACGTCGGCGCGCGGCCGTACCTGCTGGCCCACAAGGGCGAAGTGATGGAGGTCGGCTGCGACGGCGTGGCCGACAACGGGGACATCGACACCCCCGAGGACGCCGTTCGGTGGGGTGTGGAGATCCCGGGGGAGGTCGCCACGCAGGCGACCTTGGAGTCATAGTGGACCCGTGTTCTCCTCCCCAGAGGCTCTCGGCCAGGCGCTGACCGAGGTCGGGTACCTCGCCGACGACGGTCTGGCTACCGCGGGTTTCCTTGCGCTGCGCCTGCACCGCCCGGTTTTCCTCGAAGGTGAGGCCGGTGTCGGCAAGACGGCCTTCGCGCAGGCGATCGCCACGGCCACCGGTACGCCGCTGATCCGGCTGCAGTGCTACGAGGGGCTGGACGCGGCGCAGGCGCTCTACGACTGGGACTTCGCGCGGCAGATCCTGCACCTGCGCGCGATGGAGGCCAGCGGCGGCGCCAGCGATCCGAAGAGCCTCGAGGCCGGCCTCTACGACCGGCGGTTCCTCGTCGCGCGGCCGCTGCTGCAAGCACTCGAGTCGGCACCGTGCGTGCTGCTCATCGACGAGGTGGACCGCGCCGACGACGAGTTCGAGGCGTACCTGCTCGAGCTGCTCGCCGACTGGGCGGTGACCATTCCGGAGGTCGGTCGGGTCGTGGCGACCACCCCGCCCATCGTCGTGGTCACGTCGAACCGCACCCGCGAGGTGCACGACGCGCTCAAACGCCGCTGCCTCTACCACTGGGTCGACCATCCGGACCAGGCGCGCGAGGTCGCGATCCTGCGGCTGCGCCTGCCGTCGGTCGCCGAAGGGCTGGCCAGCCAGGTCGCCGCGGCCACCGCTCGGCTGCGCGAGCTCGACCTGGTCAAGCCGCCCGGAGTGGCCGAGGCCATCGACTGGGCGCAGGCATTGCATGCCCTGGGGGCCACCGCGGTCAACCCGGCGCTCGCCGCCAGCACGCTCGGCGCCGTGCTCAAGGTCCGGGAGGATCTGGACCGGGTACGCCCGAAGCTACCGGTCCTGCTGGAGTCCTAGATGTCAGGTGATCCGCTCGACGCGCTGCTCGGCTTCGTGGCCGGGGCGCGGCGGGCGGGTGTGCCGGCGAGCCCCGATCGGGTACAGGCCTTTGCCCGGGCGCTCTGCGAGGTCGGCGACGTCTACTGGACCGGCCGGCTCACGCTGTGCGGATCGCACGAGGACATCGCGCACTTCGACGCGGCGTACCGGGCCTGGCGGCAGGGCGTCGACGGGGAGCGCCCATCGGTCACCGGGCCGCCGTCGACACCGCGAAAGCTCGTAGTGCCGTTCGGGGTGGACGGCGGTGCCGAAGGCGACGGACGAGGTTCCGACGACGTGGCCGCGTACGCGTCTCGGCACGAGCTGCTGCGGACGCGGGACCTCGCCGAGATGTCCACAGTGGAGCGTGACGAGGTACGCCGGCTGTTGGCTCTGTTGCGGCCCGTCACGCCGTCCCGACCCGGGCGCAGGCGGACCGCGTACCCCCGGGGTGAAGTCGATCCGAAGAGGACGCTGCGCTCGACGTTGCGTGCGCTCGGCGAACCTGCGCGATTGGCGCGCCGGCACCGGCGCGACCGACCGCGGCGCCTCGTGCTGCTGATCGACGTGTCCGGCTCGATGGCACCGTACGCCGATGCGCTGCTGCGCTTCGCACACGCCGCGGTCCGTCACCGTCCACAGTCGACAGAGGTGTTCACGCTCGGGACTCGGCTGACGCGAGTGACCAGGGCGCTGCGCACGAGCGACCCGGAGGCGGCGCTGACCGCGGCCGGCTCGGCGATCCTCGACTGGTCCGGTGGCACCCGGCTCGGCGACGGGTTGGCGGCGTTCGTCACCAGGTACGCCCATCCCGGCCTGGCCCGGCGCGCCACCGTGGTGGTGTTCAGCGACGGTTGGGAACGCGGGGACACCGCACTGCTCGCACAGGCAGCGGCCCGGCTGCGCCGGCTGGTGCACAAGCTCGTCTGGGTGAGCCCGCACCGGGGCAAGCCCGGCTTCGCCCCGACCGCGGGCGGGCTCGTCGCGGTCCTTCCCCACCTGGACGCGCTCGTCGCCGGGCACAGCCTCGAGGCGCTGGCCGAGCTCGTCGATACCCTTCAGGAGAGGTGATCCCCATGCGTGAGGTGCTCGACGATCTGCTCGGCTGGTGGAAGGCGGGGGAACCGGTCGGCATGGCCACGGTGGTGGCGACCTGGCGCAGCGCGCCGCGGCCGGCGGGCGCGACGATGCTGGTGGGCCCGGACGGCACCGCGGTCGGCAGCGTGTCCGGCGGCTGCGTGGAGGCCGCGGTCTACGAGCTGGGCAGCGAGGTGCTGCGGACCGGTGAGCCGGTACTGACCAAGTACGGCGTCAGCGACGACGACGCCTTCGCCGTCGGGCTGACCTGTGGCGGCATCATCGAGCTGTTCGTGGAACGGGTCGACCGCACGTCGTTCCCGCAGCTCGACGAGGTGGCCGCGGCGATCGCCGCGCACGAGCCGGTGGCCGTGGTGACCGCGGTGCGGTCCGCCGATGGAAGATTGGGCCGGCGGATGATCGTGTGGCCGGACCGGCGGGACGGCACGCTCGGTTCGGAGCGGCTGGACGACGCGGCAACCGACGACGTGCGGGGCATGCTGGCGACGGGCCGCACCGGTGAGCTGCGGTACGGGCTGGACGGTGAACGCCGCGGCGACGAGCTGACGCTGTTCGTGGCGTCGTACGCGCCGCCGCCCCGGATGATCGTGTTCGGCGCGATCGACTTCGCCGCGGCGGTTGCGCGGCTGGGTTCGTACCTGGGATTCCGGGTCACGGTCTGCGACGCGCGGCCGGTGTTCGCGACGCCGCGGCGGTTCCCCGACTCGGAGGTGGTCGTCGACTGGCCGCACCGGTACCTGACCAGGGAAATCGAGGCGGGCCGGATCGACGCGCGCACTGTCGTCTGTGTGCTGACCCACGACCCGAAGTTCGACGTACCGGTGCTCGAGGTGGCTCTGGAGCAGGAGCTGGCCTACGTCGGCGCGATGGGCTCCCGCCGTACCCATGACGACCGCCTGGCTCGCCTGCGTGAGGCCGGCGTTCCCGAGGAGCACCTGGCGCGCCTGTCGTCCCCGACCGGCCTGGACCTCGGTGCCCGTACCCCCGAGGAGACCGCCGTCAGCATCGCCGCCGAGATCATCGCCCGGCGCTGGGGCGGCGGCGGCCTTCCACTGTCCACACTAGACGCCCGCATCCACCACGACGTTCTCTCCGCCGATCAAGGAGAAGTGCACACGGTTTGAAGATCGAACCGTGTGCACTAGTCCTAGATCGCGGGTTTAGGCGGCGGGGATGGCGTTCGCCGTGTACGGGGTGTCGGGGGTCGGTGGCGTGGTGAAGCGGGCATTGGGGAGGTAGAGGCGGTCGCCGAACTTCGCCACCGTCGTCGGTACGTCGAAGCGTGGGTCGGTCAGGATCGTCTGCAGCGTGCCGGACGTGCCGGCGCTGTTCAGCCGGTAGACGGCCACCTGGTTGGACCGGTTCTGGACGACGTAGAGCGTACGGCCGTCGGTGAGCAGGCCGTCGCCGTTGGTGAGGAGGTTGGCACCCAGGTCGACCCGGGTCGTGACGCCGGTGGCCGGGTCGACCCGGAACAGGAACCCGGTGGCCGACTGGACGACGAGCAGCCCGGTGCCGTCCGGCGTGCGGGCGATGCCGTTGAGGTTGAAGCCGGGCTGGTGCACGTAGTCGCCGGTCAACGGAATCTTGACGAACCCGTCGGCGGCCGGTAGCCGGCCGAACCGTCCGAATGGCAGCTTGTACAGGAACGGTTGCAAGGAGTCGGTGAAGTATGCGCCGTCCGGAGTGAGGACGACGTCGTTGACGAAGCTCGGGTCGGTGGTGAACTTGTAGGACGCGAGCACGTTGCCGCTGAACGCGCTGACGACCCGGCCGTCACCGCCCGGTCCGCCGGAGACGAACAGCCGGCCGAGCAGGTCGATCTTGAGTCCGACGGACGGGGTACCGGGGCCTTGGCTGAACACTTCGCCCTGGCCGGTGACGAGGTTGGCCCGGTAGAGGTCACCGTCGGCCCGGGAACCGAAGAACGCGAACGGCAGCAGGCCGATCGCGATCCCCTCGGGCAGCCACCCGTTGGGCAGCGCGATTGTCGTGGGGAACAGGTCGACGTCGGCCTGCGCCGGAGCAGGCGCGGCGGCCGGCGCCGCCACGGCACTGGGTCCGACAAAGGACGTAGCCAGCGCGGCCAGAACGGCGGCCACGCCGACCAGTTTGCGGCGATGCAGCATCTGCGAGGACTCCCTCCGAATACACAGTCATTGCCATCCAAAATCACGGATGACTGTGATGCCGGGTTCACCTCGGTCAACTAGCCACTTGCGGTGACCACCGTCGGGGAGTTGGCTGATCAGGGTATACGGCCCGCGTACCGCGTCGGAGGAGCTATGGCCCGGATCAGTGTCACCGTCGACGGAGTTCAGTACGTCGACGACGTCCAACCACGTACTCTGCTCGTCCACTACCTGCGCGAGCAGCTCGGGAAGGTCGGCACGGTCGTCGGTTGCGATACCAGCAACTGCGGCGCCTGCACAGTGCTGATGACCGACCCGGACGGCGATGCCCACGGCGTGAAGAGTTGCACCGTACTGGCCATGCAGGCCGATGGTCGCAGCGTCACGACGATCGAAGGGCTGGCCTCCCCGGACGGTGCGCTGCACCCGATGCAACGAGCCTTCCACGAACAGCACGCGCTCCAGTGCGGGTTCTGTACGCCTGGCATGATCATGGCGGCGGTCGACCTGCTGCAGGACATCCCGGACCCGACCGAGGAGCAGGTCCGCAAGGGCCTCGAGGGCAACCTATGCCGGTGTACCGGCTACCAGAACATCGTCCGCGCGGTGATCGCCGCTGCGGGCGCACAACGCGGTGCGCCCAGCGCATCCGAGCCGGAGTCCGAACCCGAGGCTGCTCCCGAGGCCGCTCCCGCGGCTGAGTCGGCTCCCGCGGCGGAGCGGGCAGAGCCGGCGGTGACCGCATGACCGCGGTGATGGAACCGGAGGTCGGCAAGGCCCGGCTGCGCAAAGAGGACGCCCGGCTGATCACCGGCCGGACACAGTGGACGGACAACATCTCGCTGCCGGGCATGCTGCACCTGGCGATCCTGCGCAGCCCGATGGCCCACGCCCGGATCAGCCGGCTCGACGTGTCGGGAGCGATGCTGCGCCCGGGCGTCATTACCGCGTTCACCGGTGCCGACCTCACCGACCGGCAGGTCGGCCTGCCGTGCGCCTGGCCGGTGACCGAGGACATGGTGCACCCCGATGCCTTGCCGCTGGCGAAGGACACGGTCCGGTACGCGGGTGAGCCCGTGGCGGTCGTCGTCGCGCGTGACGCGGCCAGTGCCGTCGACGCGCTCGAGGCGATCGAGGTCGAGTACGAGTCACTGCCGGTCGTGCTCGACATGGAGGCCGCACTCGCCGAGGGTGCCGCGCTGGTGCACGAGGACAAGGGCACGAACAAGTGCTACACCTGGATCTTCGACTCGGCCGGCGCCGGTACCGGCGGCGACGTCGCGGCTGCCGAGGCCGAGGCGGAGGTGAAGATCCACCGGCGGTACGTGCAGCAGCGCCTGATCCCGTCGTTCATGGAACCGCGCAGCGTGGTGGTCGACCCGAAGCCCGGCGACTGGACGATGTGGTCTTCCACGCAGATCCCGCACATCCTGCGTACGCTGCTCTCGCTGCTCACCGGCACCCCCGAGAACCAGGTCCGGGTCATCGCCCCGGACGTGGGCGGCGGCTTCGGCGGCAAGATCGGCGTGACTGCCGAGGAAATGATCACCTTCTACGCGGCCGAGCGGGTCGGCAAGCCGGTCAAGTACACGGAGAGCCGTTCGGACACGATGGTGTCGGCGCACCACGGTCGCGACGTGATCCAGGACATCACGCTCAGCGCACGGCGCGACGGCACGATCACCGGCCTGTCGGTGAACCTCATCGCGAACATGGGCGCCTACCTGGGCCTCGTGACGCCCGGCGTACCCCTGCTCGGCGCGTTCATGTACAACGCCATCTACAAGATCCCGGCGTACCGCTTCGAGTGCACCGGCGTCTTCACCAACACCACCAAGACCGACGCGTATCGCGGCGCCGGCCGGCCCGAGGCCACCTACGCCATCGAGCGCATCATGGACGAGCTCGCCGTGGAGCTGAACCTCGACCCGGTCGAGGTACGGCGGCGCAACTGGATCAAGCACGAGGAGTTCCCGTTCACCACGGTCTGCGGGCTCGTGTACGACTCCGGCAACTACGACGCGGCCACCGACAAGGCGCTGCAGCTGCTCGGGTACGACGAGCTGCGGGCCGAGCAGACCGCCCGGCGCTCGGCCGGTGACCCGGTGCAGCTCGGCATCGGTGTCTCCACCTTCACCGAGATGTGCGGTCTGGCCCCGTCCCGGATCCTCGGTGCGCTGCGCTTCGGCGCGGGCGGCTGGGAGTCGGCGTCGGTACGGGTCCTGGCCACCGGCAAGGTCGAGGTGATCACCGGTACGAGCCCGCACGGTCAGGGCCACCTGACCGCGTGGAGCCAGATCGCGGCCGACCAGCTCGGCGTGCCCTTCGAGGACGTCGAGGTGCGCTTCGGCGACACCCGCGTCGCTCACAAGGGTCTGGACACGTACGGTTCCCGGTCGCTGGCGGTCGGCGGGATCGCCCTGGTCCAGGCGTGCGGGAAGGTCGTGGAGAAGGCCCGTACCGTCGCCGCCCACCTGCTCGAGTGCTCACCGGACGACCTGGAGTACTCGGCCGGGTCGTTCCAGGTGCGGGGCACGCCCGGCGCCACCATGTCCATTGTGGAGATTGCTGGAGCGGTCAACGCCGCGCACAACCTGCCCGACGGCGTGGAGCCGACGATCGACGCGGACGCCACGTTCGACCCGGAGACGTTCTCCTTCCCGCACGGGACCCACCTGTGCGCGGCCGAGGTGGACACCGAGACCGGCGCGGTACGCATCCGCAAGTACGTCTGCGTCGACGACGTGGGCCGGGTCGTCAACCCGCTCATCGTCGAGGGCCAGGTGCACGGCGGCGTGGTACAGGGCATCGCCCAGGCGCTGTTCGAGGAGGCGGTGTACGACGCCGACGGCAACCTGCTCACCGGGTCCTTTGTGGACTACACGCTGCCGAGCGCGGCGGACCTGCCCGACATCGAGTCGGACCGGACCGAGACGCCGGCAACCTCGAACCCGCTCGGCGTCAAGGGTGTCGGCGAGGCCGGCACGATCGCCGCGACCCCGGCCGTGGTCAACGCGGTCGTCGACGCACTGCGCCCGTACGGGGTGTCCGACATTCAGATGCCACTCAGCCCGGAGCGGGTGTGGCGCGCGATCCAGGGTGGTGCTTCATGATTCCGGCGGCATTCGACTACCTCAGGCCGTCCACAGTGGAGGATGCCGCGGCGGCGCTCGCCGAGGCCGGCGACGAGGCCAAGGTACTGGCCGGCGGGCAGAGCCTGCTGCCGTTGCTGCGGCTGCGGTTGGCCTCGCCGAGCCTGCTCGTCGACATCGGCGGGCTGGCGCAGTTGCGCGGCATACGCGTCGAGGACGACGTGCTGGCCATCGGGGCCATGACGACGCACGCGGAGGTGTCCTCCTCGGCCGAGGTACAGGCCGACGCGCCACTGCTCGCGGCCGCCGCGGGTGCGGTGGGGGACCGCCAGGTGCGGCATCGCGGTACGCTCGGCGGCTCGCTGGCGCACGCCGACCCGGCGGGTGACCTGCCCGCGGTGGCGCTGGCGCTGGACGCGCAGCTGGTCCTGGCCGGCTCGGGTGGCCGGCGTACGGTCGGTGCCGCCGACTTCTTCACCGACTACTTCACGACCGCACTGGCCGGTGACGAGTTGCTGGTGGAGGTACGCGTCCCGCGGTTGTCGTCGTGGGGGGCGTGCTACGAGAAGTTCCACCGGACCGCCCAGGCGTGGGCGACGGTGGGGGTGGCGGCCGTGGTCCGCCGTGAGAACGGGTCGATCGCGGAGGCCCGGGTGGCGCTGACCAACGTCGGACCGACACCGGTCAGAGCGGTTGCCGTCGAACAGGCGCTGGCCGGCGCGGACGCGACCGCCGAGGCGATCGCCGCTGCCTCCGGTCACGCGGCGGAGGGCACCAACCCGACGAGCGACCTGGCCGCGTCGGCGGAGTTCCGCAAGCATCTGGCGCGGGTACTGACGCGGCGGGCGCTGCACGCGGCGGCGGGACTCTAGGGATGCAGCTCGAGCACACCTTCACCGTGGCCGCCCCGGTCGAGCAGGCGTGGGCACTGCTGCTCGACATCGAGCGGATCGCCCCGTGCATGCCCGGTGCCACGCTGACCTCGTTCAGCGGTGACAACTTCGAAGGCAACGTACGGGTCAAGCTCGGGCCGGTGAACATGACCTACGCCGGCAAGGGGCGGTTCCTGGAGAAGGACGAGGCGGCACATCGGATGGTCATGGAGGCGTCCGGTCGGGACGCGCGCGGCGGCGGTACCGCCAAGGCGACGGTGACCGGGACGTTGAAGGCGGCCGACGACGGCGCCGGCACGGTCGTCACCGTCGTCACCGACCTGGCCGTGACCGGCCGGCCGGCGCAGTTCGGCCGCGGCATGATCGCCGATGTGGGTGGCCGGCTGATCGGCCAGTTCGCCGACTGCCTGGCCAGCAAGCTCAGCGAACTCCCCGCGCCGGAGCCGACTCCCGCCGAACCGGCTCCGGCGCAGGAACCCGAGACCGGCGAACCGGCCTCGGTAGTGGAGCCGGCGGCGGTCGTAGCGGAACCCGCCGCGGCCGTCTCGCTGGCTCCCGTCAAGGTCACCCCATCCGCCGAACCGATCGACCTGTTGCACGTCACCGGCGTGAGCGGGGCGGTCAAGCGGGCCGTGCCGTACGTCGTCGGTTTCGTCCTGGGCGGCCTGGTCACCTGGCTGTTGCTCACCCTGCTCACGTAGGTCGCACGCCGCTTTGCTCTGCCTACCTATACGCAACAAGGTTTACCCGAGGTAGGCAGAGCAAAGCGGTGCCTAACCAAGACCCAGCAGGGTCAGGCCGGCGTTGAACTTGTTCACGAGGGCCGGTCCGACGAGCGCGATGCCGGCGGTCAACGCGATCGCGACGAACACCGTACGCAGGAAGAAGACCTCGAACCCGCCGCCGACTTGGACGGAGATGCCGTTCGGCACACCGAGCATCCGCCACATCCGCCGCCCGCGGGTGGGGATCGGCCACAGGATCGGTACGCCGGCACTGGTCACGAAGTCGCCGAGCAGGTGCACGACACAGCCCACCCCCACGGCGACGCCGAGCATGGGATAGCCGCGTCCGGGCGGTAGGGCCAGGAATGTGTAGTACGCGGCACCGCCGGACACCAGCGTCACGATGATCCAGCCAGCCCGCTCGGCCCACCGGTGGAACAGCCCGCGCAGCGCCAACCCGAGCATGACGAACAGGATCGGGATGACCGCCCACTTGCCGAACTTCGCGGCCAGCGCCGTCGTTCCCCAGCCGACCAGGAACGCGAACGGCAGCGTGTGGGTCAGCGTCCGGTGGCCGTTTTCCCGGTCGGGGTCATGGCGCAGGCAGGTCAGCTTGTAGACGGCCAGCGACACCTTCTCGATCACCTCGGCCACGAACAGCGAGAAGACGCCGAAGGTGTGCGCGACGGTCGCGCCGCCCTGGTTGCGAATCACCTTGCCGGACATGTCGAGGTCGGGCAAGAGCGCGCCGCCCGCGCAGACCGCGGCCCCGACCGCGATCGTCAGCGGAGCCTGTTCGTAGCCCGCGAACTGGTCCAGAGCCCACGAGCCGGCGAGCCAGACCGCCGCTCCGGACAGGGCATGGGAAGGACCCATCATGGCTGAACACTGTCCCAGCGCCGAACGCCGCCAGCGTGGAGGCTCGAGTTCCGGCGCGCTACTCCCAAAGTGGTATGAGTCGACACTCCACCGAGCCGATGCTGGCTACGACGGCGGTGACCTACCGTGCAGGTGTGTACCGCCACGGGCATCGGGTCGCGATCGTCGTGGGCGTCGTCCAGTTCGTCGCCGCGACGGTCACGGCCGGGGCGCAGGACCTGCCGCTGGACGGCCTCGGCTACGCCCTGCTCGCCGCCGGCCCGCTCGCGCTGGCGTTCCGCCGTCGCGCCCCGGTCGCCGCGCTGGCCGTGGCGGCGGCCGCCGCGGTGCTCTACATCCGCCTGCCGTACCCGGGTGGCGCCGCGGTGATCTCTGCCGTTGTCGCCCTGTTCGTAGCCGTTCGAGAGGGTCGCCGGGTGCAGGCCGCGGCGACGGTCGCGCTCGCCTACCTCGCGTACCTGCTGGTGGGCCGGGTCGTGGACTCGGTGGCCGGGCACCCCGTCGACCCGAGCCCGAGCGTGGTGCAGGCCATCGTGACCGCGGTCTGGGTGCTGATCGCGCTGGCCCTCGCCGAGGCGAACAAGGTGCGCCGGGAGCAGTTCGCGCAGATCGCGAAGGTACGGTCGGAGGAGGCGCGGGCCCGCGCGGAGCAGCAGCGCCGGCGGGCGAGCGAGGAGCGGCTGCGGATCGCCCAGGAACTGCACGATGTGCTCGGGCACCACCTGTCGCTCATCAACGTGCAGGCCGGCGTGGGACTGCACCTCATGGACAGCCAGCCCGAGCAGGCCAGGGCCGCGCTGGCGAACATCAAGGAGGCGAGCGCGGAGGCGCTGCGCGAAGTGCGGTCGGTGCTCTCCGCGCTGAACCCGGACGACAAGGCGGCACCCCGTACCCCCGCTCCGGGATTGGACCGGGTGGGTGACCTGGTCGCGGACGCCGCGGCCGCGGGCCTGCCGGTCGCGACGGACGTCACGGGTACCGCGCGGCCGCTGCCACCCGAGGTCGACCGCGCCGCGTACCGCATCGTGCAGGAGGCGCTGACCAACGTCCGCCGGCATGCGGGCCCGGGGACCACGGTGAGCCTGCGCATCGAGTACGGCGAGCACACGGTCACCGTGACACTCGACGACGACGGTACCGCCGATCCATCCACTGTGGACGGTGGAGGAGGGATCACGGGTATGCGCGAACGGGCTACCGCGCTCGGTGGCGAGCTGGCCGCCGCGCCGCGGCCGGATGGCGGCTTCCGGGTGCGGGCGGTGCTGCCTACATGACCGAGCGCTCGCGCGAGGTCCAGCCGGCACATCATGGCGGTGCCGACCGAAGGGAGGCACGGGCATGATTGGCGTGGTGGTGGCCGACGACCAGGCGCTGGTGCGTGCCGGGTTCCGCGCCCTGCTCGACGCCGAGCCGGACATCGAGGTGCTCGGCGAGGCGACCGACGGGGCGCAGGCGGTGCGGCTGGCGCGGCAGACGCGGCCGGACGTGGTACTGATGGACATCCGGATGCCCGGCCTCGACGGCCTGGCCGCGACCCGGCAGATCGCCACCGATCCCACCCTGGCGGCGACCCGGATCGTCATCCTCACGACGTTCGACCTCGACGAGTACGTGTTCGAGGCGATCCGCGCGGGTGCCGCGGGGTTCCTGGTCAAGGACACCGAACCGGTCGAGCTGCTGCGCGGCGTGCGCGCGGTCGCGGCGGGGGACGCGCTGCTCTCGCCGGGCGTGACCCGGCGGCTGATCGCCGAGTTCGCGGCGAAGGCCAAGCCACCCGTTGCCGCGCCGGGGCTCGACGCACTGACCGACCGGGAACGGGAGGTCGTGGCGCTCGTCGGTGAGGGACTGTCCAATGAGGAGATTGCCGGCCGGCTCGTGGTGAGCCCGGCTACCGCGAAGACCCACGTGAGCCGCGCGATGGTCAAGCTCGGCGCGCGGGACCGGGCACAGCTGGTGGTGTTCGCGTACGAGGTCGGCCTGGTGCGCCCTGGCTGGTTGAGCTAACTTACGGCCCATGGCTCAGCTCTCGGTAGCGGGAATCGACTGTTCCACGCAGTCGACGAAGGTCGTGGTCTGTGACGCGGAGACCGGGATGGTGCTGGCCAGCGGCCAGGCGCCGCACCCGGACGCCACCGAGGTGGATCCCGCCATCTGGTGGGACGCGCTGAGCGCCGCGGCTGGCGACCTGCTCGACGGCGTCTCGGCGGTCGCGGTCGGCGGCCAACAGCACGGCATGGTGACCCTGGACGAGGCGGGTGAGGTACTGCGCCCGGCGCTGCTGTGGAACGACACCCGGTCCGCTGGCGCGGCCACCGACCTCGTCGCCGAGCTGGGCGCCCCGGGCTGGGCAGAGGCGGTCGGCACGGTGCCGGTAGCCAGCCTGACCGTGACGAAGCTGCGTTGGTTCGCCCGGCACGAGCCGGAGCTGGCCGCCCGCGCGACGCAGGTCATGCTGCCGCACGACTGGTTGACGTGGCGCCTGACCGGTGGCGAGCCGGTCACCGACCGCGGTGACGCCTCCGGTACCGGTTACTGGTCACCGGCGACCGGGCAGTACCGGCCGGATCTGCTCGTGCAGGCGTTCGGCCGGGAGCTGGCGGTGCCCCGCGTGCTCGGCCCGCGGGAGGTGGCCGGGGAGACGAAGTCCGGCGCGCTGGTCGGGGCGGGTACCGGCGACAACATGGCCGCCGCCCTGGCCCTCGGCGTCGGACCGGGGGACGTGGTGGTCTCGATCGGTACCAGCGGCACGGTGTTCGCGGTGCACGAGGCGCCGACCGCGGACCCGACGGGCATCGTGGCCGGGTTCGCCGACGCGACCGGCCGGTTCCTGCCGCTGCTCTGCACGCTCAACGCGGCCCGGGTGCTCGACGCGACGGCGGTGTTGCTGGGTGTAGACCACACCGACCTCGACGCGCTGGCCGTCCAGGCGCCGGCCGGGGCGGGCGGGCTCGTGTTCGTGCCGTACCTCGACGGCGAACGCACGCCGAACCTGCCGAACGCCAGCGGGCAGCTACACGGGCTGCGGCGCGCCACGATGACACCGCCCTACCTGGCCCGAGCCGCCGTCGAGGGCATGCTGTGCGGGCTGGCCGACGGGATGACCGCTCTGCAGGCACTGGGCATCCCGGTACGGCGGGTGCTGCTCATCGGCGGGGGCGCCCGATCGGCAGCGGTACGGGCGATGGCGCCGGACCTGTTCGGAGTGCCGGTACTGGTTCCCGAGCCGGGCGAGTACGTCGCGCTCGGCGCCGCCAGGCAGGCCGCCTGGGCGCTGGCCGGTACCGAGGAACCGCCCCCGTGGGCGGTCGCCGCCGAGCCGCTGCCGGACGGGGACGCCAAGCGAGGCGCCGCGGTCCGCGAGCAGTACGCCCAGGTGGCGGGCCAGCTGCTATAGGTCCGCCGCGGCCACGAACTCGTCGAGCGCGGCGCGCAGTGCGGCGGCCCGGGACTCGGTGATCTCGTTGCGTCGCTCGCCGGCGTCGATCCGGTTACGCAGCGCGTTGACCCGGCCGCTTGTGAGGTGGGTCGCCAGGTCGTCGATCGCCATGTCGAGCTGTACCGCCACCGGCTGGGTGATCTCGCCCGTGGTGCGACCCTCGTCGACGCTCGCCCGCAGCCGGGCCAGCGCCTCGCTGGCCGCCGGACTCATCGTCGGCTCCACCGGTGGGCCACCCGGCGTCGAAGGATGAGCGGTCGGCGTCGTGCCGGGGCTCGCGGGTGGGCCGGGCAGTGTGCCGTCGGTCGTGATGCCCGGGCGGCCGCCCCGCGATCCGGAGTCCGACCCGTCCGTCGCCGCGCCGGACGTGGCGGGGTGATCGCCGGTCCATCCGGCCGCGGTAGCCAAGATGTCCGCGCCTACCCCGGTGACTGTCCCGGAGATCGCCAGGACGGCCGCCAGGCCGGCCGCGCCGAGTGCCAGCCGGCCGCGGCTCCACCGCCGGGTCGGGGGCTGTGGCTGTGCCTGCGCGGGGATTGCCAGCAACGGCATGTCCGCCGGGGACGCCGTGGCGGCGAACGCGGTGACCACAGTGGACAGCGAACGGGCCACCTCAGTGGATGACGGCCGGTCGTCGACGCGCAGGGCCAGGCAGGCCAGGCACAGCGCGGGTACCTCGGGTGGCAGTCCGGTGACCGGCGCGAACGCGGCGAGGTCGGTACCGGCGTGCGGGGCGGTATCGAGCAGCGAGTAACCGAGGACGGTCCCGATACCCCGGACGTCGTCCGCCGGCGTCGACTCGACCCGCGGTGCGCGGGACGGCCCGGCGAAGCCGATCAGCTTGGCGCCGGCATCGGTCAGCATGACGTTGTCCGGCGTCACCTCGCCGTGCACGACCCCGCGGGCGTGCGCCGCGGCCAGCGCCGCCGAGACCTCCGCTGCCGTCCGGACGGCCAGCGGCCAGGACAGCGGGCCGGTGGCCAGCAGATCCGCCAGCGGAGTGCCGTTGAGCAGCTCGAGTACCACGAACGGGATGGGCGCTGCGCCAGGGGACGACGCCTCACCGTAGTCGTAGACCGCGGCGACGTGCGGGTGCGCGAGCCGGGCGGCCGTCCGCGCCCGGCGGCTGATCCAGGCCCGGTCCACGTCCTCCATCGGGCCGGTGAACACCTTGACGGCGACCGGCCGGCCCAGCACATCGTCCATGCCACGCCACACCGTGGCCTCGGTGCTTCGAGCCAGTTCGTCGAGCAACAGGTATCGACCCGCAAGCGGGGTGCCCGACCCGAACGAACGCATGGCGGAGAGTCTGCCCGATCGACAGGTTCGCCCGACAGCCGACCAACGGACAACGGTGCACCGACCGGATGTCGCGGCTCGTGTCACACCTGCGCGATCTCGTAAACCTTCGCCTCGACCGTGAGCGTCTTCGATCGCTCGGCGCCTCCGCCGACCGTAAAGATGGTATATGTGTGCTTCTCCATCGACCCGGGAGCACCGCCGCAGCTGAACGTGAAAGTTTCAGAGCCCTCGACGGCGTACGTGCCGTAGCTGCCCACCAGACCGGGGTTGTCGACGGACAGGGCCGCTTTGTCCGTACCGGCGAGCTTCCACTCCACAACCAGCGGTACGCCGGGAATGGGGTTGACATTCGTCCCCTGTGGACATTGCGGCTGTTGCTTGACGCGGAAGTAGACGATCCGCGGGCCGCTCGGCGTGGGACTCGGCGACGTCGTCGTCTTCGCGGGAGTGGGGGTCGGTGCGCCGCTCGGACCGCCGGTCGGCGGGGCGGCGCCGAGCCCGGCCGTCCCGCTCGCGGGCTCTTCGGCGGCGTTCTGGGCGGCGCAGCCGGCGGTGGCGAGGGCCAACAGGCCGGTGACCAGCAGTTTGCGGATGTTCATGACGCTGACCGTAGGAGGACGCGAGCGGCACCGAATCCTGGATTCGTGCCGCTCGCGGTCCTGGTCGCCGCGGGTCAGCTGGCCAGCGTCGCGATGGCCTGCGCCCAGCGGAAGTATTTGTTCGTGCCGAGGTCGCGGACGGTCTTGATGCCGAACGCCTCCTGCAACAGCTTCGCGTCGTTCTCCGTGACGCCGGACAGCGCGCTCACCGGTGCGTCCGCGAGTTCCTGTGCGCTCTTGCCTTCCCACGCCTTGTCGAGCTTCTTCTCGAGTCCGAGCATCTGGTGCTCCCTCCACAACACTGTTCTCACCGAGACCCTGACTCTACGGCGGGCTACTTGCCCGAGACCGTCCGGCCCGGCACGATCGGCGAATGCGCTGGGGGATCACCATCCCGTTCGCCGGTGTACCGCTCGACGACCATCGGGCCTGGTACGCCGAGCTGGCCGACGCCGGGTACACCGACCTGTGGTCCTCCGAGGTCGCTGGGACCGACGCGTTCACGCCGCTCGCCCTGGCCGCGGCCTGGCAACCCGACGTGCGGCTGGGTACCGCCATCGCGCCCGTACAGACCCGCGGCCCCGGACTGCTGGCGATGACGGCGGCGGCGCTGGCCGAGGCCGCACCGGGGCGCTTCGCGCTCGGCATTGGCGCGTCCTCCCCGGTCATCGTCGAGGACTGGAACGCGGCGTCCTATGTGGACCCGTTCGGGCGGACCAGGGACATGCTGCGTTTCCTGCGCCGGGCACTGGCCGGTGAGCTGGTCGACGAGGCGTACCCGTCGTTCGCGGTACGCCGGTTCCGGCTCGAGCGGCCGCCCGCCGTACCGCCGCCGGTGCTGTTGGCCGCGCTCCGACCGGGGATGCTGCGGCTCGCCGCCGCCGAGGCCGACGGCGTGATCCTCAACTGGCTCGCCGCGTCCGACGTACCGCGGTCCCTGGCCGAGGTGCGCGCCGGCGAGGACTTCGAGGTCGTCGCCCGTATCTTCGTGTGCCCCACGGCCGATGTGACACACGCGCGGGCGGTGGGCCGTCGGCTGATCGCGACCTATCTGAACGTACCGGCGTACGCGGAGTTCCATCGGTGGCTCGGCCGAACCGACGTACTCGCTCCGATGTGGAGCGCCTGGGCGGCCGGCGACCGGCGCGGTGCCGCCGAGGCGGTGCCGGACGACGTCGTCGACGCGTTGGTGGTGCACGGCGATCCGGCCAACTGCCGGGAACAGGTCCGCGAGTACGTCACCGCCGGGATCGGAACACCGGTCATAGCGGTACTGCCGACACCCGAGCTCGCGACCGGCGATCCCGCCGCGTTGCGGTCGGTCCTGCGTGGTCTGGGGGGAAGCGATGCGGCTGGCTGACGCGGTGGTCGTCGTCACTGGCGGCGCCAGCGGGATCGGTGCCGCGCTGGTGCGCCGGTTCGTCGCCGAGGGAGCGGCGGCGGTCGTCGTCGCGGATCTCGACGAGGCCGGCGCGCGTCGCGTCGCCGAGGAGACCGGAGCCGAGGCCCACGGCATCGACGTGACCGACGAGTCCGCGGTGGCCACGCTCATCCGGGACGTGCTCGACCGGCACGGGCGCGTCGACCTCTACTGCTCCAACGCCGGCATCGCGACCGGCACCGGGTTGGAGACGAGCGCCGCGGACTGGTCGCGGTCGTGGGCGGTCAATGTCATGGCGCACGTGTACGCCGCCCGCGCCGTCCTACCGTCCATGGTGGAGCGTGGGAGCGGACACCTGCTGTTGACGTGCTCCGCGGCCGGACTGCTGACCGCGGTCGGGGATGCTCCGTACACGGTGTCCAAGCACGCGGCCGTCGCATTCGCCGAGTGGCTGTCCATCATGTACGGCCACCAGGGGATCGGCGTCAGCGCGCTGTGCCCGCTGGCCGTCGAGACGCCGATGTACACGGCCGGGCTCGCCTCGGGCCACGTGCTGTCGCGGGTGATGGCCGCCAACGCGCTGCTGCAGCCGGACGACGTGGCGGAGGCGGTCGTGTCCGGGCTGGCCGGCGGGCGGTTCCTGATCCTGCCGCACCCCGAGGTGGCGGACTACTACCGGGGCAAGGCGGCCGACCCCGAGGGCTGGCTGGCAGCACTGCGCCGCGTCGTCCGCAAGCTTGCGGGTTGACCGTTGACCCCGGAGGTCCTGGCCGACGCGGTGGCGGCGGTGGACGCGGCCGTGTCCCGTACGGCGGGCAGAGTCATCGTCGGCGTCGCCGGTCCGCCGGGCGCCGGAAAGTCCACATTGGCCAGTGCGATCGCCACCGCTAGGGCCGGGGCGATGGTACCGATGGACGGCTTCCACCTGGCCAACGCCGAACTGCGCCGGCTCGGCCGGGCCGACCGCAAGGGCGCGCCGGATACGTTCGACGCGGCGGGCTTCGTGCACCTGCTGCGCCGGCTACGCGCGGCGGACCCGGTCGAGACGGTCTACGCGCCGGCGTTCACCCGGGCGCTGGAGGAGCCGGTAGCCGGTTCGATCCCCGTCGCCCCGCACGCCGGGCTGGTCGTCGTCGAAGGCAACTACCTGCTCGTACCCGACGAGCCGTGGGCCGCCATCCGGCCGCTGCTGGATCTGGCGATCTACCTCGACGCGCCGGATGCCACCCGGGTCGGCTCGCTCCTGCGGCGCGCCCGGGCTCGCGGGCTCGACGACGCGGCTACCCACGACTGGGTGTACCGCAACGACGAAGCCAACGCGCGACTCATCGCCGCCACCCGGCCGCTGGCCGACCTCGTCCTGACCCGCTCCTGAGGCGGTGTCAGATCTCGACGACCGGCACCGTGTCGCGGTACCGGTGGGGCGAGCTGTTCCAGCCTGGAGGCCACGTCGCCGGGCAGGCTTATGGTTACCGGCTTCATTCATACCCCCGTGAGGAGTGGGTCAGGACACGACAACCGCCGTACCGGTGATGCACCAGTTGTGCTCGCCGGTGCGGGTGACCGTCAGGTCTACGACCGCGTTGGCGCCGAGCTGGGTGGCCTGTTGCACGATCGACTGCATCATCGCGGGCAGCTTGGCGCCACCGAGGCCATGAAAGCCCTCGGCGATGACGAGACCGCGGATCTGCATCGGCCGATCGGGAATCTGAGGCAGCGTGGACAGCAGCATGGTCACGACCTCCGGTGCCAGCGCAGGGGTCCAGGGTGGACGGTCCATAGTAGACGCCGCCACCACGGCCGTCGAGCGCGCAGCTCGCCCACGTACGCCAGCGCCTGGGTCCGGGCGCGCTGCGCGTCGGACTCGGCCGGCGCATCCAGCCCGAACGCTGTGGTGTTCACCAGCTCCGCGAGGTCTCTGACGGTTGGGGCGGCCAACCGTACCCGCGGCTTGGTACTCGCCCGGTGCGGACCCGCCGCGACCGCCGCGTGCCGGGCCACCTCGGTGGCCGTCAGGTGTGGTCCCGCCGGCCGGCCGGCGAGCCGCAGCGCGTCGGTGACCTCGAGCCACGCGCCCGTCACCCGATCCGCCGCCGCGCCGCGGTCGACGCGGCGCCGGCGCTGGGCCGCGCGCAGCAGCGGTACGGCGATCGCGAAGCCGGCCAGGCCCAACAGGAGCACGCCGCCGAGCGAACCGGCGGTAGCCACCAGCAGCGGGCTGCCGCCGCTCGACTCGGTGACCGCAGTGGACGGACCGGCCGGTGGCGCGTCGAGCATCGAGGTGTCCGGCAGCGGTACCTCCGACGGCGGTGTGGTGGACGGCTCCGGCTTCGGCCGGAACTCGTCCTCCAACGGCTGCGGCGGGGTGTCCGGTTCGGGCAATGGGTGAAACGCGACCCAGCCGAGGTCGGTGAAGAGCACTTCCGGCCAGGCGAGCGCGTCGGCCGCCCGGACCGGGCCGCCGCCGGCCTTGACCGTGAAGCCCACCACGACCCGGGATGGCAGGCCGAGCAGCCGAGCCAGTACCGCGAAGGACGCGGCGAACTGCTCCGACGTGCCGCGCTGCCCGCCGGCCTCGCGGGCGCCGAACAGGAAGAAGGCCAGGTTCGGGTAGGCGTGCCCGCTCGGTGCGTCGGCGACCAATTGGTAGTGCCCGGCGAGGAACTGCTCGATGGCCGACGCGCGCTGGTACGCCCCGGCGTTGCCCTCGGCCAGTTGCTGGGCGAGGCGTTCGACCTCGGTCGGTACGCCGGGTCCGAGGGTGACCAGGCGGCTGACCGAGGGACCGGACGGCACCTCGGCGGACGGCAGCAGGTTGTCGTCGACGTGCGGTCGCGCGGACTCCACGGTGTAGGTCAGCCCGGGCGTCAGCCCTTCCGGCCGGGCGATGGTGCCGCTGGCCTGGTCGTACGCGATCCGTAAGCCGTCGACCCGGCGCGGTACCCCGACCGCCGGCAGCAGGTGACCCGTGAGCCCGTCGATCGTGATCCGCTGGGCGACGGGCTCACTGTCCAGTGTGGATTCCTCGCTCCGCGGCAGGGACCTACCGGCGCCGCGGTACGTCGCACCGACCCGCCAGGTGACCCCGTCGTAGTCGGAGAGGACGGCGAGCCGGATACGCGCGTCCTGGCTGACCGTCGCGTCGAACAGGTGTTGTTCGGGGTCGACCGCCCAGCCGGAGAGCCGGATCAGCGGGTTCTCGTCGAACGGGTCGAGCTGCGGCGGCACGACGTAGCGCCGCGGGTCGGTCGGGGCGGTGCCGATCCGGCCGGCCAGGGCGGGGCCGAACACGACGGCGAGGGCCGTGACGACCACGAGGGCGGTGGCGGTACCGGCGCTTGCGTGCAGGCCGAGCCAGAGCCTCGCAGCGCGGCCGATCGCGGGACTTCCCTCGGCGAGGCCTGTGGCGCTCGCCGCCAGGCCGACCGCCGCCGCGGCCACGAAGGCGAAGGTGGGCAGCAAAGCGGTACCCGCGTTGGGTCCGACGAGGTAGAGCGCCGCTCCGAACAGCAGTGTCGGCGGTGCGTACCCGAGCAGCACCCTGCCCCCGCGCAGCGCCAACTCCGCGCCAGCCAGGCCGGCCAGCCAGGCGGCGACGACCGCGGCCACGACCGTGTCCGGCTGCGGTTCGACCGGGATCAGCGCGGTCAGCAACCGCGGGATGCTGTTGCGGACCGCGTCGAGCGTGAGCGTGGCGAGGTCGCCGGTGACGTCGGCGCGCTCGGCGCTGACCCGTACCGCCGCGACGGTGTAGCCGGCCAGGCCGAGCACCGAGGCCGGAGCGACCGTCCACGCCGGCAGCCGGCGCATGACGGCCGACAGCAGCACCGAACCGGCCGCCGCGCCGGCTACGAGCTGGGCGAGCAGGGGACCGGAGTAGATCCGGCCGAGCACCAGGCCCGCCGCGGCCACCATGCCCACCAGCGCGGCCGGCACCACGAGCGCCCTCGCCAGCCTCACCATGACCGGACGCTGTCCCAGGCGGCGGCGAACGCAGCACCGTCTACTGTGGAGAGCACGAGGATGTCGCTCGACGAGACCGGTTGGTCCGTGCCGAACACGGCCGCCAGCACGGCCGGGTACGGCCCGCGCAGCGCGGCCACTTGGTCGAGGTCGTCGAGTCCGCCCGCGCCGGTCAGGTAGACGAGCGTGTCACCGGTCCGCTGGGCGCGCAACGCCGAGGTCGCGACGCGCAGCGGGTCGTCGCCGTCCGCTGTGGACAGTCGCGCCTCAGCGAGCCGGTCGAGCAACCCCCGGGCGCGGACCGCGTCCCGCCGTCTACCGTTACCGCCCACCGCCGGGGTCGGGTCGGCCACCAGGAACAGGGCGATCGGAAGGTCCTCGCGCGCCGCGGCCGTCACGACCGACGCCGCGGCCTCACAGGCCGACTCGAAGCGATCCGACTCGCCAGCGTCCGTCGCATCCGGCCACGAGAGCAACCGGTTGTCCAGGAGGACCACCAGGCGCGGCAGGCTCGTGTCGAGGTGCTCGCGCACCATCAGCTCGCCGACCTTCGCGCTGGTACGCCAGTGGACGTGCCGCAGCTCGTCACCGACGACGTACTCCCGGAGCGTGGCGAAGGTGATGCTGCCGTGCGGCACCCGGTCGATCCGCCCGTCCAGGCTGCGGGTGATCCCGGCCGGTACGGCGGCCAGCGGGTAGCTCCTCGGGTGCACCCAGACGTTCGCCGACTCGCCGTGACTGCGGGCGACGGAGACCAGGCCGAACGGGTCGCGCCGGGTTACCCGCAGCGGCCCGATCGCGACGACTCCGCGCCGCTGGGTCGGTACCGGGTAGCTGACCGTCGTGTCCCGTCGAGGGCGTAGGCGCAGCAGCGGGACCGGCACCGCGAGCGGGCCGCAACGGTCGTGCGCCACGAGGGTGGCCGCGCGCAGCCGGCTTCCATTGTGGACGGTCAGGGTCACGGTGCTCGCCTCGCCCCGGACCACGCGGTCCGGGTCGGCGGTCCGGGTGACGGCCAACCGCGGTCGCCAGGCGGCATGCGCGAAGGCGTAGCCAACTGCGGCGAGCGCCGCCGCGCCGAGCACCGCCAGCTCCGGGTAGCCGAATGCGAAGCCGGTAGCCAGGCCCACGAGACCGGAAGCCAGCAGGCCCACCCCGCGAGCCGTGAACACCGGTCAAACCCCGGCAGGCAGGGGCACCGGTACCGCGGCTGCCGCGTCGGCGAGCACTTCCGCGGCGGTCACCCCGCGCAGTTGGGCGTCGGGGGAGAGCAGCAGGCGGTGGGCGAAGACCGGTTCGAGGAGTGCCTTGAGGTCCTCCGGCACCGCGTACCCACGGCCCTCGGTCAACGCGTACGCACTGGCGGCCCGGGTCAGCGCGATCACACCGCGAGGGCTGACGCCGACCCGGGTGTGCGGGTGGTTACGGGTGGCCGTGGCGAGCCGAACGGCGTACTGGTACAGCGGGTCGGCCAGGTGCACCCGCTGCGCCAGGCGGATCAGCTCACCGACGGTACCGGTGTCGGTAACCGCGGTGAGGTGGTCCGGCGAGCGTACCGGCGCCCCACGCAACACCTCGATCTCGACCGCCTCGTCGGGGTATCCGACCGTCAACCGCATCAGGAACCGGTCGAGCTGCGCCTCCGGCAGCCGGTACGTGCCGTCCATCTCGATCGGGTTCTGCGTCGCGACGACGAGGAACGGCCGGGGCACGGCGTGCCGGACGCCGTCCACGGTGACGTACCGCTCCTCCATCACCTCGAGCAGCGCAGACTGCGTCTTCGGGGAGGCCCGGTTGATCTCGTCGGCGATCACGATGTTCGCGAAGACCGGTCCGGGATGGAACTCGAAGCCGCGGGTGGCCTGGTTGTAGATCGTCACCCCGGTGACGTCGGACGGCAGCAGGTCGGGCGTGAACTGGATGCGCCGCCACTGGCCCTGCACAACCGCCGCGACCGCGCGAGCCAGCGTGGTCTTGCCGACGCCGGGCACGTCCTCGATCAGCAGGTGACCCTCGGCGAGCAGGGCGGTCAGCGCGAGCCGGACCACTTTCGGTTTGCCGAGCACAACGGACTCGATGGCGCCGGCGAGCCGGTTGGCCGCGTCGGCGAAGTGCTGCACTTCCGTGGGCGAGAGCGGTTCGGCGTACGTCATGGGTCGCTCAGCACGGCGGCAGGTTGTTGGGCTGGTCGCCGGCCGCGAGGTTGAACCACGCCCACGGCGTGTAGTACTCGCTGCCGTTGGCGGCTATCCGGATCCAGGTCGTGCTCCTCTTGTGGTTGTTGTAGACGTACGCGTAGATCTCCTCGCCGGCTACCCGGCAGAACGCCGCGTAGCTGCGGCCGTTGACGGCCCGGCCGACCTGGCTGGCCAGCGACGGCGCGGTGGACAGCTCCATCGCGTTGGCCGGGTTGTTGCACCAGGTGTGCTGCGCCGGGTCGCTGCTGCCCGGGTTGTTGTTGCAGACCGCTACGCCGGACAGGGCACGGGTGCTGACCGAGCCGCCGTACGACACCGAGCCGGCGGAGTTCGTGGCGGTGATCGTGAACGTGTACGCCGTACCGGCCCGCCACACCCCGATCGCGTTCGCGCCGCACGCGACCTGGGCGGTGGCTCGGTTGAACCCGCCGGAGGACACGGCGAGCCGGCAGGTTGTCGGGCTGCCGCCGTCGTTGACCGTCGACGTGACCGTCACTGTGCTGTAGGTCGCGCTCACGCCGCCCGGCGTCAGGGCCGGCGGCCGGATCGTGGTGGCCGTGTCGGTGGCGACCGCACCGTTGCCGGCCGCGTTGATCGCGTACACCTGGACCCGTACGGCCTCGCCGTCGTTGAAGCCGGTCAGCGTTACCGAGGTGCCGGTCACGGTCCGCCGGCCGAGCCGGGTCGTGACCGCGTACCCGGTGATGGGTCTGCCGTTGTCGGCGCCCGGCTGCCAGGTGACGCGGATGGCGCCCTTGGTGGTCGGCACGGTCGCGGCGTTGAGGTTCTGCACCAGGGCCGGGACGGTGAACGGCACCACCGAGTTGCTGGGCGGGGATGGCGCCGACCCGGCGCCCTTGTCGTTGATCGCGACGACCGTGAACGCGACCTGTACCCCGTACTCCAACTCACCCGCGGCCACGACCAACCGGGTCGTACCGGATTCGCCGACCGGTGCCGTCGCGCCCGCGGAGACCGCGGTAACCGCGTACCGGAGTATCTTCCGCCCTTGTCCGTTCGCGGCCGGCCAGGTGACCTCGACCGTGCCGTCGGCGTTGGCCGCTGCGGTGACCGACGGCGGCGCGTCCGGGACGTCCCTGGTCGGGACCACCGGGTTGCTCGTGCGCTTGGGTCCGGCGCCCTTGGCGTTGACGGCGTAGACGCTGAAGCGGTACGTCGTGCCGTTGACCAGCCCGGTGAACTCGATGGTGCGCTGGTTCGCTCCGACCTCGACGGTCTTGCCGGCGCCTTCGACGACGTACTTCGTGATGGCCGCCCCGTTGGGGGACGCCGCGCCCCAGCCGACCCGGGCGCGGGAGTCGCCCGCGGAGGCCGTGACGCTGCGCGGCGGACCGGGCTTGCCGACGGCCGGCCGCGGCGGGGGAGCGGGCGGGGCCGGCGGTGGCGGATCACCCCCGACGATGTCGTTGGCGAACTTGTCGACCACCCGGACCCTGTGCTGCTCGTCCACGACCCGAGCGGTCGCCGAGTTGGGCGCGTTGACGAACAGGTGGTGTTCGCGGACCTCGAGCTCGAGCGGTCCGTTCGCCCCCCGCACGACGATCGTGTCGACCAGCTTGCCCGTGTTGGTCAGCGCGTAGATCGTGCTGGTGGCGTCGTCGGGGCAGTAGAACCGGAGCATCCACGCGACGCACGCGCGCAGCTTCGGCCCCTCGCCGGGCACGACGAAATCGACCACCTTGTCGCCGTTGACGATGTAGACGTGCCGGTCGTCGACCAGCGTCACGGGCACGTCCCGGCCGATCGTGCGGGTCGGCATCACCGAGGGTCCAGTGAGGTTCAGCGCGACCGAGCGGACCGCCTCACCGTGCAACGTGGTCAACCGGCCCGTGGTCTTGTCGAGCACAGCGACCCCGTCGTCCAGCGCGGAGATGATCAAGTCGTGGTTCGGTGCGGCGACGGGCATCGTGCGGGCCTCTCGGGGGCTCGCTTCCGCGCCGCCGATCCCGCCGGACCCGCCCTGTGGGGCGACGGGGACCGGAGCGATCGCGACGACCGTGCCTTCGGTGGGCACGGCGAGCCACAAGAGCCCGTTGCCCGAGAACACACCGCCGGAGATGCCCGGCGGGAACCGCACGGGCTCCCCGATCGGCGTCAGGCGCAGCGGATCGAGCTGGCGCACCAGGCCCTGCACGGCGTCGATGACGAACGCCGCGTCCCCGTTGAGCGCAATGCTCACCCCGAGGCCCGCGGTGGCCTGCATGGTCGCCGACACCTGCAGCGTAGCCGGGTCGATCGCGCTGATCTGTCCACTGTGGACATCACGGAGGACCAGGTACCGGTCGGTCTGCGCGACCTGCATCGTGTGCCCCGTGGCGCCCGGCACCTGGTAGCGCGTGTCGACGCGACTGGTCAGCCCGTTGACGAGGGCGACCTCGCCCTTCGGCGAGCTCCACAACCAGGAACTGGCGTCGTAGTTGGCTACGGCCTGGTCGCCGGCCCCGAGCCCGAACAGCGTCAGGCCCATCGCGACGAGCAGACCCAGCACAGTGGTGATCGTGACCGCGCTGCCGCGCTTGCGGCCGTCCTGTCCGTGCCGTCCACCCACTGTTGGTCCGCCCCTCGTCGTGGCGTTCCTCCCCGAAGCCGGCACACATCATATGGGCTGTACAGCGCCTCGGGAACCCGCTGTGTGCGGCTGTGGACACACACTGTGTCCGTCTGTGGATAACTCCGGTTATCGCAGGTCCGCAGCGTGTCGACTGAGTGGTCAGTCGGTTCGAATCACCCGGATCGCAGCACGATCACCGCTGTGGCCGCGGCGGCGACGACCGCCAAGGCCACGATGACCACGATCAGGATCACGAGGGTACGCCGGCGGCGCGGTGCCCGATGCTGTACCAGTTCGCTTCGCTTGCTCGATTCGCTCCGCTTGCGCGGTTCGTGGTCGTTGTTGTTCCACGGCGGGCCGTCCTGGACGGCCGGCAGGACCTGTGTCGCCTCCGGATCCAGGTACCCGGCGGCCGCCATGACCACCGAATGGGCGGGTCCGAGCACGTCCGGCCCGAGCCGCGCAACCAGACCGAAGTTGCGTCGCGCCTCGTGCCGGTTGCCGAACTCGTCCGCCACGACGCCCAGGTCGTACGCCATCAGCAACATCAACGGATCGTCGTCGGGCCACCGGCGCTGCCCGGCCACGATCGCCTCCTCGAGGATCCGGCGCGCCGGCGCCAGCTCACCGGCCTCCCGGTGCAGCGCTGCGAGCAGCCGGTTGGTCTGCAGGACGTCCCGGTCAGCGGCGCCGAGGGTCGGCGTGGCCACCACGAGCGCCTCGATCAGCACTTCCCGAGCGGACCGGAGATCGCCCCGCTCGTACCGCGCCCGGGCATCGGCCACGATCGCGGAGAGATTGGTGAGCGTGGACACGCCGTCATGCTGCCTGGCGCCGGCGTACCGCGCCAGCCCTCCCCGAGTCGGGCCTCGGAACGCCGTGTACAGTGATGGGCCGTGCGGTCCCTCCAGGTAGAGTGGACGCTGCATGTCCGGGTGGCGGAATGGCAGACGCGCTAGCTTGAGGTGCTAGTGCCCGTATAGGGCGTGGGGGTTCAAGTCCCCCCTCGGACACGATCTTGACACACCGGTGCGCACTTTGAGTGCGCATGCGCTGTTACTACGGGGTCTCCGGCGCAGTAGCGGAGCGTGCATCGGATGACGCGGCGCTCCTCTGCCACCGTGGTTGGTCTGGCGATCTCGATCGGATGTTGCGCGGCCACGGCCGGCTGAGTTTCGAGAAGGTCGAGGACTCCGCGGCCGCCGTCCTCCAACGCCTCCACCACCGACTCGACGAACGTCCAGAGCGTTGTTGTTGACGTTGATGAGGGCCTAGGTGGCGGCGTTCTGTGCCTGCGCCGGAACAGCGGGGAGCAGCGGAAGGATAAAGCCGAGCAGTGCTATAACGATTGCCAATCGGCGGGGTGGGGATCTCATCTTTCCTCCTCAGCGGATGCCAGCGGCTGGCTGAGGCGGCCGCATTGTTGGGCTATGTGGCGGGCGGCGCGGAGTTCGAGTCGCTGGCCGGTCTCCTGGTGTACCTGGATTGCCTGTTGGATGGCGTCGATGGCCTGGTCGCGGTGACCAAGGCGGAGGTGGATGGTGGCCAGTACGGTGAGGGCTTGTCCTTCCAGTGCCCGGTATCTGCCGTGACGGGCCGTGGCTAGGGCGGCCTGGCAGTGGTCGGCGGCGTCGTCGAGTTTGCGGTCGTCGCGGCGGGCGGCGGCGAGGCCGATGAGTGCGGTGACCTGGCCGTACGGTTCGCCGGCCGCGCGGGTGAGGGCCAGCGCGCGCTGGTAGCCGTCCACGGCCTGGCGGATGTGGTGGAGGTGATGGTGGGCGCCGGCTAACACGGCTATGGCATCAGCCTCGAGGATCGGGTCGCCGACGTCGTGGGCGAGAGCTGCCGCGGCGCTGGCATGATGCTGCGCCTCCCGGTAGCGCCGGGCGTCGCGGTGGACCGACGCGAGGGCGCACTCGGCGCCGGCCTCGGTGTAACGGTCGCCGATCTCGCGGGCAAGGCTGAGGGCGCTGGTGAGCGTGGCGGCCGCCTCGTCGAGCTGGCCCAGCGACCGCTGCACGTCGCCGAGGTTGGCCATAGTCCGGGCGATACCTGCGCGCGATCCGAAGCGCTGGTCGATCTCGAGGGCCTGGGTGAAGGTGGCGGCGGCCAGCGGTAGGCGGCCGAGTCCAAAGTAGACAAGGCCGAGATTGTGCATGTTGCCCACCTGGCCGGGGTGCCAGCCGGTTCGTCGGTTGATAGCCAGCGCCCGGGTGTAGTGGGTGGCGGCTTCGTCCAGCCGGCCCATACCCCAGTGGACGCTGCCGAGAACGCCGAGCGCGGCAGCTACCCCCTTCTGCCATCTGGTGCGCCCGGCATAGGCCCGGGCCTCGGTGAGGTGTTCGATTGCTTGCTCGTGGCGGCCCTGCAGCATATCCAGAGTGCCGAGACTCAGGTGGCAGGCCGCCCGGGCTAGCGGCCTTCCGGTTGCCTCGGCGGCGGCCAGGCCGGCCTCGGCGACGGCACGCCACTCGAGCGTGTACATCCGCAAGTTGAGGTACCCGCGCAAGGCATCGGCGAGGTGCCACGCCGCGGTCGGCGGCCCGT
>DASRII010000238.1:0-15856 GCA_035650075.1 Micromonosporaceae bacterium | reverse complement strand
GCTGCGGGCCAGGCAGTGCGCCACGTGCAGGGCCTCCCAGACGCGCCCGTCCAGCGACGGGTCCTCACCGTACGGTAGAGGGCACACCCCGTCCAGCTTCGCCGACGTCACCGAGTCCTGGGTGGCGAACAGCGTCACGTCGAGGCCGCGCGCCACCAGACCTTCGGTCAGTACCGACACGACCTGTTCCCACGGCCCGTACGCGCGCGGCGGAGTCCGCCACGCCACCGGGCCCAGCACGGCGACCTTCACCGCGCGGTCGCAAAGTGGGGGCGGGACTGGCGGGGTACCGCCACATCTGGACCCGGGATGGACAGCAGTCCGGCGTGGAAGACCGCGAGCATCGCCTGGTAGTACGCCAGCGTGGACTCGGCACCCTGGTTCGGGTTCGCCATCGTGTCCGAGAGCCCGTCGCGGCAGCCGCCGGTGCGCCGGTCGTAGAGCGGTACCGCGGCCGCGGCATCGATCGGCTGCTCGTCCCCCTCGTCGAGTGGAGCGGTCAGCCGGGCGAGGCCGCGGCCGAGCAGGATCCGTACGCGCGGCGGGGGATCGGCCAGCGCCGCCAGCCCGAGCAGTGCGTACGCGACCGAGCGCGGGTGGCACAGCCGTTCCACGAGATCGAGCAGCCGCTCCAGCGCGCGGAGGCTGTGCCCGCCGACCTCGGCCGTACCGGTGGCGGCCAGGACTCCCAGGCCCCAGACCGCGCGGCCGACGTGGTCGCCGAGGTGTGGCCGGTCGAGCCAGGCGCCGTGGTACGTCATGAGGTTGTGCATCCCGCCGACGGATGTCGCCGCCGCCAGGAACCGGACGCAGCCGATCTGCCATCGCGCCAGTGCCGGATCGTCGAGGCCGGGTAGCCGGGACAGCCCGGCGGCGACGATGCCCAGCCGGGCGACGTCGTCGACGCAGTACCCGGAGTCGGTTGCCGGTACGTCCCGTTCGGCGAACTGGATGATGCCGATCTCGTCGGTGAGCCGGCGCAGGTGGTCCAGGCGGACCCGCGGCACCGTGACCACCTCGGCCGGAGCGGGTCGCCGCGGCCGGAGGATCGAGCCGATCACGTCGGCGAACCTCGTCGCCACCGACGGCCAGGTCAACCGGGAGCCGAGCGAGTCCGCCGCCAGTCCGGCCCGCCGCCAGCGGTCGGGATCGTCCAGCAGGTCGCCCACTGCCGCGGCGAGTGCCCCGACATCCCCGCACGGCACGAGGACACCCGGCGGGTCACCGGTACCGTCGGCGGCGAGCAGATCCCGGGCGTACCGGTAGTCCGTGGACACGACCGGACAGCCGGCGGTGAGGGCGAAGGTCAGCGCGCCGGAACAGATCTGGTCCGGGGACCGGTACGGCGTCAGGAACACGTGGGTCCGGGCGAGCAGCACCGCCAGTTCCGATGCGGAGAGGAACGCGTCGAGGAAGTGGACGTGCTCGCTGACGCCGTGGTCGGCGGCCAGCCGCGCCAGCCGCTGCCGGTACGCCTCACCGGTGTGCCGGGCCACCTCGGGGTGCGTGGCGCCGGCGACGAGGTAAACGACGTCGGGATGCCTCGCGATGACCGCCGGTAGCGCGGCGATCGCGTGCTCGACACCCTTGCCGGGACCGAGCAGCCCGAACGTCGCGAGTACTCGGGTGTCGGCGGTCCGGTCCAGTGCGGTGCGTGCCGCGGGCCCGACCGAGTCGGGGTCCACAAAGGACCGGAGGATGTCCGGCGCACCATGCGGTACCGTCGCCAGCGCCGCGCGCCCGACCAGACCGGTCTCGACCGCGAGCCGACCCGCGGTATCGGTGAACACGGTCACCCGGGCGGCGTGCCGGCACAGCTCGGCCAGGGTTGCCGCCTGCCCGGTTGTCGGCCGGGAGGGCACGGTGTGCAACGTGACGGTGTACGGTACGCCGTACTCGCGCAGTCCGGCCGCGAGATGCAGTACGTACCCGCCGTCGTGGCCGCCGAATATGCCGTATTCATGTTGAATCATGACCAGATCCGTGCCCGCGTCCGCGAGTGCCCGCGCGGCGCGGCGGTAGTCCGCGGGAACGTCCTGGCGGATCACCGTGGTTACCTCGGTTCCGTACGCCAAGCCGTCGCGGTCGACGGCGCATATGTCGATCTGCCACCGCGGTGCCACGCCGCACAGCGCGGTACGGAGATCGTCGGTGAATGTCGCCAACCCACAACGACGGGGGAGGAAGGTCGATACGAGCGCGATCCTTGTTGGGTCGTCCTCCGACATCGTTTTCGCCATCCTCGCTTAGACGTAGCTGACATTACTAGTTACCCGCTGCCGCGTTCCGCAACCCCGAACGGTCAGATCTACTGTGGACGGTCGCCAGCGAGCGGAACCGTCCGGGCGGGACCCCGACGGTCGGCTCCGGTAGATCTAGAATGGCCGCGTCCAGGTGACCGTCGCGGAAGGTAAGGGTGTGACGCCGACTCAGTTGCGCGCTTTCGCCGCGGTGGTCCGGTTGGGTTCGGTCAAGCAGGCGGCGGCGGATCTGGAGGTATCCGAGGCCGCGGTGTCCTTGCACGTCGGCCAGCTACGCAAGGAGCTCGGCGACAAGCTGTTCGTCCGGACGTCCGCGGGCTTGGCCTTCACTCCGGGCGGACTGCGTCTGGCCAGTCGGGCGGCGGAGATGCTCAGCCTGCAGGACCGTACGATCATCGAGGTCCGACAGGCGGGCGGTGGCCGGCGGTTGCTGCGCGTGGCCACGTCGGCCCTGTTCGCGGAGCACGCCGCGCCCGGCCTGTTCGACCTGTTCGCCGACCGCGCGAACGACCTGGATGTCGAGCTGAGCAGCCATGATCCGCGCCACTTCGAGTCGCTGTTGCTGACCCGTTCGGTCGACGCGGCAATCGGTCCCCGACCCAGCCACGTGGACGCCTCGATCGCCACCACCCATTTCCTGAACTATCAGGTCGTCGCGGTCGCGGCACCGGACCACCCGATGACCAGACTCCAGCCGGGCGCCAGCGCGCTACGCGAGCAGGCGTGGTTGCTCGGTCCGTCGGCGGCGTACGACACAGGAGTCATTCCGGACATATTACGCCGGATCAACGTACCCGAGGACCATCAGCGCATTTTCCAGAGCCATGCGGCGGCGGTCGAGGAAGCGAAGCGGGGCAAGGGACTGGCGCTCGTGGTGTCGTTCGCGGTCTCACAGGACCTGATCAACGGCGACCTGAGGCAGGTATCGGCCCAGTCGCTGCACGCCCACGGCGCCTGGAGCATCCTCACGCTGGCCCCGCCGCAGGCACCCCCGACAGCGGCGGAGTTGGCTCGCTTCGTCACCACTCCGCGGGCTACGCAAGCCATGTTGCGTGGCTCGGGGGTCACCGTCGGCCGCTTCAAGCCGTCGATCCACGTGACGCTCTGGAGTTAGCAGGGCGGCTGAGCGTTGCCGCGGATGGCTTCCCAGACTCGGGACGGGGTCAGTGGCATGTCGACGTGTCGAAGACCATACGGCCGCAGCGCGTCGACGACCGCGTTGACCACCGCGGGAGGCGAGCCGACGGTCGCGGACTCACCGATTCCCTTCGCGCCGATCGGGTGGTGCGGGGACGGGGTCACGGTGAATCCCGTCTCCCAGTCCGGTACCTCGAGCGCGGTGGGCAGCAGGTAATCCATCAAAGATCCGCCGAGGCAGTTTCCGAGCTCGTCGAACGCGAGGATCTCCATGAGTGCCATGCCGACCCCGTCGGTGAGGCCGCGGTGTACCTGCCCTTCGATGATCATGGGATTGATCCGCGTACCGCAGTCGTCCACGGCGACGAACCGGCGCACCGTCACCGCGGCCGTACCGGGATCGACGTCGACGACGCAGATGTACGCGCCGTAGGGGTAGGTGAGGTTCTCGGGGTTGTAGTGCAGTTGTGCCTCGAGCCCGCCGTCGACGCCGTCCGGCAGGTCGCCGGGTCCGTGCGCGCGCATCGCGATGTCCCGGATGCCGACCGACATGGTCGGGTCGCCCACGACATGGAACGAGCCCGCGGTCCATTCGAGGTCGGTCACCGAGACTTCGAGCATCGCGGACGCGATGAGCCGCGCCTTGTCCCGGACCTTGCGGGCGACCAGAACCGCCGCGGCTCCGGATACCGGCGTGGAGCGGCTGCCATAGGTACCGAGTCCGAACGGTGTCTGGTCGGTGTCGCCCTGCACAACCTTGACGTCCGCCGGCGGGATGCCGATCTCCTCGGCGACGATCTGCGCGAACGTCGTCTCGTGGCCCTGGCCCTGCGACTGGCACGACACCCGCAGCACGGCCGTACCGGTGGGGTGCACGCGCAGTTCGGCACCGTCCGCCATACCCAGACCCATGATGTCCATGTCCTTGCGCGGTCCGGCACCGACGGCCTCGGTGAAGAAGGAGACACCGATGCCCATCAGCTCGCCCCGCGCCCGCTTCTCCGCCTGCTCGCGGCGCAGGTCGTCGTAGCCGGCCAGCCGTACCGCCTCGCGCAGCGTGGTCTCGTAGTCACCGGAGTCGTAGACCCACCCGGTCCGGCTCCGGTACGGGAACTGCTCCGGCTGCAGCAGGTTGAGCAGGCGCAGTTCGACGGGGTCGAGGTCCAGCTCGTGGGCCAGGCAGTCGACGAGCCTTTCGACCAGGTACACGGCCTCGGTGACGCGGAACGAGCACGAGTACGCCACCCCGCCCGGCGCCTTGTTGGTGTAGACGGCCGTCATCGCGCAGTACGCGGCCTCGAGGTCGTAGCTGCCGGTGAAGACCCCGAAGAAGCCGGCGGGGTACTTGACCGGTGCCGCGACGCCGTTGAACGCGCCGTGGTCGGCCAGCACGCGGGTCCGGATGGCGAGGATCCTGCCCTCCCGGGTAGCCGCGATCTCGCCGTGCATGAGGTAGTCGCGGGCGAACGCGGTACTGGTCAGGTTCTCCGAGCGGTCCTCCGTCCACTTGACCGGCCGGCCGAGCAGCTGCGAGGCGACGATCGCGCAGACGTACCCCGGGTAGATAGGCACCTTGTTGCCGAAGCCACCGCCGATGTCGGGTGCGATGATCCTGATCTGGTGCTCGGGCAGTCCGGCGATTGTCGCGTACAGCGTCCGGTGGGCATGCGGCGCCTGGGTCGTGCACCACAGCGTGAGCGTGCCGTCGACCGGGTCGTGGTCGGCCACCGCACCACACGTCTCCAGCGGCGCGGGATGGACGCGCGGGTACACCATGTCCTGGCTCACGACGACGTCCGCCCGCGCGAACACCGCGTCGGTCGCGGCCCGGTCACCGGTCTCCCAGTCGAAGCAGCGGTTGTCGGTCTTGCCCGCGAGATCGTCGCGGATCACCGGCACGCCCGGGTCGAGCGCGGTGCGGGCGTTCACCACGGCCGGCAGCTGCTCGTACTCCACGTCGATGAGCTCGAGCGCGTCCCGGGCCGCGTAGCGATCCTCGGCGACGACGAAGGCCACCTCCTGCCCTTGGAAGCGCACCTTGTCGGTAGCCAGCACCGCCTGCACGTCGTTCGACAGGGTCGGCATCCAGGCGAGCCCCCGGTCGGCGAGCATCGCGCCCGTGACGACGAGCTTCACCTTCGGGTGCGCCTCGGCGGCGCTGATGTCCACGCGCAGCACCCGGCCGTGTGCGATAGGTGCGCGCAGTATCGCCAGATGCAGCATGCCCGGCAGCGCGATGTCGTCGATGAAGCGACCCTTGCCGCGGATGAACCGAGGGTCCTCCTTGCGCAGCATCCGACCGTGACCGATAGGCCTCAAATCGTTGTTCACGAACCGACTCATGAGCTGTCCGCAACTCGCGTGCCGGCTTCCTCGGCCGCGGCCCACTGGACCGACCGCACGATCGTGGCGTAACCGGTACACCGGCAGACCTGACCCGAGATGGCCTCGCGGATCTCCTGCTCCGACGGGCTGGGGTTGCGGTCGAGCAGAGCCCGCGCGGTCATCAGCATCCCGGGTGTGCAGAAGCCGCACTGCAACCCGTGGCATTCCATGAACCCGCGCTGGACGGGATCGAGCTCGCCGAACCGCTCCAGGTCCTCGACGGTACGGACGTCGTGCCCGGCGGCCATCGCGGCCAGCACGGTGCACGACTTGACCGGCTCACCGTCGAGCCAGACCGCGCAGGCGCCGCAGTTGCTGGTGTCGCAGCCCCAATGGGTACCGGTCAACCCGAGGTGGTCGCGCAGGAAGTGCACGAGCAGCAGGCGGGCCTCGATCTCGCAGGTCACCTCGGCACCGTTGACCCTCATCGTGACCTGCATGGGTCACCCGACGCCTTTGTCCGCGCCGGCCCCCGGGCCGGCGACGCGGGCCACCGCCCGGCGCAGTGCCCGCTTGGTCAGCTCGGCCGCGAGGTGGCGCTTGTAGTCGGCGGTGCCGCGCTGGTCGGTGACTGGCGTGCAGTACTCGGCCGCGATGGCACCGGCCTCGGCGTAGAGCTCCTCCGACGGCGGCCGGCCGTGCAACGCCTGGGAGACCGCCGGTATCCCGGTGGTGTTGGGCCCGACGGCGGCCAGCCCGACCCGAGCATCGGCGATCGCGCCATCGTCCAGCCAGACGCCGACCCCGCAGGACACCACGGCCCAGTCGCCCGCGCGGCGGCCCACCTTCTCGAAGGCGCTGGAACCGTTGGGCCGTACCGGAATGCGGATCTCGGTCAGCATCTCGGCGGGGCCGACGGCCGTCTCGTACGGGCCTCGGTAGAACTCGGCCATCGTCACGACCCGCTCGCCACCGACGCCGCGGATCACGCAGCTCGCGTCCAGGGTCGTACACACGGCGGAGAGGTCCTCGGACGGGTCGGCCTGGCACAGCGCCCCGCCGATCGTGCCCCGGTTGCGGACGAGCGGGTCGGCGATGACTCGCTCGGCGTCGTGGAAGATCGGGAACAGCCTGAGCAGCTCGGGACTCTCGAGCAGCTCGCGATGGCGCGTCATCGCCCCGATCCGGATCTGCGCCGGCTCCACGCGGACGTAGCCGAGATCGCGGTGCAGGTCGTTGATGTCGATCAGGTACTCGAAGTTGACCAGCCGGAGTTTCATCATCGGCAGCAGGCTGTGTCCACCGGCTACCACGCGCGCGGTACTGCCCAGCCGGTCGAGCAGCTGGATCGCGTGGTCGACACTCGTCGCCCGTTCGTAGTCGAACGGGGCCGGGACTTGCATGGAACCCATTGGGCTCATCGGTCCCGACGATGTCAACCGCGACCTAAGCAGTGCCTTGACTCGGTCAAATGCGGACGTACCAGCCCTTGCGCCGGTGATACCTGATCAAAACACAGAGCGACGTAAGCAATTACTTAATCAACGATTGCGAGTAGGTACGCGTAAGCGCAACCATGGCCGCGCACCACCGGCGATGGCGCTGCCGCGCGCTGTCCGAAGGAGAGGCATCGGTCATGGCGGTCGGATCGAGCGGACATATGGGTAACCCGCGACTGTACGAACTGATCGAAAACACACCGAAGACTGGCAAGAGTCCCACTGTGTGGGCATTCCCGCAGATCGTCGAGTACCTCAAGGTAGCCGCCCAACCGGTACAAGGTCCGTGGCCACCGCACCAGCGGCCCCGGCCCGATCCCGAGGCGGAATCGATGCCCGTCGCGGTCGCGGACCCCGAAGCGACGATGCCGGCTCGATCTTCCGTCGAAGGGGTCAGCGCTGGCGCGCCAACCCCTTCGACGATGCCGGCTCGATCTTCCGTCGAAGGGGTCAGCGCTGGCGCGCCAACCCCTTCGACGATCTGACCAGGAGGCAGGATGTACCCGTCCCGGTTCCGCTACGAGGCACCGCGCTCGATCGACGAGGCAGTGGCCCTGCTGCAGGAGGGCGGCGGTGAGGCGAAGGTGCTCGCCGGTGGGCAGAGCCTCATTCCGTTGCTGAAGCTGCGCTTCGCGTCACCCGAGCTGCTCGTCGACATCAACGGCGTGCCGGGGCTGGACTACCACAAGGTGGACCCCGACGGCACCATCCACATTGGAGCGTTGTGCCGGCACGCCGATCTGGAGCGCTCGACGATCCTGCCGGCCCGCCAGCCCACGATGGCCGCGGCCGCCCCGCTCGTCGCCGACCCGATCGTGCGCAACCGCGGGACGTTGGTGGGCTCGCTGTGCCACGCCGACCCGCAGGGGGACTGGGCGTCGGTAGTCACCGCGCTCGCTGGCTACGTCGTCGCGCAGGGATCCAAGGGCCGACGCAAGATCCCGATGGCGCAGTTCGTCACCGGCCCGTTCCAGAACGCTCTCGGCTACGACGAGATCGCCGTCGAGGCCGTGATCCCGGCGCCGAAGGGGATCGCCGCCGGCGGGTACCTGAAACTCGAGCGCCGCGTCGGTGACTTCGCGACGGCCGGCGTCGCGGTCGCGGTCGAGATGTCCGGCGGGGTCGTCAGCCGGGCCGGAATCGGGCTGACCGGAGTGGGTGGTTCGACGATCTCCGCCACGGATGCCGCGCAGGCGTTGGTGGGCGCCCCACTCGCCCCCGACCGCATCAACCACGCCGCCGAGCTGGCTGCCGCCGCGGCCCAGCCCAGGAGCGACCACCGGGGCAGCGCGGAATACAAGCGGCACATCGTACGAACCTTCGTCCAGCGCATCTTGACCCGCGTCGCACAGCCCAACGGGAGGGCAGCCTGATATGAGCAGCTTGTTCGAGGAGATCCGTGAACGGCCGGGCGGTGACGTACCCACGCGGCGGGTCACCATCACGGTCAACGGCGAGCCGCGCACGGCCGACATCGAGCCGCGGCTGCTGCTGGCTCACCTGCTGCGCCAGGGTTTGAAGCTGACCGGTACCCACACCGGCTGCGACACGACCAACTGTGGCGCGTGCACGGTCCTGTTCGACGGCAAGCCCGTCAAGAGCTGCACGATGCTCGCGGTACAGGCCGACGGCCATGAAGTGACCACAGTGGAGGGTCTGGCCGGGTCGAGCGAGCTGCACCCGATCCAGGAAGGGTTCAAGGACGAGCACGGCCTGCAGTGCGGCTTCTGCACGCCGGGCATGATGCTGACCGCCAAGGCGCTCCTGGAGGAGAACCCCAACCCGACCGAGGACGAGATCAGGTGGGCGCTGTCGGGCAACCTCTGCCGCTGTACCGGCTACCAGAACATCGTCAAGTCCGTGCTGTGGGCCGCCAAGAAGATGCAGTCCGCGGGCTGAGCAGACGGGAGCCATCATCGTGACGCAGGCACGCGACGAGATCAAGATCGGCGGGCTGGGCTCGAGCCGCAAGCGCGTCGAGGACAACCGCTTCATCCGGGGCAAGGGCCGTTACGTCGACGACATCGTGCTACCGGGCATGCTGCACATGGAGATCCTGCGCAGCCCGTTGGCGCACGCGCGGATCAGGTCGATCGACACCAGCAAGGCGTGGGCGATCCCCGGCGTCCGGCTCGTCCTCACCGGCGAGATGATGGCGGCCCGCAACCTGGCCTGGATGCCGACGCTGTCGTACGACACGCAGGCCGTGCTGGCCACGGACAAGGTCCGCTTCCAGGGCCAGGAGGTCGCCTGCGTGGTGGCCGACGACCCGTACGTCGCCAAGGACGCGTGCGAGGCGATCGTCGTCGACTACGAGCCGCTGCCGGTGATCGTCAACCCGAGGCAGGCGCTGGCCGAGGGCGCGCCGCTGATCCGCGACGACAAGGAGAACCAGCACGACAACGTCGTCTTCGACTGGGAGGTCGGGGACAAGGACGGTACCGAGCGGGCTTTCGCGCAGGCGGATCTGGTGTCGCGGCTCGAGCTGCACTACCCGCGCTCGCACCCGTCACCGATCGAGTGCTGCGGGTCGATCGCCGACTTCGACCGGGCTACGTCCAAGCTGACCGTGTACATGACCACGCAGGCGCCGCACATCATCCGCGCCGCGGTGGCGCTGGTCGCCGAGCTGCCCGAGCACATGATCCGCATCGTCTCGCCGGACCTCGGCGGGGGCTTCGGCAACAAGGTGCCGGTATACCCGGGCTACGTCATGTCGATCCTCGCCTCCATCCTGCTCGAGCGGCCGGTGAAGTGGATCGAGGACAAGACCGGCAACCTGATCTCCACGGGTTTCGGCCGGGACATCTACCTGCGCGGTGAGCTGGCGCTCCGGCAGGACGGCAAGATTCTCGGCGTACGGATGCTCACGTACTCCGACCACGGCGCGTTCTTCTCCGACGCCCAGCCGAGCAAGTTCAAGATCGGGCTGATGCACTCGGCCTTCGCCTGCTACGACATTCCCGCCGCCCACCTCATGGCGCGGGGGGTGTACACGAACAAGGCGCCGGGCGGGGTCGCGTACCGCTGCTCGTTCCGGATCACCGAGGCCATGTTCTTCCAGGAACGGATGATGCAGGCGGCAGCCTCCGACCTCGGCATGGACCAGGCCGAGTTCCGGCGCGCCAACTTCGTCCGCGACGACGACTTCCCGCACCGCACGCCGTTCGGGTTCCTGACCGATTCTGGTCAGTACAGCAAGTGCCTCGACGTCGGGCTGGACGCCATCGGGTACGACGACTTCCTGAAGCAGAAGGAAGAAGCCCGGCAGCAGGGCCGCCTGCTGGGCATCGGCATCTCCACGATGAGCGAGCCGCTGGGCGCCGGGAACAGCCGCGAGTACGACATCCTCGGCATCAAGATGTTCGACGCCGCCGAGCTTCGCGTGCACATGACCGGCAAGGCGATCCTGCGTACCGGGGCGAAGACCCAGGGCCAGGGCCACGAGACGACGTGGGCCCAGATCGTGGCCCACGAGCTGGGCATCCCGGCGGACGACGTCACGGTGGAGGAGGGCGATACCGACACCGCGCCGTTCGGCATGGGTACCTATGCCTCGCGGAGCACGCCGGTGGCCGGCGCGGCGGTAGCGATGGTGTCCCGCAAGGTCCGGGCCAAGGCCCGCAAGCTCGCCGCCCATCTGCTCGAAGTGTCCGAAGAGGACATCGAGTGGGAGCTCGGCCGCTTCTACGTCCGCAGCGCACCCGACCGGGGCGTGACCATCCAGGAGTGCGCGATGGCCGCGTACAGCAACATGCCCGACGGCATGGAGCCCGGCCTGGAGAACGTCGCGTACTACGACCCGCCCAACCTCACCTGGCCCTTCGGCTGCTACATCGTGACCGTCGAGGTCGATCCGCAGACCGGGGTCTGGGACGTGCTGCGGGTGGTCGCCGTCGACGACTGCGGCGTACGCATCAACCCGATGATCGTCGAAGGACAGATCATGGGTGGACTGACCGAGGCGTACGCGATGGCCAACATGCAGTTCATCACCTTCGACGCGCAGGGCAACTGCATCGGGTCCAACTACATGGATTACCTGCTGCCCACCGCGTGGGAGACCCCGGGCTACGAGTTGCACGAGGTCGTCACGCCTTCCCCGCACCACCCCATCGGCGCCAAGGGCGTGGGCGAGTGCGCCACCGTCGGCGGTCCGGCCGCGTTCGTCAACGCGGTACTGGACGCGATCGGGGAGAGCGGCGTCCGCAACATCGACATGCCGTTGCTGCCCGACCGGGTCTTCGAGGCCCTGGCGACCCGCCGCGACATATCCGGCGCACCCCCGATCCGGACGGACTGAGGTAGTAGGTAATGAGTTGGGACATCTTCGAACGAGCCGATGAGCTGTCGCGCCGCGGCGAGGAGTTCGCGCTCGCGACGGTGGTCTGGCGGCAGGGACCGTCCTCGGGTCAGGCCGGATCGCGGGCGATCGTGACCGCTACCGGCCAGCTGTACGGCTGGATCGGCGGTGCCTGCGCCGAGCCGGTGGTCGTCCGCGAGGCCCGGCAGGTCATCGCCGAACGGCAGCCGAAGCTGCTGCTGCTCGGCGCTCCGGAGCAGTTCGGTACCGCCATTCCGGAGGGGATGGTAGCCGTCCCGATCTCCTGCCAGAGCGAGGGTGCCTTGCAGGTCTACATCGAACCCGTGATCCCGACGCCACGGCTGATCATCGTCGGCCGCTCGCCGATGGCACATACCCTCGCGGAGCTTGCCCGGGTGCTCGGCTGGCGGGCCGACGTCCGTGACGGATCCGAGTTCTCCGCGGCGGAACTGGACACCCGCTCGATCGTCGTGGTCGCCACCCAGGGGCACGGCGACGAGGAGGCGGTCGAAACCGCGGTGTCGGCGTTCCCCGCGTTCGTGGGAATGGTCGCCTCACACAAGCGCGGCGAGGCGGTCCTCGGCTACCTCGCCGACCGTGGGGTGCCGCGGCACCTGCTCGACCGGGTCCACGTACCGGTCGGGCTCGACCTCGGTCACACCACCCACCGCGAGATCGCCGTCGCGGTGCTCGCCCAGCTGGTCCAGCTGCGGGCCACGGGCGAGCTGGCACCGACGTCCGCCGAGGGCGAGGCGAAGCCGCCCGCCGAGGCGCGCGATCCGATCTGTGGCATGACGGTACGCGTCGACGCGTCCAGCCATCCGTTCGAGCACGACGGTGTGACCTACTACTTCTGCTGTGTCGGCTGCCGGAAAGCCTTCGCGAAGGATCCGCACGCCCACCACGCCACCCAGGAGGCCTGATGCTGATCGAGAACGCCTTCGAGGTCGCCCAGCCGGTCGACAAGGTCTGGCGGTTCTTCGACAACATCCCGCAGGTCGCCGCCTGCCTGCCCGGTGCGGAACTGACCGAGAACCTCGGCGACAACGCGTACCGCGGTCGCGTCATGATCCGGATGGGACCGGTGAAGCTGCAGTTCGCCGGTACCGCGCGGATCAAGGAGCGGGACGACGCGGCGAAGCGCATCGTCGTCGACGCGGCCGGCGCGGACGACAAGGGTCGGGGTCAGGCGGCCATGCTGGTCACCGCGACGCTGACGCCGGCCCGCGGCGGTACCCGCGTCGAGGTCAGCCAGGACCTGCAGCTGTCCGGGGCGGCCGCGCAGTACGGCCGCGGCATGATCTCGGACGTCAGCGCGATCCTGATGCGCGACTTCGCCACGAACATGCAGACCCGGATCGACGCCATGGACCGGGGCCTGTCTCCGGACCGGGCCGGAGCGACGCGTTCGGCCAGCGGCTTCACCATCGGGCTGCGCGCGATGCGGCTGGCGCTCGCCCGCGTGCTGCGTCGCTTCTTCCTGCCCTACCAGCCCAACCCGAACTGAGGAGACCACTGATGACACTGTGGTGGATCGGCAACGGGATCCTGTTGCTCGTCGTGGTCCCTGTGCTCGTCGCGCTGCTCAACCGCGTACTCGCGGCGCTGGAGCGGATCCGCGGGGCAACCGACAACATCCTCGCCGGCGGTGTCGCGCTGACCGGCGAGCTAGACGACGTACCGGAGATGCTGGCCGTCACCGACCGCACCATCAAGGATGTCGCCCAGGGCGCGGTGCGGTACGCGGGTTCCGTCGCGAAACTCCTGCCCGAGTAGAGAAAGGACTTGTCATGCCGGCACCTGCCTGGGTGACCCTGGCCATCACCGCGCTGATCATCGCCGCCGCGGCGCTGGGTCTGCTGCGGGTCATCTTCCATCTCCGGGCCATCCGGCAGACGCTGGGTACCGTGATCGTCGGGGTGTGGGTCGTCGCCCACCAGACCCGTACGGTGCCGCAGGCCCTGCCGTCGGTCAACGCGAGCCTGAAGCCGGTCCGCGACTTCTGCGAATCGATCTGAGCGGGAGGAGCCGACGATGTACGAGTTCCGCTGCGGCAGCCCCGTGTGCAAGACGCAGTTCACCGCGCCAACCCGGGACGAGCTGATGGCCGAGGTCGCCAAGCACGTCGTGGTCGTGCACCGTATCCCCAACCCGACCAAGTCACTCGTGCAGTTCGTCGAGGCGAACACGATCCGTGAGGTGAAATCATGAGCGACAACCCGGGCTGGATGCTGGGCTACGGGATCACCATCGCCGTGGTGCTGGTGGTGGTCGCCCTCGTGGTGCCGATCCTGGTGCTGGCGGCGTCGATCGGCAAGGAAGCCAAGATGATCAACGACTCGCTCACCGAGTCGGTACACAACACCGCGGCGCTGAGAGAGCTGAACACGACGATCGACCACGCCGAGGTCATCGTCGCCGGACTGAACCGCGGACGCACACGGCTGGGAGGCTGACGATGGTATACGCGCTCACCCCGACGCAGGAGGACCTGTGGTGGGGCGCGATCTACGGCGGGCTCGCGATCGTGGTCGCCGTCGCCGCGTTGCTCACGATCCTCGTCATCCTGGTCCGCCGGATCGACAAGCGGGTGGTCAAGGTGCGGGACAGCCTGCGCGCCGCCGCCGCCAACACCGCGAACACCGCCCTGATCGGTGAGACCGCCGAGCGCGTGGACGCCGTCCTCGCCGAAGGTCTCCAGCATCACCTGTTCCTGGGCCGCGTACTCGACAAGGTGAGGTCGTAACCGCCAATGGACACTCTGGTCATCCTGTCGGTCGTCGACATCGCCCTGCTGATCGCCGGGCTCGCGTTCTACCTGTTCGTCGTCGGTGGCCAGCTGAAGCGGATCGCCACCAACCTCGAGGAGTGCGCCGAGATCGTGCACACGATCCGGGGGCACGCACAGGCCATCGAACCCGGCGTGGAACGCATCAACCAGACCGGCGGGGTCATCGCCGGCGCGCTGCCGCTGCTGTACGGCATGGCCGAGGGCATCGTCACCGGCGCGACGTACCAGCCCGCGGTACCGGCCCAGCGCCAGCCGGCCCAGCCCGCTTCGGGGCGGCGCCGCTCGCGGCTGCACGACGCCGTCGGCTATGCGACGGCCCTCGGAGGCCGGCACTCGGCCGACTAGCTAGGGTCGCCGGGGTCGCGGCCGGTCGTGAGGGGACCGGTGGTCGGTGCCGTGTACTCGCCGATCCACTCGTCCTTCCACGCCCGCTCGTACCGCTGCTCGTTGCAGCTCGGGCGGTAGATGGCGGCCAGCTCCCGCGCGATCTCCTCGCGGTGCGAGCGCAGCCCGCCGGGTACCTCGTACGTGCAGATGTAGATCTGCCAACGGTTTCCGGCCCGCCGGATCCAGCACTGCGCGCGCGGGTGGTGGAACGGGAACCGCTCGGCCGACAGGTCGTCGGCGTGCCCGACGTAGATGACCGCGTACGTCTCGCGCCTGTTCTCGGGATCCGGCTTGTACATGATGGCGTACACCGCTGGACTCGCCGGCGGGGTCCAGCCACCGAGCAGCCGGGGCCCGTCGAAGGGGTAGCCGGCCAGCGAACCGAGCCTGATCATTCGAGGTAGCCGAGCTCGTCGTCGGCCTCGCTGATCGCGTCGACCTCGGTGATGGGCCACGACGGCAGGCCCGCCCGCGCGACGGCGGCGACGAACGCGTCCGTGGCCCGCTGTACCGCGGTGTCCCGGTCATCGGCCTCGACGACCAGCTGGGCGCCGTAGTGCTGCGCGCCGATGCCGGAGGCGATCCCGCCCCAGCCGGCCACGGCGTCTGCGAGCTCCACGACCTCCTCGTGGCTGACCTCGCGGTCGCCCTCGGCCACGATGGACACGCTCCACTTCACCGGCCCAGCTCCTAACTCAGCGCGGGCAGCAAGGCCGCGAACTCCTCCAGGCTGTGCAGATTGTGCCCCGACAGCAGCACGTCGATGTGCGGTGCCACCACCATCATGCCGAGCGTGCTCGGCTGGAAGTTCCGGTTGTTGCCCTTGTGGGGGTTCATCCATACCACCCGGTGGCACAGCCGGGCCAGCCTCTCCATCGCATTCGCCAGGACCTGCGGGTCACCGCGGTCGAGCCCGTCGGAGCAGATCACCACGATCCCGCCCCGGCATACGCCACGCCGTCCCCAGTGCCGCACGAACGTGTCCAGCGAGTCGCCGATGCGGGTACCGCCTTCCCAGTCGAAGACGCTCCTGGCGGCCTGGTCCATCGCGTCGTCGACCCGGCGCCGCTCCAGCGCGCGGGTGATGCGCGTGAGCCGGGTACCGAAGCAGAACGCCTCGACCCGCGCGCTG